>NZ_FUZD01000048.1:0-1514 GCF_900168135.1 Arthrobacter sp. 49Tsu3.1M3
CTGCACTCCGGCGACATCGTGGTGGTGGACGTGGAAGGCGAAGGCGACGACGCGAAGTTCACCTTCGCCGGCAACGCCAAGCCGCGCATCCCCGACCACCTTCCCTTCTCCCGCTGACACAAACCAGCCGCACGCTACCGGACAAGCCTGGGCAGCTGGCCGGCCGGGCGTGGCGCTGATCCCGGCCTCAAGGATCGCCGGGAAGGGCCTTGCCGTTGCACTGGGCCGGGCGGGCTATGTGCGCCTTACCAGTCGCCGCCGCACGGGCAGCGGCTGCCGCTTGGACGGCACTGACCGTCAGTAGGAGATGAGTTCGACGAGTTCCCCGACGCGGTCCTCGGGGTAGTTCCTTGCGATATCGGCCTGGCTGAGCATGCCGACCAGGTCATGGCCATCGATGACGGGCAGCCTGCGGACCTGCTCGTTCTGCATCGTGTGTATCGCTTCTTCAACGGAATCGTCAGCCCCGATGGTAACGGGCTTGCCCTGACCGAACTCCCCTGCCGTCGCGGTACGCGGGTCCCCGCCCTCGGCGAGGCACTTGATGACGATGTCCCGGTCTGTCAGCATCCCCTTGAGCCTGTTGTCTTCCCCGCAGATAGGCAAGGATCCGACATCCAGGTCCTTCATCTTCCGGGCGGCTTGCTCCAGTGTTTCGTCCGCGCGGACGCATTCGGCGCTGCCGGTCATGATTTCACGTACCGTTGTCATGGCAATCTCCTTCATGGTGGCGTGGTGCTGGACAGGTGTGCCGGACATTGGACCCTGCGGGGGAGTCTATTCAGGGCCATGACGGGGCCCGCTGTTCCCTGCAGCGTGCCTGTGGTCCGCATCCTGCAGGTGCTGCTCCAGCTTCATTTCAGCATCGCGGCGGCGCTGGCCGATGCTGCGCAACGTCCCCGCCCGCAGCCCTGGGGCGTACAGGTCCGTATTCGCGGACCTGGCTGGACCATGGCCTCCAGCACCGTTCTCCTGGCTCCGGCTCATGAGAGGCATTATCCCACCGCAGTCCACATCTGGACAGGGACTTCCGGCCACGAATGGCCCCGCAGGGCCCCGCATATCCCAGGACGCTGGCCAGGGTCCCCCGCGTGGCGTACCGGCGTACTCCTGCCGTTGGTCCGGCAAGAGCGTGGGCTTGAAAAAGTACCGTGGGCGCCAACTGCTTCCACGAGGGAGATCGGTGTTCGTCGACAAAGCAGGGCGCGATGTCGGCGGTCCTCGAGATCGCACCCCCGGCGCCTGCAGCAGTTCCGGCCGGCCTCCGCCGCGGCGCTTGCGCCGCGCCGGGACTGGCGGCGCCCCGGGGCCACGTGTTCGCCGGCTCAGCGCCGCCGGGAGCGGGCCGCCGCGAGTTCGCGTTCGAGGCGCCTGTTGGCTGCTTCGAGTTCGAGGACGAGGCGGATTCCGGCCAGGTTTAGGCCGTCCTCAAGCAGGGCACTGATCCTGCGCAGGGTATCGAGGTCCTGCTCGCTGTACCGTCGTGTTCCGCCGCCTGTCCGCCCCGGTTCCAG
>NZ_FUZD01000047.1:0-1680 GCF_900168135.1 Arthrobacter sp. 49Tsu3.1M3
CCCGTGAGCACCCGCCGCAGAACAATCGTCTGCGCAACGGGCGTACTCCTGACAACCCCTGAACACCCGCATACACGGGGAACAGAACGTTGTAGGTGCTCCTTAGAAAGGAGGTGATCCAGCCGCACCTTCCGGTACGGCTACCTTGTTACGACTTAGTCCCAATCGCCAGTCCCACCTTCGACAGCTCCCTCCCACAAGGGGTTAGGCCACCGGCTTCGGGTGTTACCAACTTTCGTGACTTGACGGGCGGTGTGTACAAGGCCCGGGAACGTATTCACCGCAGCGTTGCTGATCTGCGATTACTAGCGACTCCGACTTCATGGGGTCGAGTTGCAGACCCCAATCCGAACTGAGACCGGCTTTTTGGGATTAGCTCCACCTCACAGTATCGCAACCCTTTGTACCGGCCATTGTAGCATGCGTGAAGCCCAAGACATAAGGGGCATGATGATTTGACGTCGTCCCCACCTTCCTCCGAGTTGACCCCGGCAGTCTCCCATGAGTCCCCGCCATTACGCGCTGGCAACATGGAACGAGGGTTGCGCTCGTTGCGGGACTTAACCCAACATCTCACGACACGAGCTGACGACAACCATGCACCACCTGTGAACCGGCCCCAAAGGGGAAGGACTGTTTCCAGCCCGGTCCGGCCCATGTCAAGCCTTGGTAAGGTTCTTCGCGTTGCATCGAATTAATCCGCATGCTCCGCCGCTTGTGCGGGCCCCCGTCAATTCCTTTGAGTTTTAGCCTTGCGGCCGTACTCCCCAGGCGGGGCACTTAATGCGTTAGCTACGGCGCGGAAAACGTGGAATGTCCCCCACACCTAGTGCCCAACGTTTACGGCATGGACTACCAGGGTATCTAATCCTGTTCGCTCCCCATGCTTTCGCTCCTCAGCGTCAGTTAATGCCCAGAGACCTGCCTTCGCCATCGGTGTTCCTCCTGATATCTGCGCATTTCACCGCTACACCAGGAATTCCAGTCTCCCCTACATCACTCTAGTCTGCCCGTACCCACCGCAGATCCGGAGTTGAGCCCCGGACTTTCACGGCAGACGCGACAAACCGCCTACGAGCTCTTTACGCCCAATAATTCCGGATAACGCTTGCGCCCTACGTATTACCGCGGCTGCTGGCACGTAGTTAGCCGGCGCTTCTTCTGCAGGTACCGTCACTTTCGCTTCTTCCCTACTGAAAGAGGTTTACAACCCGAAGGCCGTCATCCCTCACGCGGCGTCGCTGCATCAGGCTTGCGCCCATTGTGCAATATTCCCCACTGCTGCCTCCCGTAGGAGTCTGGGCCGTGTCTCAGTCCCAGTGTGGCCGGTCACCCTCTCAGGCCGGCTACCCGTCGTCGCCTTGGTGAGCCATTACCTCACCAACAAGCTGATAGGCCGCGAGTCCATCCAAAACCACAATAAAGCTTTCCACCCCCCACCATGCGATGAGGAGTCATATCCGGTATTAGACCCAGTTTCCCAGGCTTATCCCAGAGTTAAGGGCAGGTTACTCACGTGTTACTCACCCGTTCGCCACTAATCCCCGGTGCAAGCACCGGATCATCGTTCGACTTGCATGTGTTAAGCACGCCGCCAGCGTTCATCCTGAGCCAGGATCAAACTCTCCGTTGAAGTAAAACAGACACAACCGGCACCCCCGGGAAAACGGGAGAAACCAG
>NZ_FUZD01000019.1:0-87683 GCF_900168135.1 Arthrobacter sp. 49Tsu3.1M3
CCGGCCTCCGCCGCGAGATCCTGGGCAGTCTCACCCGCGATGAACCGTTCGACCAAGGCGAGCTTGAATTCGAACGAGTACACCTGTTTCGTCGGCTTGGCCATCAGCGCTCCTCGACCATGGATTCTCCACCGCAGATAGAGAAGCTGCACCGGCGAGTGAGACACACCCAGGACCCGAGCCGCCGCTTTATCCGCGATGCCCTTCTCAAACCACGCTACAGCGGCCTCGCGCTGCTCTTCGGATAACGGACTACGTACATGCATAAAACTGCTCCCCGGGAGTCGGAACTGAATTTCTCAGTCCAACTTCCGGGGAGCAGTTCAGCGCGAGGGAAGGGCATGTCCATGCGTGCCGGAGCACAGCCGCATCACAGGAAGGGACTGGCCAGCCCATAGCGCTGCCGGGTTCGATGGGGTCATGACAAAAATGCCGCAGCCCCCGCACGAGCCGCACCCCAACCACGACCGCGGCCTGGAATTCGATCTCTCCACCCTCGTCAGCCGCCGGTCGCTGGGCATGATCCTCGGCGCGGGAACGGCCGCAGCCCTCGCGGCCTGCAGCCCGGGCGGCACAAGCGGCACCAGCGGCAGTCCGACGTCGGCCGCGGGGACCTCGTCGGCAACAGTCCCATCGGCAACAGCCCCGGCGACGGCGTCGGCGTCGGCCACTCCGACGCTGACCCGGGCGATCGCCGAGTGCGGAGTCGAAATTCCGCAGGAAACCGCCGGCCCCTACCCCGGTGACGGTTCCAACGGCCCCAACGTCCTCGAGGCATCCGGCGTGGTCCGTCAGGACATCACCTCCAGCTTTGGGACCTCCACCAGCACGGCCGAGGGCGTACCGCTGACCGTCACGCTAACCCTTCTCGACAACGCCAACGGCTGCACCCCGCTGGCCGGTGCCGCGGTGTACGCCTGGCACTGTGACCGCGAGGGCAAATACTCCATGTACGATTCCGGGCTTCAGAACGAGAACTACCTCCGCGGCGTCCAGGAGGCCGACGCGAACGGCCAGGTCACGTTCAAGACCATCTACCCCGGTGCCTACAACGGCCGCTGGCCGCACATCCACTTCGAAGTGTTCGAGTCCATGAACAATGCGACGGCGGCCGGCCAGGTCCTGGCGGTGTCACAGATCGCGCTGACCGAGGCCGCGTGCAAGGAGGTCTACGCGTCGGCCGGGTACGAATCCAGCGCGCAGAACTTCCCCCGCACCACGCTGAAGTCCGACAACGTCTTCGGCAACGACGGCGGCATCTACCAGCTGGCCACCATCACCGGCTCGGTGGCCGCGGGCTATGCCGCCGGTCTCAACGTCACCGTCTAGGCGCAGCGTCGCCCGGGACCGCAGCCGCCGGGGCCCGTGCGTGCCGGGCTAGACTCGGAGCCATGCCCACACCGAGCACTGCCGCAGAGCACATCCAGGACCTCGGCGCGTACGTCAGCGCGTCGCCGTCGAGCTTCCACGCCGTCCACGAGGCCGCGCGGCGGCTGGACGCGGCGGGCTTCACAGGCCTGGACGAACTGCAGGCCTGGCCGGAGCCCGCGGCCGCCACCGGCAAGTTCTACGTGATCCGCGACGGCGCCCTCATCGCCTGGGTGGTGCCGGCAGGCGCCGGACCGACCACGGGTTTCAACATCCTCGGCGCGCACACGGACTCGCCCTCCTTCAAACTCAAGCCCAAGCCCACCACCGGCAAGTTCGGCTGGCTGCAGGCCGGCGTCGAGGTCTACGGCGGACCCCTCCTGAACTCCTGGCTGGACCGCGAACTCCAGCTCGCTGGCCGGCTCGTCATGCGCGACGGCACGCAGCATCTCACGGCCACCGGTCCTCTGCTGCGCTTCCCGCAGCTCGCCATCCACCTGGACCGGGCCGTCAATGAGGGCCTCGCCCTGGACAAGCAGCAGCACATGAATCCGGTCTTTGGCCTGGGCGATCCCGCCGGCGAAGACCTGCTCGGACTCCTCGCGGACCGGGTTGAAGATGCCGAGGTGGATCCCGCGCAGATCGGCGGGTATGACGTTGTTATCGCAGACACCCAGGCCCCGGCGGTGTTCGGCGCTAAGGGCGAATTCTTCGCTTCCGGCCGGCTCGACAACCTCTCCGCGACGCACGCCGGGCTCACGGCGCTGATGGCCCATGCCGCCACGCCAGTGCCTGACGGTGCACCGATTGCCGTGCTGGCCGCCTTCGACCACGAGGAAATCGGCTCGGCGTCCCGGTCCGGGGCGTGCGGGCCCATTCTCGAAGATGTGCTCGTGCGGATCTCGGACGGACTCGGCGCCTCGTCAAGCCAGCGGCGGCAGGCCTTCGCGGCGTCGTTCTGCGTCTCCGCGGACGCCGGCCACGCCGTGCACCCGAACTATCCCGAGCGGCACGACCCCGCCAACCGGCCGGTCCTCAACGGCGGTCCGCTGCTGAAGATCAACGCCAACCAGCGCTATGCCACCGACGCCGCCGGCGCCGCCCTCTGGGCCGGGCTGTGCGCCGACGCCGGTATTCCGTACCAGGAATTCGTCTCCAACAATGTAATGCCGTGCGGGTCGACGATCGGCCCGCTGACCGCCACCCGGCTGGGAATCCGGACGGTCGACGTCGGGGTCGCCCTGCTGTCGATGCACTCGGCACGCGAACTCTGCGGTGTCGAGGACCCGCACCGGCTGGCCGTGGTGACCCAGACGTTCTTCCGGACGGCGGCCTAACGCCGGCAGCGCCCTACGCGGCGACGCCGACCACGAGGTTGATGGTCGTTGCCAGAATGATGGTCCCAAAGAGGTAGGAGAGCAGGCTGTGCTTGAGGGCCTCGGCCCGGATGCCATGGTTCTGCAGGGCGGTGTCCGATACCTGGTACGTCATGCCAAGGCTTGTGGCCAGGTAGGCGAAGTCGGTGTACTGCGGCGGCCGGCTTTGGTTGAAGTCGATACCGCCCACCCGGGAGCCTGCCTTCGTGCCCGTGCCGTAGTAGAGCTCCGCGTACCGCAGTGTGAACAGCGTCTGGACCAGGGTCCAGGACAGCGCCACCGAGACTACCGCGAGCAGCCCGCCGGCAATCCTTGAGAGAGTGTCAGTGTTGTTGTGCGAATCCACGATGACCGCTCCCGCCGCCGCCAGGCTGGCGGCGTTGGCGGCCAGGATCAGCAGGTCCGTCGTGCTCCGGGCCGGGTCTTCCGTTGTGGCGTGCAGCCGGGTGTCCGCAGGGTCGAGGCGGCCGATAACCAGCCAGACCCAGACGACGTAGGTCAAGGCCGCGGCGCACCAGCCAACCGTGGGAGCCTGCACCCAGTGTCCCGACATTCCGGCCGCCCCGGCGGCGAGCAGCCCCAACAGCACCATGGCGGCGAAGCGGAGGCGGCTGCGGCGGAGCGGTGGCGGCATGGCTGACGAGGGCTTGGTGTGCATTTTCAGATCATGGCACAGCCGATGCGCCCCCCGACTGAGCGCTTGCCGTGTGGCGGTTATCCACATGGCCGCCGGCGCTCTTCCCGGCCAGGTCGCGGGGCCGTACGGTGAAGGCACGGAATCGCGGATTCCGGCCCGCATGCACTAAGCTATTGAAGTCTGTGCTGCGCCCTGCCTCCGTTCCGGCGGTGGGCATTGCATGACACCGCAAATGAACCTCCTGTTACGGAAATGCCGTAACCGCTTAGCCCAAAGGAGGTGGGTTCACATATGCGTCCTTACGAATTGATGGTAATCATCGACCCCGAGGTCGAAGAGCGTGCCGTTGAGCCGTCGCTTCAGAAGTTCCTGAACGTCATCACCAACGATGGTGGAACCATCGAAAAGGTTGACATCTGGGGCCGTCGTCGCCTGGCTTACGAAATCCAGAAGAAGTCCGAAGGTATCTACGCCGTGGTGAACTTCACCGCTGAGCCGGCTACCGCCAAGGAACTTGACCGCCAGCTGAGTCTCAACGAGACCATCATGCGCACCAAGATCACCCGCCCCGAAGAGCAGAAAGTTGTTGCTGAGTAATTCAGCGGCCAACCTTCAATCTTCAACCCCGCAGGAACGCACAAGGAGGCAGTAGATGGCAGGCGAAACCACTATCACGGTTATCGGTAACCTCACCAATGACCCCGAACTCAGGTTCACACCGTCCGGTTCGGCCGTAGCGAATTTCACCATCGCTTCTACTCCCCGCACCTTCGACCGGCAGTCCAATGAGTGGAAGGACGGGGAAACCCTGTTCCTCCGCGCTTCGGTCTGGCGCGAAGCAGCCGAAAACGTCGCCGAGTCCCTGACCAAGGGCATGCGCGTTATCGTCTCCGGCCGCTTGAAGAGCCGTTCCTACGAAACAAAAGAAGGCGAGAAGCGCACCGTTATCGAGCTTGAGGTCGATGAAATCGGCCCGAGCCTGCGCTACGCCAACGCCAAGGTCAACCGCACCCAGCGCTCCGGCGGTCAGGGTGGTCAGGGTGGCTTCGGCGGCGGCAACAGCGGCGGTGGATTCGGTGGCGGCCAGGGTGCAAACCAGGGCAGCAACACCGGTGGGACATGGGGCGGCAACCAGCCCGCCGCGCAGGAAGACCCGTGGGCCACGCCCGGGGTCAGCAATGCGGGCGGCGGCTGGGGCAACGGCCCGGATTCCGAACCTCCCTTCTAAACAACATCTAAGGTCCGGCAACGAAAACCGACTGGCCCCCGCAAGGCGGCCTGGTGCAGACTGCGCCGGATCACCACCATCCCGTGGATCAATATCCACGGGCTCCATCGAATAGGAGCTCCACGATGGCTAAGGCTGAACTCCGTAAGCCCAAACCAAAGTCCAACCCCTTGAAGGCCGCTGACATCACTGTCATCGACTACAAGGACGTAGCATTGCTGCGCAAGTTCATCTCCGACCGCGGAAAGATCCGCGCCCGTCGCGTCACTGGCGTCACGGTGCAGGAACAGCGCAAGATCGCCCAGGCAATCAAGAACGCCCGCGAAGTTGCTCTGCTGCCTTACTCCGGCGCTGGCCGCGGCTAAGGAAGGGATTAACTAAAATGGCAAAGCTCATTCTGACCCACGAAGTAACCGGTCTCGGTGCTGCTGGCGATGTTGTCGAGGTCAAGGACGGTTACGCACGTAACTACCTGCTGCCCCGCAACTTCGCCCTGACCTGGTCCAAGGGTGGCGAGAAGCAGGTTGAGTCCATCAAGGCTGCCCGCGTTGCCCGCGAGCACGCTTCCCTGGAAGACGCTCAGAAGCAGGCTGCTGCACTCTCCGCCAAGCCGGTCAAGCTGGTCGTCAAGGCTGGCGCAACCGGACGCCTGTTCGGCACCGTCAAGCAGGGCGACGTGGCCGACGCTGTTGAGGCCGCAGGCCTGGGCCGCATCGACAAGCGCAAGGTTGAACTGCCGGCACACATCAAGTCGACCGGTTCCTACCAGGCAAACGTCCGTCTGCACGACGACGTTTCCGCTGTGATCGAACTCGACGTAGTCGCAGGCAAGTAGCCCTCAACGGCTGCAGTCCTGAACTGCTGGAAGGCCCCCGCCTCCGGACCTCTTTGAGGGACCGAAGGCGGGGGCCTTCTGCTGTTAACTCCACCTCTTTGGAGGCACTAGCCCGAAGCTTGGCCGTGGTGCAGCGCCGTGGTGACATGCCGGTAGCCGAGTCGGACCAGTTCCGCGAGCACGGCCTCGTCGACGTCGTCGAGCCTGTTGATGTACAGGCAGCCGGCGCCGAGCTTGTGCCTGCCCAGCCGGCCGAGGAGTTCGGCGTCCTCCGGCCCATAGGTCAGGCCGTAGAGCGATAGGCTGGATTTCCTGGGGGAGAAGCCGACCGCCGCGGCATCGCCCTCCCTGCCGCTCGCGTACTTGTAGTGGTAGCTACCGAAGCCCACAATGGTCGGACCCCACATTTGCGCCGGTTCGCCCGTTATTCCGGACATCAGCGCCAGCAGGCGGAACGCGTCGGCGCGCCGGACCGGATGCTCGACGGCGGCCAGGAACTCCTGCACCGACGCGCCGGTTGCCTGCGTTTTGTTTTCAGCCATGAGGGCAGTCTGGCAGGGCGCGGGACTCCTGTCAGGCGCAGGGGGTGCCCGGGAATAAATCCCCTTGCCCGCCGCTTCTAAGGGTAGATGCAAACGCATGTAGTCGCGTTGCTGACCAGGATTCAATTTAGGAGCACTCCGTGGAAACCCGCCGTATCACCGTTATCTCCGCCGGACTCGGCGTCCCCTCCTCAAGCCGTCTGCTCGCGGACCAGCTGGCGGCCTCGGCCGAGCGGCAGCTTGCCGCGGCCGGCTACGCCGTAGACATCGAGGTCCTGGAGTTGCGGGACCTCGCCGTGGACATCGCCAACAACTTTGTGACCGGGTACGCGGCTCCGAGGCTCGCCGACGTGATCGCCCGCGTCGAGGCCTCTGACGGCCTGATCGCCGTCAGCCCCGTGTTCAGCGCGTCCTACAGCGGGCTTTTCAAGTCCTTCATCGACGTGCTCGACCCCAAGGCCCTCGAAGGCAAGGCCGTGCTGATCGGGGCCACCGCCGGCACGGACCGGCACCAGATGGTGCTGGACTTCGCGATGCGGCCGCTCTTCACGTACCTGCGCACCCGGATCGCCGCCACCGCGGTTTTCGCCGGGCCGCAGGACTGGGGAAACAACGACGACGGCGGCTCGCCGCTGTCGGTGCGCGTGGACCGCGCGGCGGGGGAGTTTGCCGCCCTGCTGCAGGACTCAGGGCCGCGGCAGAAGCCGGCCGCGCTGGAGTCCCTGCCGTTTGAGCAGCTGCTGGCCGGGATCGCTGCCCACCGGTAAGGTCTGCCCGGCGCTGGGCTTCCGGGCCCGCAGCGCCGTCCGAACCTTTTCGGCCGCCCACTCGTTGTCCGGGACATGAAGTGTCCCGTGGATTCTATTGACCTGATCATGAGTGAGCGCAGCGGCGTGGAGATCGACTACTGCCCCCAATGCCGCGGGGTGTGGCTGGACCGGGGAGAGCTGGACAAGATCATCGACCGTGCGGCGGAGTCGTTTGGCCCGGCAGCCGCCGTCCCCGCCGCACGACTGCCGCCGGCAGCGTTCCCGCCTGCGGCGGTTTCACCTGCGCCGGCCGGCCACATTCCGCCGCCGCTGTACAACGTCGACCCGCGCCGGAACGACCGGCGTCCGGATGACCGCTATGACGAGCGCCGGTACGATGACCGCCGCGACCGTCCCCGGTCCGACCAGCCGAGGTATGAGCAGCCGCGTTACGATGACCGCCGCCGTCCGAAGAAGAAGGAAGGCTGGCTGGGGGACTTGTTCGACTTCTAGCCCTGCCGGGTCCCCGGCCCCGCGGGTGGCCCGGAGGGGGCGTGGGCCCCGTGGTGCTCAGTCGCCGAGCAGTGCGATGAATTCCCGGGCCTGTTTCATGGAGATATCCGAGTGGCGGGTCAGTGCGGTCGCTGCGGCCTCGGTGTCGCCGCTCTTGGCCAGGGTGCGGATCCTCCCGTAGATCTCATCATTGAGCATGTTGCTGCTCACCTCGCGGGTGACATCGCCCTTGCTGGCGATCGCGCGGTAGCGGTACGAGAACCGCTGCGGCACGTCGTCGTCGTCCGGAACGGCCGCCGGCGCGTGCTCAGGGGCGCGGAACGGCTGGGGGTGGGCTGCCAGCGCCGCGACGGCGTCGCGGGACGCCCGGAGGCCCTCGCCCGTGGCCTCGAGGTAGACCTTGATGGCGGCCATGGCCTGCCCCTGCGCGATCAGCGCGTAGAGCTGCCGGTGCTGCTCCTCGGTGAGCCTGGCGGCCGCCGTCCGGGCCAGCTCCGCAGAGTCGGGGTCCGGCTGCGGCGCTGGTGCGGGCCTGGTGCTTTCGCCGCGGCGGCTCCACGCGCGCACCGCCAGCAGCACGGCGGCGGCCACGAGCACCAGGATCAGTACGGGAATGAGCAGTGAGTCCATGTGCTAGAGCCGATCTACGTAATTCTTTGCGGTCTTCAGGTCCGAGCTGGTCGATTGCCGCAGCAGCCGGACGGCCTTCGTCTTGTGGCCGTCGTGGGCCAGCGACTGGAGCTGCAAGAGGAGTTGGGGGTTCAGGTGTCCAATGGCGGACAACCCCTCCTGGTGGCCGGAGCCGTCCCGGCCCAACAGGGCGGAGCGCGCGTGGTCGGCCTGTTGCGACTGCTGCTGGGAGTTCTGGCTGGGGCGCGTGGTCGCTTCAATCCGGGCGCGGGATGCCTCGGCAGCCCGGACCTGCGCCGCGTAGTGGGCCTGGGACTTGAGCGCCAGTTCCTGCTGGTAGCGCTCGGCCTCTGAGATGCCGTGGTTCCGCGGCTTCAACGCCGTGACCGCCGCCCAGAGCACCGCCGCGAGGATGAGGGCAGGCAACATGACTATCAGTACATCGCCCATGATTAGAGCTTATGCCAGATTGCGGTTATCCACAGCATGTTCCGCACCTTGCGTACAGTGCGCCGCGGCTGGCGTCAATTCGGCTCGATGGGAATGAATCCTGTCCCAAAAGGTGCGTATCGGGCGGCAAATGTGGCCTCCTGTGCCGCATCCTATCCCCAGCCCCAAGGTGCAGGCTGTGGATGAAGCTAGGCGGAAATTGTTTTGTGTCCACAAGATGAATGCAACATTTCCGCAGGTCAAGTACTGATTGCAGGCTTAACTTTTTTTCTATCCACAGCTCTACCCACAGACTGTGCACAAGCATCAGGCACTAGTGCACAGGTTATCCACAGGGCAGCGGAGCGGCCGGGTTGGTGCCTGCCCCGGCGGCGGATAACGTAGCAGGATATCGGGCGTGGGAAGCGGAAAACCTGCGGCCGCCGGATGGTGCCCACCAGGACACCGGCGCCGGGATCCGGTGCCCTGCGGCCGCACCATCACTGTGGACAACGGCGGTCGCTGGGCCGGCACGAACTGTCGGAGCTGACTGGTAAGAATAGAGCGGCCGGCATGTGCCGGGTTTCCCGCCAGCATCCAGCAGTTCGGAATCACAGCAGTTGGGAATCACAGCAGTTCGGTATCACGGCCGTTGAGCATCACGGCCGTTGAGCACCGCAGCGGCCGGGCGGTGACCCGCCGGGATACGGCGCTTGGCCTTAAGGCACTGGGTACGAGGGCATTGGGCATAAGGCGCAGTGCTTACGCGCCGCGGCGAACGGATATCCGCCACGGCACACAATGAAGGACGGCAGTTTTGTCAGTTACGCATCTGGACTCAGTCGAGGGTACGCGGGGAGCCGAGGGCAGCCGCAAGCCTCCGCAGGACATCCCTGCGGAGCAGTCAGTCCTGGGCGGCATGATGCTGTCCAAGGACGCGATCGCCGACGTCGTCGAGATCCTGCGTGGCCAGGACTTCTACCGTCCGGCGCACGAAACCATCTACGAGGCCATCATCGACCTCTACGGCCGCGGCGAGCCCGCGGACGCCGTGACCGTCTCGGACGAGCTGACCAAGCGCGGCGAAATCAACAGGATCGGCGGACCCGCCTACCTGCACGAACTCATCCAGACCGTCCCCACGGCCGCCAACGCCGGTTACTACGCTGAAATCGTGGGCGAACGCGCCGTGCTGCGCCGCCTGGTCAACGCCGGCACCAAGATCGTCCAGCTCGGCTACGGACAGGACGGCGAGGTCGAAGACCTGGTCAACCAGGCCCAGGCCGAGGTCTACGCCGTCGCCGAACGCCGGACCGCCGAGGACTATGTGGTCCTCAAGGACGTCATGGAATCCACCGTGGACGAGATCGAGGCCTCCGGCCACCGCGGCGAGGGCATGGTGGGTGTCCCCACCGGCTTCTACGAGCTCGATGAACTCACCCACGGACTGCATCCCGGCCAGATGATCGTCATCGCCGCCCGCCCGGCCGTCGGCAAGTCCACGTTCGCGCTGGACTTCGCCCGCTCGGCCGCCATCAAGAACAACCTCGCGACCGTCATGTTTTCCCTCGAAATGGGCCGCAACGAGATCGCCATGCGCCTGCTGTCCGCCGAGGCCACGATCGGTCTCCAGGATCTCCGCAAGGGCACCATCAAGGACGAGCAGTGGTCCAAGATTGCCACCACCATGGGCCGGATGAACGATGCGCCGCTGTTCATCGACGACAGCCCCAACATGTCGTTGATGGAAATCCGGGCCAAATGCCGGCGCCTGAAGCAGCAGCATGACCTCAAGCTGGTGATCCTGGACTACCTGCAGCTGATGAGCTCGGGTAAGAAAGTGGAATCCCGCCAGCAGGAAGTCTCCGAGTTCTCCCGTGCCCTGAAGCTTCTGGCCAAGGAACTCCAGGTGCCGGTGATCGCACTGTCGCAGCTGAACCGTGGTTCCGAGCAGCGCCAGGACAAGCGTCCCATGGTCTCGGACCTGCGCGAATCCGGCTCCATCGAGCAGGATGCCGACATGGTGATCCTGCTGCACCGCGAAGACGTCTACGACAAGGAGTCCCCGCGCGCCGGCGAGGCGGACATCCTGATCGCCAAGCACCGTAACGGCCCCACCAAAGACATTGTGGTGGCCTTCCAGGGCCACTACTCGCGGTTTGCCAACATGGCCGCCGACGCCGGCGGTGGCGGCGGCTTCTAGCCCCGCCCGGCCCTAGCGGTCGCCGGCCGCGAGCAGGTGGTTGGGCAGCCGGTTCCCCGGGGCCCGGCCGCGGATTTCCAGCAGTTCGCGGGCGTGGGCGTGGAGCCGGATATCTTCCGCTGACACCGGCACCCACTGCGGAATCGGGACCGAGGTGCCGGTCTCGTCGCGGGCGACCATGACTGTCAGGCAATAGGTGGTCAGGTTCAGCTCGCGCCCCTTGGGGTCTCCGGAGCGGACATGGACGGCGATGTGCATGCCCTTGGTGCCCGTATAGACCAGCCGGGCCTCCACCTCCACGACGTGGCCGATCAGCAGCGGCCGGTAGAACCGCACGCCGCCGGAGAATACGGCCACGGTGTCCTTGCCGCAGTAGCGGGAGGCGCAGACGTAGGCAGCCTCGTCGATCCACTTCATGACGATGCCGCCGTGCACCTTGCCGCCCCAGTTCACGTCGGTGGGCGCGGCCATGAACCGCAGCACCACGCGCTCGGCCGTGCCGGCGTCGGTATATTCCTGTCCGCTCATGGCCTCCACGATGTCCTCGCGGACCTTGATCCGGGCCAGCGCGTGGTCCCGCTGTTCGATTTCGTCCGGTGTCACAGGGGCGAACTGCGGCACCGGTGTGGGCTTGCCGTCCGCGCCCACGGCCACGAAGATCACGATGCACTGGCTGCGCATGGTGGCGGGGCCGCCCTTCGGATCGCCCGAGGACACTACGGTGCGGATATGCATCGAGGACCGCCCGGTGTACACGATCGTGGCCTCGACCTCCACCATGTCGCCGCTGTTGACCGGGTCCGCGAAGTGGATGTTCCCCACGTAGGCCGTCACGCAGTAGGACTTTGCCCAGCCGACGGCGGCGGCATAGGCCGCCTTGTCCACCCACTCGAGCACGGTGCCGGCGTCGACTGAGCCGCTGTGGCCGACATCGGTGGGGGCCGCCAGGAAGCGCAGGGTCACGGAATTGGGCGCGTTCTCGCTCATATTGTGAGTCTACTGATTGGCCCGGCAGGCGCCGCCGGCCGGCGACACAATGGCTGTCCGGCACGCCATAACCACGCCATAACCCGGAGATACACGACGGCGGGCGGCCACCAAGAAAGGTGACCGCCCGCCGTCGTGCGCTCCAGGGCGTGAGCTATGCCGTGGAGGCCTTAGGCCAGAACGCGGAGCTTGGAGTCGGCGCGGCCGAAGAGGGCGCGGTCGGCGGAGAGCTTGCCCGCACCGACGAGGGCCACGGCTGCGGCGGCGGCCGCCAGGATCAGGACGAGTTCATAGCCGCCGGTTGCGACGAAGACGCCGGCGGAGGCGTGGACCATGAACAGGGCGCCGAGCATGTCCAGTGCGAGGAGGGCCGCGAACACGCGGGTGAGCACGCCCAGGATCAGCGCGACACCGCCGACGAGCTCGAGGGTGGCGACGACGGGAGCCGCCGCCTGGGCTGCCGGAACACCCATCTGGGTGAAGGCGGCCTGGGTGCCTGCGATCGTGAATTCGTTGAACTTCTGCCAGCCGTGGGCGGCGAAAAGGAAGCCGGCGATGACGCGCAGGATGGTTCGGGCGGAGGTGGTCAGGGCGGGCTGGTTCATGGGAAGTACCGTTTCGTAAGTAGGGGGGCGTCGCGGCTCTCAGCTGCCGCGGCTTCAGTTGCGTTCAAGATCCAGTGTTCCGGATATTTAGTTGAAATGTCAACTAAAAGACGTGCGGAGTCGATTCAGTGGCCCGGCTAGGGTTAACGCGTGCAACCTTCCCCGCCGCTGTCCACCGCCCCGCCGCCGACTACCGGGCAGCGCCGGGAAATCCTGCGCCTGGCAGTGCCGGCCTTCGGCGCCCTGATCGCCGAGCCGCTGTTCCTGCTCGCGGATTCGGCCGTTGTGGGCCATCTTGGCGTAGCCGAACTGGCCGGCGTCGGGCTGGCATCGGCGGTCCTGCACACGGCAGTCGGACTGATGGTGTTCCTCGCGTACTCCACCACCCCGGCAGTGGCGCGGGCCATCGGCAACGGCCAGCTGGCCAAAGCCCTCGCCGCCGGGCGCGACGGCATCTGGCTGGCGCTGCTGCTCGGACTCGTCCTGGCGGCCGCCGGGTTCCTGGCCGCGGGGCCGCTCCTGGACCTGATGGGCGCCGACGGCGAGGTGCATGCGTTTGCCGTGGACTACCTGCGGGGGTCCATGCCCGGCCTCGTGGCGATGCTGCTCATCTTCGCGGGCACCGGGGTGCTGCGCGGACTCCAGGACACCCGGACCCCGCTGATCGTCGCCGCCGCGGGTTTCACGCTGAACATCGCGCTGAACCTGGTCCTCGTCTACGGGTTGGGCTGGTCCGTGACCGGCTCGGCCGTGGGCACGAGCATCGCGCAGTGGGCCATGGCGGCCGTCTATGTGTTGATCGTCCGGCGCAACGCCCGTAACAACGGGGTGTCTCTGCGGCCGGACTGGCGTGGCATCCGGGCCCTGACCGGGGTGGGTTCCTGGCTGATGCTGCGCACGCTCAGCCTGCGGATCGCGATTCTCGCCACGGTGGTGGTGGTCACCGCCCAGGGGCCGGTCAATCTCGCTGCACATCAGCTGGCCATGACCATCTTCACATTCTTCGCTTTCGCCCTCGACGCCCTCGCGATCGCGGCCCAGGCCTTGATCGGGAAGGAACTCGGCGCGGCCCGGCCGGTGGCGGCACGCGCGCTGACGCGCACCATGACCCGGTGGGGGGTCGGCTTCGGCGTCCTGACCGGAATCCTTCTGGCAGCCGCGGCACCGTGGGCGGGCGCCCTCTTCACGCCCGACGCCGAAGTCCGGGCGGCACTTACCCTCGCCCTGTGGGTGCTCGCCGCCGGGCAGCCGCTGGCCGGGTACGTCTTCGTCCTCGACGGCGTCCTCATCGGCGCGGGCGACGCCCGCTACCTGGCGATCGCCGGCGTCGTCAACCTCGCTGCCTACCTGCCGCTGCTGCTGGCCGTGCTGTATTCCGGCGCCGGTGCCGGCGCCGGATTGCTCTGGCTGTGGGCCGCGTTCTCACTCGGCTACATGGCGGCGCGGGCGCTGACGCTGGGCCTCCGGGCCCGCACGGACCGGTGGATGGTGCTCGGCGCGCGGTGAGTGCGGGCTGGGTCCGTGCCAGGCGCGCGCCTGGCGCGAACCGCCGCCGGGCCCGCACTGGGCCCATACCGCCGGCGGACGTGCGAAGCGGCGGCTTCGCACTAAACTGGACGGGTGACTCTTCCCGCAGCGCCTGACGCGACCCCTGCCATCCGCGCCGCGGCCGACCTCTTCAAGCCCGTGCTTGTCAGGGCCGCCGTCGCGCTCGTGTTTGGCGCGGTCACCGTGTTCTGGGCCGCGCCGCCGGAATCGGGCATGGGCTGGGCCGGCGGCCTCTACCTGCTGGCCACCGGCGTTGTGATGATCTGGACCGTGCCCAAGACCGGATTCCCCCCGCGGGAAGGCGCTGGCAGGGTCCTCTCCGCCGGCGGGGCAGCCCTGGCCGGAGCCGGCGCGGCCGTGGCCCTGATCCCCGCCCCGCTCGTCTTCGGAATCATCGCAGCCCTGGGCCTGGGCGTGGCCGGCGCCGCGGAGCTGTTCGCGGGCATTCGTGGCCGGGGCCGGTCCGTGCTGGCCCGTGACTGGATCGCCTCCGGCGTGATCGGACTGGGCACTGCGATCGCGCTGCCGTTCTTCATCGGCCTCGGCCCGCACGCCCTCCTCGGCGTCGCCGGCGGCGGGGCCATCATCAGCGGCGTCCTGTGGATGCTGTCCGGACTGACCCTGCGCCATGATGCTCCGGGCGATTCCGCGGAGGCCGTAAACTAGTACCGACAGGTTCTACCCGGCGTAGAACAATTGCGGTAACAAGACAGCCACGCTGTGAGCGCGGGCTGCAGGAGGAAAACACCTTGGCACAGCAGAAACCCGGAGCGCCCCGCAGCCTGCGGACCTCGGTCAAGGGGCCGCTCATGTTCTCCGCGTTCTGGGCCGTGGTGGTGTTCTTCGGCGTCCTGATCTTCGCCTCGGGCGGCAGCGCCCGCTCACCCCGGTTCGATCTGGCGCTCACCGGCGCCGGCATCGCCTTTATTGTGATCCTGGTGGTGGCCGCCATGCTGGCCATGAGCCACAAGGAGAATCCCGCTGACCTGGGGAAGGGTTCCGGCGTCAATCTCAGTTCCAAGCGCACGCCCTCCGGCCACGGCGGCCCGTCAGCGCAGCCCCGGCCCGAGGCCGGCCCGGGCGATTCCCGTGACAGCGGCCCGCAGGCCTAGCAACGAGGCCTAGCAGCGAGGCCTCACGGTGCGACCTGACAGGGCGGCCTGGGAGCACGGCCCGACTGCCGGCGCCCCTCTGCCGGCGCCCCTCTGCCGGCGCCCCTCTGCCGGCGCCCCTGGAGTCAGGACGCGGCTTTCCGGGCCCGGTACGCGGCCACGTGCGCGCGGTTGGCGCAGTTTCCCGTGTCGCAGTAGCGCTTCGAACGGTTGCGGCTCAGATCCAGTACGACGGCGTCGCAGTCGTCCGCGGCGCACACCAGCAGGCGGTCCATTTCCTTGCTGCGGATCACGTCCACGATCGCCATGGCCGCCTCAGTACTCATCCGGTCGGCCAGCGGCGCTTCCGGGGTGGTGGCGTGCAGGTGCCAGTCCCAGGGTTCGTGCTTGACCAGCTGGGGCAGCGCCCGGGCCTCCCGGAGCAGCCGGTTCACGGTCTCCGCGGCTGCCGACTCCTCGGCTTGCCAGAGTTCGGCGAGCTCGCCCCGGAGCCGCCGTACGCTTGCCAGCTCGGCCCCGTCCCGGGTGCGGGAGCCGGTGAAGCCCTCGGCCTCCAGGAAGGCGTCCAGATCCTTGACCGTGGCCAAATGTTCCTCACCGTTGGCCGCGGTGTTGATGAGGTTGACCACAGAACGCAGGGCAACTTCCGTGTCAGGGGCAAAAACCATCTTGACTCCTTACCTTGCCGGGGCGTAATGTCATGAGCATAACCCTACTTTACTCCTGACAGGAGAATGCCCGTGTCTGCCCCCCAGCGCCCCGCCGCCACGCCGGTCCGAGACCTAGCCGCCCAGCGGTCTGCCTCCGAACCGGGTGGCACCCCGCAGGGAAGCAAACTCGAGGGCAAACAGGGAGGCAAGCAGGCCGCCAGGCAGAGCACCACGCGGGCCGCCGCACCATCCGGGTTCATGGCATCGGGCCTGGGCGTCGCCCTGTTTTCGTCCGCGGTGTTCGGGCTCTCCGGATCATTCGCCAAGGCGCTCCTGGAAACGGGCTGGACTCCCGGGGCGGCCGTCACGGCCCGGCTTACCGGTGCGGCCCTGATTCTGGCCGTTTTCGCCATTCCCTCCTTGCGGGGGCGTTGGCACCAGCTCCGGGACAACTGGCTGACCGTGCTGCTGTTCGGATTCATCGGCGTCGCCGCCTGCCAGCTGTTCTATTTCAACGCCGTATCCCGGCTTTCGGTCGGCGTCGCCCTCCTGCTGGAGTACCTGGCGCCGGTGCTGATCGTCCTCTGGCTGTGGGCCGTTAGCCGGAAACGGCCGAGGCCACTGACCATTGCCGGCACTCTCCTGTCCCTCGGCGGGCTGATCTTGGTCCTGGACCTCACCGGAGCCGTCAAGGTCGACCTCATCGGGGTGCTGTGGGGGATCGCGGCCGCGGTGTGCCTGGCCATCTACTTCTTCATCACGGCCAAGGAAAACGACACCCTGCCGCCCATCCTTCTGGCCTCCGGCGGGCTCATGGTGGGCGCAATCGTCATGTGGCTTACCGCGGCAACCGGGCTGCTGCCGATGGCCTTCAGTACGGCCGACACCCGCCTGGGGCCCTGGGTCACACCGTGGTGGGTGGCGCTGGGCGGCCTCGTTGTCCTGGCCACGGTGGTGGCGTATGTGTCAGGAATTGTCGCCGCGCGGGCGCTCGGCTCGAAAGTCGCATCCTTTGTCTCGCTCACCGAGGTGCTGTTCGCCGTCATCTGGGCGTGGCTGTTGCTCGGCGAACTGCCCGGACCCATCCAGCTCCTGGGCGGCCTGCTGATTGTCGGCGGGGTGGTGCTGGTCCGGCTGGACGAGCTCCGGGCCCCGTCCGGCACCGGCGCGGCAGCGCTGGACCACGCGAACGACTGCGAGCCCGTGCCGTAGGCGGTTGTCCGTTCCGGCCCGAGGCCCTCGTTCCCGGACCCGATGGCCTTTAGCATGGAGATATGTGCCGAAATATCCGGACCCTCCACAATTTTGAACCGCACGCCACCACCGCGGAGGTGGAGGCCGCCGCGTTGCAATACGTGCGCAAGATCAGCGGCAGCACCAAGCCGTCCAAGGCCAACGAGGAGGCCTTCAACCGGGCTGTGCATGAGATTGCCCATGCGACGCAGCACCTCCTCGACTCCCTGGTGACCCATGCCCCGGCCAAGGACCGCGAGGAGGAAGCGGCCAAGGCCAAAGCCAGGGCTGCCATCCGCTATGGCGCGGCCTGAGGCGGGGGCGCCCGGGCTAAGGCCGGATTACTTCCCGAAGCTGCGCAGCCGCAGCGAGTTGGCCACCACCAGCACGGAGCTGGCGGCCATGGCCGCGCCGGCGATCATCGGGTTGAGCAGGCCCAGGGCTGCCACCGGGATGCCCACGGCGTTGTAGAAGAAGGCCCAGAAGAGGTTCGTCTTGATGGTGCCGAGCGTCCGGCGGGAAAGCTCGATCGCCTGCGCCACCTGTCCGAGGTCGTTGCCCATCACCGTCAGATCGGCTGCCTCGATGGCGACGTCGGTGCCGGAGCCCATGGCGATGCCCAGGTCGGCCTGCGCCAGCGCCGCGGCGTCGTTGACGCCGTCCCCGGCCATGGCCACAGTGGCGCCGGCCGCTTGCAGCTTCCGCACGGCCTCAACCTTGCCCGCCGGGAGCACACCGGCAAAGACGTCGCGCGGGCTGATTCCGACGGCGGCCGCCACCTGGGCAGCGACAGTGGCGTTGTCGCCGGTCAGCAGGATCGGCCGGAGCCCAAGCTCCCGGAGCCGGGTAACTGCGGCCGCGGAGCCGGGCTTAATCGTGTCCCGCAGGCTGATGATTCCGGCGATTTCGCCGTCCACGGCAACCCAGACGGCCGTGGCGCCGGAATCTTCGGCAGCACCCAGGGCCTCGCGCTGAGCCGAGGCCGGAGCGACGCCGGACTCCAACAGCCAGCCGGTGCGCCCCGCGACCACGCGGCGGCCGCCAACCGTGCCATCGACGCCGCCGCCGGGTGCGGAGCGGAAGCCGGCGACGGCGGGGAGGCCGGCGCCGTCGTTGGTCACGCGCCCGGCCGCCGCGCCCAACGCCGCAGCGGCGATGGCCCGGGCGATCGGGTGCTCGGAAGCGTTTTCCACGGCCCCCGCCAGGCGCAGGACCTCGGCTTCGCTGTGCGGGCCGAAACTTTGGACGTCGTCCACGGCAAGGCGGCCGGTGGTGACGGTCCCGGTCTTGTCCAGCAGGATCGTGTCCACCGTCCGGGTGTCCTCGAGGACTTGCGGACCCTTGATCAGGATCCCCAGCTGGGCGCCCCGCCCGGTCCCGGTCAGCAGTCCGACGGGGGTGGCCAGCCCGAGGGCGCAGGGGCAGGCAATGACCAGCACGGCGACCGCGGCGGTGAAGGCGGCCCGGACCTCGTCGGCGCTGACGGCCGGTGCGGCCGCAATCAGCCAGGCCCCGAAGGTGAGGGCGGCGATGACCAGGACGACCGGTACGAAGACGGCGCTGATGCGGTCGGCGAGCCGGGCGATCGGCGCTTTTCCGGTCTGCGCCGCGGAGACGAGCCTGCCCATCTGGGCCAGGGTGGTCTCGGACCCGACGCGGGTGGCACGGACCAGGAGCCGGCCTGAGGTATTGATGGTGGCCCCGGTGACCTGGCTGTCCGGACCGACTTCCACGGGCACGGATTCGCCGGTCACGAGGGAAGCGTCCACCGCAGAGGTACCGTCGGTGACGACGCCATCGGCGGCGATCTTCTCGCCGGGGCGGACCACGATCACGTCCCCGAGGGCCAGCTGGTCGGCCGGGATCTTGTGCTCGGTGCCGCCGCGCAGGACCGTAGCGTCTTTTGCCCCCAGGTCCAGGAGGGCCTTGAGGGCGTCGCCCGCCTTCCGTTTGGCGTTGGCCTCGAGGTAGCGGCCGAGCAGCAGGAACGTGGTGACCACGGATGCGACCTCGAAGTACAGGCCGCCGGAGCCCATGCGCTCCGCTGCGGGATGTTCGGTCATGCCCGGGTCGGCGAGGAGTTGCCCGACCGAGAACGAGTAGGCGGCAATCACGCCGATGGACACCAGGGTGTCCATGGTCGAGGCCAAATGCCGCGCGTTGATGGCCGCGGCGCGGTGAAACGGCCACGCCGCCCAGGCAACCACCGGCAGGGCCAGGATGGCGGCCACCCAGCCCCAGTTCGGGAACTGGAATGCCGGGATCATCGAGATTGCGAAGACCGGGACGGTGAGTACGGCCGCCACCACCAGCCGCGGACGAAGCGAGGGTGCGGCTGTGCCGGCCGGAAAATCGGTGCCGGCCGGAAGTCCTGCGTCCTCCACCCGCGTGCCCGGATACCTGGCGGACCGGACCGTGGCCTTGTAGCCCGCGGCCGCGACGGTGGCGGTGACCTGGTCGTCGGTGATGTCTGCCGGTACGCTGACTCGGGCGGATTCGAGGGGCAGGTTGACGCTGGCCTCGACGCCGTCGAGCTTTCCGAGCCTGCGCTCGACCCGGTTGACGCAGGAGGCGCAGGTCATGCCCTCGATGTCGAGGTCAATGACACGGCTCCCGGCCTGGTCCAACAACTGCTCGCTGCTCACGGCGCCCTTCTTTTCCCGCTCGATTGGTTTTCTGCTGTTCCGGTGTCTGGGCCCGACGGCGGTTGCCGTTCCGGTGTCTGCGCCCGCCCGGCGCGGATGTCACTCAGGCGTCGCTGGCGACCACGAGGTAGCCGGCCTCGGCGACTGCCTCGCCGATTTCGGAGGCGGACAGTTCGTCGCTGGAGGTGATCGTGACGGTGGAGATGCCGCCGGCGTTGAGGTCGACGTCGACCTTTTCGACGCCGGAGAGCGCCTCAAGTTCTTCGCTGACGGAGGACACGCAGTGGCCGCAGGTCATGCCGGAAACGTTGACGGTGGTGGAAACGGGGGCCATGGGGTGCTCCTTGTCGCTGGGCTGGGTGTGGTTCCCCGGCCCGGTGGTGTGGTGGGTGGTACGGGTATTAGCGGAGCAGGCGTCCGATGGCATCGGTGGCCTCTTTGACTTTGACATCGATGGCCTCCGCCCGAAGCTCCGGATCCGGTTCGGCGGCGGCGCCGACAACGCAGTGGCCGATGTGCTCTTCGACGAGCCCGAGGCTCACGGCATGCAGGGCCTTGGTGACGGCGGCGACCTGGGTGAGGATGTCGATGCAGTATTTGTCCTCGTCAACCATCCGGGCGATGCCGCGGACCTGCCCTTCGATCCGCTTGAGACGGCGGAGGTAGGCGTCCTTGTTGGACGTGTAGCCGTGTTCTTGGGGCGGGGCGCCAAGGGGGACAGTGTCCAGACCCGCCGTGCCGGGGACTTCTGACTCGCTCATGCCCTCAACTTATACCCCCTAGGGGTATGTTTCAAGCTCGCGGCCCGGGCAGGCGCAGGATAGGGAATGTTGCGCAAAACAAAGAGCTCCGGAGTGCGTTATTGGGGGATACGCACTCCGGAGCAGCTTTGGGGTAGGCGGTTCTTCCGGCCTACAGATCGAGCTTACTCGCCGGTAGTGGGGTAACACCAGCGCTCCGAATAAGTACTTTCGCTTTACTTTCTTCCTGCCGGAGCGACGGCCGGAACGATCAGGATCGGACGTTCCTGATGGTGGCTGAGCCATGCCGCCACGGAGCCGTTGAGCGCGGCGGAGATGCGGTGGCCGATGCCGCGTTCGGGGGTGCCCACCACGATCACGGATGCGTTGGTCTCCGCGGCCAGCCTGCCGATCGCCCGGGCGGGGTCCCCGGCCAGGGTGCGCAGCGTCCAGTCGATCCCCAGGGGTGCGCAGAGTGCCTCAACAACGGAGCGAAGCTCCTTGGCGGTGGCCCGGATCCGGGCGTCGTCGGCGTCCGGGTGCAGGGACAGCCGGTGCGCGGACCGCGCCGGATCCCACTCCACGAGGTAGCTGGCCTCGTCCACGTAGGCGCAGATCAAGGGTGCGGCGAGGGACTTCGCGAGGGATGCCGCCGTCTGCAGCACTTCCGGATGCTGTCCCGGAACCACACCCACCACGAGGGGCGCCGGGCCGTGGGCGGAGTCGTCAGGCATACTTCATTCTGGCGCCGGGGTGCGGCCCTGAACAGGGGCTTACTTCCCGTTTGCCGGACCGCGACGGTGCCGGCGCCGTTTGCCGCGGCCTCCCTTGAACAGCCCGGGGGTGGGGCCTACGGTGGAAGAACACAGGAGGAGGTGGCCGCCGTGGAGATCTACATGTGGTGGTTGGATCTGGACTTGGCGAGCAAGGAATGGCTGCGGGAAAACCTGCGGACCATCGAACTGCCCGAGGCCGTGCAGCGGGGAATCGCGGATGCCGGCGGGCCGGGTCCGGCTGAGCCGTCCGCCGCCGGCGCGGCCGTATTGACGGCCGCGGACTGGGACTTCATCGAGACGCAGTCGGAGTTCGTCGACTGAAAGATGCCACCGGCGCGGCAGCGCATGCCGGCGGGCGCCGGGAGAAAACCGTTGCGGCCTTCCGGCGGGGATGGTTGCATGGACCCCATGGCTACTGCAGAGAGTTACGTCCTGGCGATCGGGACCAAGAAAGGCCTTTGGCTGGCGACCAGCCAAGACCGTAAGGACTGGTCGCTGTCCGGCCCGCATTTTCTGATGAGTGAGGTGCCCAGCATCGCCATCGATACCCGCGATGACAGGACCCGGATCCTGGTGGGCGTCCGCTCCGAGCACTGGGGTCCCACGGTTTTCCACTCAGATGATCTCGGCGGATCCTGGACCGAACCCGAAAACGGCGCCATCACGTTCCCGGACGGCACCGACGCCGCCTTGGAACGGATCTGGCAGATCTATCCCGACGCCGACTCCCGCCCGGGCGTCGTGTGGGCGGGCTGCGAACCGATCTCGGTCTGGAAATCCACCGACGGCGGCGAGCACTTCGAGCTCAACCGCGGCCTCTGGGACCATCCGCACCGCAGCGAATGGGGCGCAGGCTATGGCGGCGCCGCGGCGCACTCGATCGTCGTGGACCCCACGGGCGAGAAAGTCCACGTCGCCATGAGCACCGGAGGGGTCTACCGCTCGCTCGACGGCGGCGCCTCCTGGGAGCCGCGCAACAAGGGAATTTCCGCGTACTTCATGCCGGATCCCAACCCGGAATTCGGCCAGTGCGTCCACAAGATCGCGGCCGATGCCGCCGTCGACGGCCGCCTGTACGCGCAAAACCACCACGGCGTGTACCGCAGCGACGACGACGCCGAATCGTGGGAGTCGATCGCCGAAGGGCTGCCGGCGGACTTCGGTTTTGTGATGCTGACGCATCCGCGCCGGGCCGGTACCGCCTGGGTGGTCCCGCTGAAGGCTGACGGCGAACGTATCCCGCCGGACGGGAAGCTGGCCGTGCACCGGACCGATGACGCCGGCGCCAGCTGGAAACGGCTCGATGCCGGGCTGCCGGAGGCAGAGTACAACGCCGTTCTCCGTGATGCTGCCAGCGTCGACGGCGCGGAGCCCGCGGGCGTCTACTTCGGGACGCGCGGCGGCAGTGTGTATGCCAGCGCTGACGAGGGCGAACACTTTACCGAGGTCGCCTCGCACCTGCCGGATGTGCTGTGCGTGCGGGCAGCCGTGGTCTCCACTGCCCTGGTCCCGGCGCAGCCGTGAAGGGGTAAAAGCGCATGAACAACGGCGTGATCAGCGGCGACGCCATGCCGGCAGGCTCGACGATCAGCGTGGTCCTGCCCAGCGTCCTCCAACCGCTCGCCGGCGGGCAGTCCATCCTGACTGCGCCCGCCGAGGCGGCGGTGACGGTGGAGTGGGTGTTGGATACGGTGACCGGGGACTATCCGGCGCTGTCGCGGCGGTTGCGGGACGAGACCGGAAGTGTTCGCCGTTACGTGAATATATACGTCAACGGGAATGAAATCCGGCGGCTGCAGGGCCTGGTGACTGCCGTGGCGCCGGGCCAGGAAGTCCTCATCATCCAGTCGGTGGCGGGAGGCTGACGCCTCAGGCGACCCGCCAGACGCTGCATTCGTCGGCGTTGATGGCCTTGCGCATGCCGGTGTGGCGGTCCATGATCCAGACGACGCCGATTCCGGGGGCCGTCTCCTGAACGCTGCCGCGGCGGATCACGACGTCATCGTAGTTCGGGCCCACCCGCAGGCGGGCCTCGATCTCATCGCCGCGGTGCAGCTGGTCGAGCGCGCGGACGCGGGTTACATGGGCTTTCGCTTCCTTCAACATGGCGGGGCCTCCTGGACTGGAGTCGGTGCCTGCTCTTGCCGGCACTTCCAGTGTCCTGCGCCAATGTTGCGTCCGCGTTTCGGCACGGTAAGGCTCCGGTTAGATTTCGGGGACGCAGCGGATACCGGCCCCATCGGGGCTGCGGCCGCCTTCAGGGGAGCTGGCGTTCGCCCGGGCGCTCGACCCGGAACCACCGGTACCCGTAGCGGTCCAGCGGGACTTCGAAGGCGCCGTCGTCGGAGAGCGGGATGTCCTCGCCGCCAAGCAGGTCCCGGAGCACGGCCCCGGCGTAGGACTGCCCCTCCGCGCCCGTCCCGTCCGGATCCCCCGGGCCGCCTTCCTCACCCTCCGGCGGGACCACCGAGGCCGTCACAGACGCGGGTTCGGCGCCAAAATTGTGGGCGACCACCACCGTGGAGCCGTCCCACGTGCAGCGGTGCAACAACACCGCCGGTGAGGCCTGCTTGATGAGGCCAAACCTGCCCCAGCCGAGCTCGGGACATTCCCGGTACCGCTGGATCAGCGTCGCGATGAAGTTCCACAGCGAATCGGGATCCCGTTTCGCGGCCGCGGCGTTGATGTGCGCCGGCCCGAACGGTCCGTCCACGGGTTGGGCGACGAGGTCCCCCGGCGGGGCGGTCGAGAAGCCGCCATTTTCGGTGTGGTCCCACTGCATGGGGGAGCGGACGGCCGAGCGGCCCTTCGCGCGCAGGTCTTCGCCCATCCCGATCTCTTCGCCGTAGAAGAGCACCGGGGTTCCCGGCAGCGAGAACATCAGGGAGTACACCATGCGGATCCTGGCCGGGTCGCCGCCGAGCATGGTGGGCAGCCGCCGCCGCAGTCCGCGGCCGTACATCTGCATGTCGGGATCCGGGCCGAAGGCCGCGAAGACCTCCTCGCGTTCGGCATCGCTGAGCTTGTCCAGGGTGAGTTCATCGTGGTTCCGGACGAACATGGCCCATTGGTTGTCGGGATTGATCTTCGGACGGCTGCCGAGCGTCCGGGCCACTGGCCGGGCGTCCTGCCGGGCCAGTGACAGGTACATGTTCTGCATGGAGAGGAAATCAAACTGCATGTTCAGTTCGTTGCCGGCCGGGCCGCCGAAGTACTTCAGCTGCTCTTTGTATGGAAGGTTGACCTCGCCCAGCAGCACCGCACTGCCATGGCGGCGGTTGAGGAAGCTGCGCAGGGCGCTCAGGTACTGGTGCGGGTCGATTTTCGCGGCTTCATCCTTTGGCTCGCCGACCAGCTCCAGGAAGAAGGGCACTGCGTCCAGCCGGAAGCCGTCCAGGCCCAGCTGCAGCCAGAATCCCATTGATTTCGCAATTTCGTCCCGCACCTTGGCATTCATCACGTTCAGGTCCGGCTGGTGTTTGGCGAACATGTGCAGATACCACTCACCGGTGGCCTTGTCCTGGGTCCAGATGGACGTTTCCTCGCCGGGAAACACCACCTGGTCCGAGGTGTCCGGAGGCGTGTCCTTCCGCCAGACGTAGTAGTCGCGGTAAGGGTTGTCCACGGACTTGCGCGCCTGGACGAACCACGGGTGCCGGTCGGAGGTGTGGTTGATGACAAAGTCCGCGATTACCCGGATGCCGCGGTCGTTGGCGGTGCGGATGAATTCCACCAGGTCCCCCAGGCTTCCGAGCCGGGGGTCCACGCCGTACATGTCGGTGACGTCGTAGCCGTCGTCGCGGTCCGGGGAAGGGTAGAAGGGCATGAGCCAGATGCACGTGATGCCGAGCGCGGCAAGATAGTCCACCCGCTGGATCAGTCCGCCGAAGTCTCCGGTGCCGTCGCCGTCGCCGTCGAAGAACGTCTCCGGATCCAGGCAGTAAATCACCGCGTTCTTCCACCAGAGGTCCGAGGTCTCGGCGATTCTCACAGCGCACCGTCCGTTCCGGCCAGTGCCTCTCCCGCCGGCCGGAGCTGGGGGAGGACGTGTTCGGCGAAGGCATCGATAAAGGGCGTCTGCTCCTGGCCGACAAAGTGCAGGTAGAGCTCGTCGAATCCCAGGTCCAGATAGGAGGCCAGCCATTGGGCGTGCCGCCGGGCATCGGCGGAGACGTTGACGGCCGCCCGCACCTGGTCCTCCTGGACACCGGCGCTGACGCCGTCGAAATGGGCGGCCGTGGGCAGGTCCCAGGGAATCGGCGGAGCAAAGACGTTGGTGCGCCACTGGTCCTCGGCGATGGCGATGGCCTCGGCCTCGGTCGGCGCCCATGACAGGTGGACCTGGAGGGCAGCCGGCCCGCGGCCGCCGGCGTCCCGGTAGGCCGCCAGCATGTCCTTCAGTTTTCCGGGCGGCTGGTTGACGGTGACGAGTCCGTCGGCCCAGGCGGCTGCCCGGCGCGCTGTTTCCACGCTTACCGCCGGGGCAATGAGCGGCGGCTTGGTCTCCGGGACGTCCCAGATCCGGGCTTGCTCCACCGTGACGAGCCCGTGGTGCGTGACCACGTCGCCGGCGTGGAGCCGGCGGATGATGTCTACGCACTCCTCCAGCCGGCGCTGACGCGTCTCCTTCGGCGGCCAGGCCTGGCCGGTGACGTGCTCGTTCATGTACTCGCCGCTGCCCGGGGCCATCCAGAATCGGCCGGGAAACATGTCCGCCAGGGTGGCTGAGGCGTGCGCGATGATCGCCGGGTGGTACCGCTGCCCGGGCGCCGTCACCACCCCGAAGCGCAGACCGGTGGTGGCCAGCGCGGCCCCGAGCCAGGACCAGGCGAACCCGGAGTGGCCCTGCCGGGCGGACCACGGCTCAATATGGTCCGAGCACATGGCGGCATCGAAGCCGGCCTGCTCCGCCAATTGAACGTCCTGCAGGAGGCGGCGGGGGCTGATCTGTTCATGCGAGGCGTGGAACCCGACGGTAGCCATCCCCCATGTTTACCGCCGGGGCGGGGCCGTGTCGAGGAACTCCTCGTTGAGGAGCCGTGGCGAGGAAAGGCTGCCCGGGGGTGGCGGTGCCGGGTCCGCGGCGCAAGAATGGGCGCTATGCACCTGCCGTTGATGCCTCCCATTGCGCCCATGCTGGCCAAAGCATTCCCCGCACTGCCGTCGCCGGACGCCGGAACGGGTTGGCTCTTTGAACCGAAATGGGACGGGTTCCGCTCCATCGTCTTCCGTGACGGCGACGAGGTGGAGATCGGCAGCCGGAACGGCAAGCCGATGACGCGCTATTTCCCCGAGCTTGTCGAGGCGCTGAAGTCGGAGCTGCCGGAACGCTGCGTGGTGGACGGCGAAATCATCCTGGTGGCGGCCTCCGGGGACCGGCTGGACTTCGACGCGCTCCAGCAGCGCATCCATCCGGCTGCCAGCCGGGTGAAGCTGCTCGCGGAACAGACCCCGGCGCGCTTCGTGGCGTTCGACCTGCTGGCCCTGGGCGACGAGGATCTCACGGGCAAACCCTTCTCCGAGCGCCGCCGGCAGCTGGAGCGCGCACTCGCAGCCAGCGCGGCGCCGGTCCACGTCACGGCCGCGACCTCCGACCGGGACACGGCGCAGCGCTGGTTCCGGCAGTTCGAGGGCGCCGGACTGGACGGGATTGTGGCCAAGACGCTGGAGGGCAGCTACCAGCCGGACAAGCGCGCGATGGTCAAGGTCAAGCATGAACGGACGGCGGACTGCGTGCTCGCCGGATACCGCGTTCACACCTCCGGTCCGGACCGGATCGGCTCGCTGCTCCTGGGGCTCTACGACGACGCCGGGGTGCTGGCGAACGTCGGCGTCGTGGGAGCCTTCCCGATGGCCCGGCGCGCGGAGCTGTTTGCCGAGCTGCAGGAGCTGGTCACCGGTTTTGACGACCACCCCTGGGCCTGGGCCCGGCAGGAGGAGGGGGCGCGGACTCCGCGCAAAGCCGAGGGAAGCCGGTGGAGCGGCGGCAAAGACCTGTCCTTCACCCCGCTGCGGCCTGAGCGCGTGGTGGAAGTGAAGTATGACCATATGGAGGGCGAACGGTTCCGGCACACAGCCCAGTTCCTGCGCTGGCGTCCGGACCGTGATCCGCGCTCCTGCACGTACGACCAGCTGGAGGAACCGGTGAAGTTCGATCTCGCCGCGGTGCTGGGCGCCGCGCCCTAGCCCGCTAACCGGCTAGCCCCCTCGACGCCTTAACGACGGCGGCCCGCCCCCAAAGGGACGGGCCGCCGTCGTGCGGTGCGGAAGGCCGGTGCGGAAGGCCGGTGCGGAAGGGCGGTTGAAATCCGCTGCCGGCGCGGGGGCTACTGCTGGCCGAGCTGTTTGGTGGGGACCCGGAATGTTTCCTTGGCCGTCAGCGCCGCGACGGTGGCGATCAGGCAGATGATTGCGGTGAAGATGGAGATCTGGACCCAGCCGCCGGGCTGGATGCCGCCCATGGCCGCCACGATCGCCGGGGCGAAGCCGGCCATCAGGAAGCCCAGCTGGGTGCCGATGGCGAGGCCGGAGAAGCGGACGTTGGTGCTGAACATCTCGGCGTAGAAGGAGGGCCAGACCGCGTTGGCCGCAGCGTAGCCGAAGGAGAAGAACGCGATTGCCGTGAGGAACATCAGCGCGACGTTGCCGGATTCGAGGCTCAGCAGGAAGACCGGGGTCAGGGCTGCGCTGGAGAGTGCGCCGTAGATGAAGACCGGCTTGCGGCCGATCTTGTCGGCGAGCATGCCGAAGAGCGGCTGGGTGCCCAGTGCCATGAAGTTGGCGCCGACGACGAGCCAGAGGGTGGTGGTGCCGTCCACGCCGGCGACGTTCTTGGCGTAGCTGATGGCCAGGGTGCCGAAGACGGTGGACACGGCGGCGATGAAGGCGCAGGCGATGACGCGGAGGACATCGCGCCAGTGGCTCTTGAGGAGGTCCGCGACGGGGAGCTTGGAGATCTGCTTGGTCTTCTGGGCCTCCTCGAATGCCGGCGGTTCGTGCAGGGTGCGGCGGATGAAGAACGCGATCAGCACAACCACGGCGCTGAGCCAGAACGGGATGCGCCAGCCGATCGTGTACTTGATGTCGTCCGGCAGGGCGAGGACCGGGATGAAGACGAGGGCGGCAAGGATCTGGCCGCCCTGGGTGCCGGTCAGGGTCCAGGAAGTGAAGAAGGAGCGGCGGTTGTCCGGGGCGTGCTCGAGCGTCATGGACGATGCGCCGGCCTGCTCGCCGGCAGCGGAAAAGCCCTGGCAGAGACGCGCCAGCACCAGCAGGACAGGGGCCCACCAGCCGACCGTCTTGAAGTCCGGCAGGCAGCCGATGGCAAAGGTGGAAGCGCCCATCAGCAACAGCGTGAACATGAGGACCTTCCGGCGCCCTATCCTGTCACCGAAGTGGCCGAGGACAACGGCCCCGACCGGCCGGGCAATGTAGGCAAAGCCGAAGGTGGCGAACGACATGATCGCCGCGTTGGTGTCCGCGTCCGGGAAGAAGACATGCGGGAAGATCAGCGCGGCCGCGGAACCGAAGATGAAGAAGTCGTAATACTCGACGGCGCTGCCCAGGAAGCTGGCAAGGGCCGCCTTCTTCGGCGTCCCTCCTGTGGTTAGACCCGGCGTCGTGGACGGGACAGTGTGGCTCATGGTGTTCCTTTGGTGTGACGACGTTGTCGCGGATGGATCAGGAAGGTCTCGGCTGCCGCTTGCTTAAGTTTGGTGCAGCCGGAGGTCCGTGGAAAGACCCGGACTAGTAGCCACATGGTGGAAGCTACTTGTGCGATGTAGCAATCATGACTGTGAGCGCAGTCACTTGTCAACAAAAATAATCACCATCTAGAAATAGCTCTCACTATGTGGGAGCATCAATGCATGAGTGTGAATCAAACCACAGATGTTCCCGCCGCTTCCGGGTATCCGGCGGCGGCCCCTTCGAAGCCTGCCAAGGCCGCCAGGGAGGACTCGCGGACGGACATGGTGGGCAAGGCCCTGGGCCTGCTGGTTCTCCTGGGCGACGAGCCGCGGGGCGCCAGCGCCGCGGAGATCTCCCGCCGCGCGGATCTGCCGTTCAGCACTACGTACCGCCTGCTCGGCTCCCTGACGCGGGACGGCTTCGTTGACTACGAGCCGGACGGCCGCCGCTACCACCTGGGGCTGAGGGTCTTCCAGCTTGGCCAGCGCGTCTCCAACCACCACGGCTTCGCGGGTACGGCGCTGCCCATCCTGCGGCGCGTGACCGAGGAGACGGGTGAGGCGACCATCCTCTCCGTGCGGGACGGCATCCACCACCTGACGGTGAACAAGGTGGACGGCCCGCAGACCTTCCGGGTCACGAGCGACCCCGGGCATCTCGGGGCACTTCACACCACCTCGGTCGGCAAGGCGCTGGTGGCATTCGCCGACGACGCCACCCGCGCCCAGCTCGTCGAGGAACTCCCCTTGGAGCCGCTGACGGCCCTCTCCATCACGGACCGCGAGGCTTTCCGTGCCGAAATCGAGCAGGTCCGGCGCCAGGGCTTCGCCACCATGGACGAGGAAAACGAGCTCGGCATGCGCGCCGTCGCTGTCCCGGTTTTCAACGCCCAAGGGCACGCCTTCGCCTCGCTGGCCACCGCGGTCCCGGTCTTCCGCCTGAGCATGGAGGCCCTCGTGTCCCTCGTGCCCCTCCTGCAGGCGGCGGCGGCGGAGCTGTCGGCCCGGCTGCCCCAGCGGTGACGACCTGCCGGCCTGGGCCGTAATAATATGTTCGCCATTCGAACAACAGTGCAACATGTGAACAAAGTCTGTAATGTAATCCCCATCACCCGGCCCGCCGCAGACGCTGCAAGCGCCGCCGCCCGCCGAGTGCCGTTGTCAAAGGAGCAAACTGGATGAGCAATCGAGCAGAGTCCTTCCTCGTGGGCCTCGTGGGAGACGGCGTCATGCCCTCCCTCACGCCCTACATGCATGAACGCGAGGGCGACGTGCAAGGCCTCCGGTACCTCTACCGCCCCATCGACCTCACCGAACTCGGCCTGCCCGGCCGGGCCGTGGGGGAACTGCTCTCCGGCGCCCGGAGCCTCGGGTTCAACGGATTGAACATCACGCACCCCTGCAAGCAGCTCGTGCTCGAGTACCTGGATGAGGTCTCCGCCGACGCCCGCCGCCTTGGCGCCGTCAATACCGTGGTGATCCGCGACGGCCGCTTCATTGGCCACAACACCGACTTCTCCGGCTTCGCCGCGGCGCTGGCCTCCGGGCTTCCCGGCGCCACCCTGGATCGCGTGGTGCAGCTGGGAGCCGGCGGCGCTGGCTCCGCCGTCGCCTACGCCCTGCTCACCGCGGGGGTCCGGGAGCTGGACCTCGTGGACACCGACGCGGCCAGGTCCGCCGCCCGGGCGGCCGAGCTCGCCGGGTTCTTCCCGGACCGGACCGTCACCGCCCGGACGACGGCGGAGCTCCCGCAGCTCATGCCGCAGGCCGACGGCCTGGTGCACTGCACCCCCGTGGGCATGGCCGCCCACCCCGGGGCTCCGCTGGACATGTCCCTCGTGGAGTCCCGGCACTGGGTGGCCGACATCGTATACCGGCCGATCGAAACCGAGCTCGTCCGCGAGGCGCGCGCCAAGGGCTGCGCGGTGCTCGACGGCGGCCGGATGGCCGTGGGCCAGGCGGCGGACGCCTTCCGGATCTTCACCGGGCGCCAGGCCGACGCCGACCGCATGCGGTCCCACTTCCTGGAACTTGTGGCCGCGGAAGAGGTGCCCGCCTGATGCGCACCGGGATCGCCACCGTCTGCCTCGCCGGCACCCTGCGGGAAAAAATGCAGGCCTGCGCGGTGGCCGGCTTCGACGGGATCGAGATCTTCGAACAGGACCTCGTGACGTCCCCGCTGAGCCCGGAGGACGTCCGGAAACTGGCCGCCGACCTGGGCCTGAACCTGGATCTCTACCAGCCCTTCCGGGACTTCGACAGCGTTCCCGAGGACTTGCTCGCCGCCAACCTGCGCCGCGCGGACGCCAAGTTCCGGCTCATGTCCCGCCTGGGCATGGACACCATGCTGCTCTGCTCCAACGTCGGCACCGCCACGATCGACGATGACGAGCTCCGCGCCGCACAGCTTTCCCGGCTCGCGGACCTCGCGGGTGACCACGGCGTCAAGGTCGCCTATGAGGCCCTGGCCTGGGGCAAGTACGTCAACGACTACGAGCACGCCCACCGGCTGGTTGAGATGGTGGACCACCCCAACCTGGGCACCTGCCTGGACTCTTTCCACATCCTCTCCCGGGACTGGGAGACCGCGCCGATCGAGGCCTTCGACCCGGAGAAAATCTTCTTCGTCCAGGTCGCCGATGCCCCCAAACTGTCCATGGACGTCCTGTCCTGGAGCCGGCACTACCGGGTGTTTCCAGGCGAGGGCCAGTTCGAACTCGCCAAGTTCATGGGCCACGTGGTCCGCGCGGGCTACACGGGACCGGTGTCGCTGGAAGTTTTCAACGACGTGTTCCGCCAGGCCGACGTCGAACGCACCGCCGTCGACGCCATGCGGTCGCTGATCTGGCTCGAAGAGCAGAGCGCCCGCTGGCTCGAGGCAAACCCGGCGAATGCAGCAGGCGGGATGACCAGCCGGGCGGCCGGCCCGGTGTCCGGTGCCCGGCGCCGCTACCCGATGGAGCTCGCCACGCTTCCCCGCGTGGCCGAGCCCGCCGGCTTCAACTTCGCCGAGGTCCGGGCCGGTGACACCGCCGGACTGGAAACCCTGCTGGGCCAGCTGGGGTTTGCGTTCAACGGGCGGCATCGCACGAAGGATGTGCAATTGTGGACCATGGGCCACGCGCGCGTGATCATCAACGAAGAACCGGCCGCCAACGGCACGGCGACCGTTGCCGGCGGTACTGGCCAGCCGGCTCCCGCCGCCCCTGCCATCTCCGCCCTGGGCTTCGACGTCGACTCTCCCGTTATCGCCGCCGCCCGCGCCCAGCAGCTCAAGGCCCCCGCCGTGCCGCGCAAGAGCCAGGCCAACGAGGAAGTCTTCCAAGGTTTCGCCGCGCCGGACTCCACCGAAATCTTCCTCTGCCAGGGCAGCCCCGACGGCACCGCCGCGTGGACCCGGGAATTCGGCGACGGCCTGGACGCCGCCGCGGCGGACCGGGCAGAACACCCGGGCGCGGTGATCGACCACGTGAACCTCGCGCAGCCGTGGCAGCACTTCGATGAGGCCGTGCTCTTCTACACCAGCGCCCTCGCACTGGAACCGCAGCCGTTCGCCGAGGTGGCCAGCCCCACCGGGCTGGTCCGCTCCCAGGTGATGCTGACGCAGGACCGCGGCGTCCGCCTGGTGCTGAACCTGGCCCCGCTGATCCAGCAGGAAGGGACTGCCGGCACCGGCCACCGCCCCGGCTATCAGGAACACATCGCTTTCGCCGTGGATGACCTCGTGGCCACGGCCCGGGCCGCACGGGACCGCGGACTGGACTTCCTGCAGATCCCGGCGAACTACTACGAGGACCTCGACGCCCGGTTCGCCCTGGACCCGGAATTCCTGGCCACGCTCCGTGAGCTCAACCTGCTCTATGACCGCGATGCCGACGGCGAATTCCTGCACTTCTACACCGCCACCGTGGGCAGCGTGTTCTTCGAAATGGTGGAGCGCCGCGGTGCCTACGACGGCTATGGCGCCCCGAACGCCCCGGTGCGGCACGCCGTCCAGTACGACCACCTGCACCAGCTGACCCGTACTTCCTGACCCCCATCCGAACAACAAACACACCAACGAAAGGAGGCTGCTGTGCCTGAAGAAATCAACCTCGACATTTTCAACGCCGACCCGATCACCGAGGACGTGTCCGACGAAGCGACTGAGGCCGCACCAAAGACGCATGCGCCCGCCGGCGCTGCCTTGGATACTGCCGCGGAGTCGCAGGCGGACCTCAGCGCCGAGATGAAGGCGATCAGCGAAGCGTACGCGCAGGCCCTCAAAGCCGGAGCCCCGGCCGAAACCCAGCCGCGGCTCGACTACGCGCCGTACCGCAGCAGCGTCCTGCGCCACCCGACCAAGGATCTGCACCACGCGGATCCCGAAACCATCGAACTGTACTCGCCGGCGTTCGGGCACATGGACGTGCACGCGCTGGAAGCGGACCTGACCATCGCGCACAACGGCGAGCCGCTCGGCGAACGCATCGTGGTCTCCGGCCGGGTGCTCGACGGCGACGGGCGTCCCGTCGCGGGCCAGCTCGTCGAAATCTGGCAGGCGAACTCCGCCGGCCGCTACATCCACAAGCGCGACCAGCACCCGGCGCCGCTGGATCCCAACTTCACCGGCGTCGGCCGCTGCATCACGGGCCCGGACGGCTCCTACAGCTTCACCACCATCAAACCCGGCGCCTACCCGTGGAAGAACCACCTCAATGCCTGGCGCCCGGCCCACATCCACTTCTCCCTGTTCGGGCAGGAGTTCACCCAGCGGATCGTCACCCAGATGTACTTCCCCGGTGACCAGCTGTTCCCGCTGGACCCGATCTACCAGTCGATCGTGGACCAGGATGCCCGCGACCGGCTCGTGGCCACCTACAACCACGAGCAGACCAAGCCTGAATGGGCTCTGGCGTACAACTGGGACATTGTCCTGACCGGGTCCAAGCGGACCTGGACCGAAAACGAGGCATTGGGCGCAGGAGGCGATGAGAATGAATAGCAACGCCGTGGGTAAACTCACCCCGACACCGGGCCAGACCGTGGGCCCGTTTTATGGCTACGCCCTGCCCTTCGCCAAGGACCGCGAGCTCCTGGCTCCCGGCTCCCCGGGCTCCATCCGGCTCCAGGGCACCGTCTATGACGGCGCCGGGCACCCGATCCCGGACGCGATCCTGGAGATCTGGCAGGCCGATGCGGACGGCAACGTCCCGCACCGCACGGGCTCCCTGGTCCGCGACGGCTACACCTTCACCGGCTTCGGCCGCAGCGCGGTCGGCAACACCGGTGTCTTCACCTTCACCACGGTGAACCCCGGCCCTACCGAGGAGGGTGCGGCCCCGTTCATCGCCGTCGCCGTCTTTGCCCGGGGCCTCATGAACCGCCTGTTCACCCGCGTCTACCTGCCGGAGGACGAGGAGGCCCTGGCCAAGGATCCGCTGCTCAGCTCGCTTGACCCGGAGCGGCGCCGGACCCTGATCGCACGCCGGGATCCCGACGGCGGACTGAGCTGGGACATCCGCCTCCAGGGCGACGGCGAGACCGTGTTCCTGGACTTCAGCAGCGCCGAGGGTGCCGCCAAGTGAGCTTCTTCGAAACCGACGGCGACGCCGGCCTGCTGAGTCCCGTGTCGGCGTCGCCGGTTGTGGCGGCGCTGACCGGGGACCGTGCGGTGCTCGCCGCCATCCTTAAGGTCGAGGCCGCCTGGGCGGCGGTCCTGGACGAGGCCGGCCTGGCCCCGGCCGGGTCCGCCGCGGTGGTGGCCACGGCCGCGGACGCGCAGCGGTACGACGTCGCGGGACTGGCCGTCCGGGCCCAAGGCGGCGGCAACCCTGTCATCCCGCTGCTCGCCGACCTCCGGGAGCAGGTCAGGAACCTGGACACCGCCGGACTCGGCGCCGTCCGCGCCGTTCACACGTCGCTGACCAGCCAGGACGTGCTCGACTCGGCCCTGATGGTGCTGGCCGCCGGGGCCATCCGCGAACTGCTCGCGGAGCTACGGTCGGCAACGGCCGCCCTCGCCGGCCTCGCCGAAACCCACGGACACACGCTTTGTGTGGCCCGCAGCCTGACCCAGCACTCGCTTCCCTACACCTTCGGGCTGCGGGCCGCGCAATGGTTCAGCGGGCTGGCCGCCGCGGCCAGCCGGCTCGAGGCCCTCGAACTGCCGGTACAGACCGGCGGCGCCGCCGGGACCCTGGCTTCCGGCACTGTACTCACTGACGGCACTGTACTCACTGACGGCGCCGGGCTGGCCGCAGAGACGATGTCCGCGGGGACGCTGTCCCCGTTTGACCTCGCCGACCGGCTGGCCGCCCGCCTGGGTCTCGCTCCCGTTCCTGCCCCCTGGCACACCAACCGGCTGGCCGTCACCTCGCTCGGCGACGCGCTGGCGGCGGTGACCGACGCCGCCGGAAAGATGGCCGCCGACGTCCTGTTCCTGAGCCGGCCCGAAGTTGCCGAGATTGCGGAACCGCGCGTCGCGGGGCGCGGCGTGTCCTCGGCCATGCCGCAGAAGCAGAACCCCGTGCTCTCCGTGCTGATCCGCAGCGCCGCCCTGCAGGCCCCGGCACTGGCCGCACAGCTGCATCTCGCGGCCGCCAATTTCAACGACGAACGCCCCGACGGCGCCTGGCACAGCGAATGGGCGGCCCTGCGCCAGCTGCTGCGCCTGGCCCTCGGCGCCGCGGTGCAGCTGCGCGAACTGGCCGAAGGGATGGCAGTCTTCCCCGGAGCGATGCGCCGCAACCTTGAGCTCGGCGGCCCGCTGCTGCTCTCCGAAGCCGTCAACGCCGCCGTCGCACCGCTTTTGGACCGGGCCGTTTTGGACGCGGCCGTTTTGGACGGGAGCGGCGCCGATCCGGGAGCCGCCCGGACCGGGAAACAGCGGCTGCAGGCCGTCGTCGACGAAACGCTCATGGCCCCGGCTGCGGAGCAGGCGGACACCTACCGGGCACTGCTCCGCGCCGCTGTCCCGGAGGAGCTGCTCAGCGACACCCGGCTCGAGGAGCTTTTGAACCCGGCCAACTACCTCGGCCAGGCCGTTGAGATCTCCCGCCGCATCCTCGCGGCGTATCCGGAATACACCGGCCAGGCCGGCGCCTTCGCCCACAAGATCCAGAACGGAGCTTCCCGTGGCTAGACCCACCGTCAAAGCAGTCCTGCTGTCGCCCCAGCGCGAGCTCGGCGATAAGCCCCTCCTCATCGTCGGGCCCTCGCTCGGAACATCCTCCCTGCTGTGGAGCCACGCCGGCACATTGCTGGGCGCCGACGTCGACGTCATCGCTTGGGACCTGCCCGGGCACGGCGTCTCGCCCGCGGCGGAGGAGACCTTCACGGTCGCCGACCTCGCGGATGCCGTGATCGGCCTGGTCGATTCGATCGCCCCGGGCGCGCGCTTCCACTACGCCGGGGTATCCCTCGGCGGCGCCACCGGACTGCAGCTTGGCATCAAGCACGGCGACCGGCTCAAGAGCCTCTCCGTGCAGTGCTCCGGCGCGAAGCTCGGCACCCCCGAGGGCTGGCTGGAACGCGCCGAAACCGTGCGCACGCAGGGCACCCCGGTGATGATCCAGGGTTCCGCGCAGCGCTGGTTCGCGCCGGGCTTCATGGAGAGCCAGCCGGAGCTCAGCAGCCGGCTCCTGCACAGCCTCCGGGACGCCGACCGCTTCAGCTACGCCTTCTGCTGCGAGGCCCTGGCCGGCTTCGACGTGCGGGACCAGCTAGGCACCATCCGCGTCCCCACCCAGGTTGTGGCCGGCGCCCTGGACGAGGTCGCCCCGCCGTCGATGGCCGGGGAAGTCGCCGCGGGCATCACCTCCGGCGGCGGGACGGCGACGGCCGTCAGCCTGGAGGGCGTGGCACACCTGGCGCCGTTCGAGGCGCCGGGCCACGTCGCCGAGCTGCTCAGGGGCCTCATCACCTGGACCGAGACCCAGGGAGCGGGAGCATGACTCTCTCCGAAACCGGCAGTGCTGAATCCCACGGGGCCGAACGCAACGGTGTGGTCCAGCCCGGCGCGACCAGCCAGGAGATCTACGACGGCGGCATGAAAGTCCGCCGCGAGGTCCTCGGCGCCGCGCACGTGGACCGCGCCAACGCCAACAAGGATTCCTTCACCGAGGACTTCCAGGACATGATCACCAGGATCGCCTGGGGCGGCATCTGGACCCGGCCCGGGATCAGCCGCCAGATGCGCTCAGCCGTCACCCTGACCGCCATGGTGGCCCACGGGCACTGGGAAGAACTCGCCATGCACATCCGCGCCGCCATCACCAACGGCCTGAGCCGGGACGAGATCAAGGAAATCCTGCTCCAGACCGCCATCTACTGCGGGGTCCCCTCCGCCAACACCGCGTTCAAGACCGCCCAGCAGGTCTTCCATTCCATGGACGACGCAGCCATGGACGAAGCAGAAACGGACCAGAACCCATGAACCAGGCTTTTATCTACGACGCCGTCCGTACCCCGTTCGGGAAGTTCGGTTCCGGCCTCGCCGGGGTCCGCCCGGATGATCTCGCCGCGCACGTGATCCGTGAATCCGTGAAGCGCGCCCCGGCCCTCGACGTCGAACGGATCGATGAGGTGGTGTTCGGCAACGCGAACGGCGCCGGCGAGGAGAACCGCAACGTCGCCCGGATGGGCACCCTGCTGGCCGGGCTGCCCGTCTCGATCCCGGGCACCACAGTCAACCGGCTCTGCGGCTCCTCCCTGGACGCTGCGATCATCGCCTCGCGCCAGATCAACACCGGCGACGCCGAGCTCATGCTGATCGGCGGCGCCGAATCGATGTCCCGGGCCCCGTGGGTGCTGCCCAAGACGGAGAAGCCCTACCCGGCCGGGGACCTGACCCTGGCCTCCACCACGCTGGGCTGGCGGCTGGTGAACCGGGCCATGCCGACGGACTGGACCATCTCCCTGGGCGAGGCCACCGAACGGCTCCGGGAGAAGTACGGCGTCACCCGCGAGGCCCAGGACGGGTTCTCCGCCGCCTCGCACAACTTGGCCGCCGCCGCCTGGGACGAAGGGTTCTACGACAACCTCGTCGTCCCGGTCCCGGGCACGGACCTGGTCCGCGACGAAGGCATCCGGCCCGGGTCCTCGGCGGAGAAGCTCGCCGGGCTCAAGACCGTGTTCCGCACCGAGAACGGCACCGTCACCGCCGGGAACGCCTCCCCGCTCTCCGACGGCGCGTCCGCGGCGTGGCTGGGCAGTGAAAAGGCCGCCGGGCTCCTGGGGATGGAGCCCTTGGCCCGGATCGCCGGGCGCGGCGCGCACGCCAACGACCCGCAGTACTTCGGCTACGCCCCGGTCGAGGCCGCGAACAAGGCCCTCGCCAAGGCCGGCATCGGCTGGGACCAGGTCGGCGCCGTCGAACTGAATGAGGCGTTCGCCGCGCAGTCCCTGGCCTGCATCAACGCCTGGGGCATCGACGCGGGAATCGTGAACCGGCACGGCGGCGCGATCGCCATGGGCCACCCGCTCGGCGCCTCCGGCGGGCGGATCCTGGGCACCCTGGCCCGGTCCCTGCAGGCCTCCGGGCAGCGCTGGGGCGTCGCCGCGATCTGCATCGGCGTCGGCCAGGGCCTCGCCGTCGTGCTCGAAAACGTAACTTCCCGCGATGCGGCATAGAGGACAGGGCAAAGAGAGATGCTGAATTTCATCGACACCGTCGACGAGGCCGTCGCCGGCATCAAGGACGGCTCCACGGTCATGATCGGCGGCTTCGGCAACGCCGGGCAGCCGTTCGAGCTCATCGACGCGCTGCTGGAGTGCGGCGCCACCGGCCTGACCGTGGTGAACAACAACGCCGGCCAGGGCGACCAGGGCCTGGCCCTGCTGATCAAGGAAGGCCGGGTGAAGAAGATGATCTGTTCCTTCCCGCGGCAGTCCGACTCCTGGCATTTCGACGCGAAGTACCGCGCGGGCGAGGTTGAGCTCGAACTGGTCCCGCAGGGAAACCTCGCCGAGCGGATCCGTGCGGCCGGCGCCGGGATCGGCGGCTTCTTCACGCCCACCGGCTACGGCACCATGCTCGCCGACGGCAAGGAAACCCGCTTCCTGGACGGCAAGTGGCAGGTGTTCGAGACCCCCATCCACGCCGACGTCGCCCTGATCAAGGCCCTCACGGCGGACGGCCGGGGCAACCTGGTCTACCGTAAAACCGCGCGGAACTTCGGCCCCATCATGGCCGCCGCCGCGAAACACACCATCGCCCAGGTCTCCGGGATCGTCCCCACCGGCGGCCTGGACCCGGAAATCATCGTGACCCCCGGCATCTACGTCAACAGCATTGTGAAGGTGGCCTGAGATGAGCATCCCAACCAATGACCAGAGTCTGCGGACCGGCAACCAGGCTGACCTCCAGACGTCCGGCAAGCCGCTGGGCCGTGACGATCTCGCCCGCCTCGTGGCCCGCGACATCGCCCCCGGATCTTTCGTGAACCTCGGCATCGGCCAGCCCACTCTGGTCTCGAACTACCTCGAACCGGAGCAGAACATCACGCTCCACACCGAGAACGGCATGCTCGGCATGGGCCCGGAGGCCACCGGGGACCAGATCGACGGCGACCTCATCAACGCCGGGAAGATTCCCGTGACCGAACTGCCCGGGGCGTCCTACTTCCACCACGCTGACTCCTTCGCGATCATGCGCGGCGGACACCTGGACATCTGCGTCCTGGGCGCCTTCCAGGTCTCCGCCACCGGCGACCTCGCCAACTGGCACACCGGGGCCCCGGACGCGATCCCCGCCGTCGGCGGCGCCATGGACCTCGCCACCGGCGCCAAGGACGTCTTCGTCATGATGACGCTGCTGACCCGCGACGGCGTGTCCAAACTCGTGGGGACCTGCACGTACCCGCTCACCGGGATCGGCTGCGTGACCCGCGTCTACACCGACAAGGCTGTCTTCCTGACCGGCCCCGACGGCGTCCAGGTGCGGGAGACCTTCGGCTGCACGCTCGAGGAACTCCAGGCCCTGGTCCCGATGCCGCTCCGGGCGGCGGACCCAAGCTGACAGGCCTGCGGCCGGACAAGCTGTGGGCACCGCTAAAGTGATCCGGGACCGAGAGGCGGAAAATGACTGAGCCAGCCAAGAGCGGCGGCGCACCCGCGGCCAGCGACCAGTACGTGCAGTCGCTGGCGCGCGGGCTCGCCGTGATCCGTGCCTTCGACACGGAACACCCCAAGATGACGCTGACCGAGGTGGCGGCCCGGACCGAGCTGACCCGCGCCACGGCCCGGCGGTTCCTGCACACGCTCGCGGAGCTGGGCTATGTCCGCACGGACGGCAAGATCTTCGCCCTGACTGCCAAAGTGCTGCAGCTCGGCTACGCCTACCTGTCCGGGCTGTCCCTGCCGCAGCTCGCCCAGCCGCACCTGGAAGAGCTCTCCCTCGAACTGGGGGAGTCGACGTCGGCCGCGGTGCTCGAGGGCACCGACATCGCCTACATCGCCCGGGTGTCCACCCGGCGGATCATGACGGTCGGCATCACGGTGGGCACCCGCTTCCCCGCCTATGCCACCTCGATGGGCAGGGTGCTGCTCGCGGCCCTCCCGCCGGCGAAGCTGGAAGAGTACCTCGCGGCGGCCGAGATCCGGCCCCTGACTCCCGGAGCCATCGGAACGCGGGCCGCCCTCCTGGCGGAGCTGGATACTGTTCGCGCCCAGGGCTGGTGCCTGCTGAACCAGGAACTGGAGCTGGGCCTGATGTCCATTGCGGCGCCCGTCCACGACGGGCCCAAGGTGGTGGCGGCCATCAACGTCTCACTGCAGGCCCAGACGGTGTCCGCGCAGCCTGATCCGGACGCCTACCTCAAGGCCGTGCGTGAAGCGGCGCTGGCCACGGCGGAAATTATCTCCGAGGACCTGACCTCGGGCCGGTGAAACGCGTCCCAGACAAGACGTCTGAGAAGAGTCACGCCCGTTAAGAGAACCGTCAGGTGGCGGGATCCGGGATGGGCTCTGTTGAAACCGTGATCGTCACGCCCCCGGGTTCGTCACCGATTTTCAGGTGCAGGTCCCTGCCCACCAGCAGGGCATGGATGTCTTCGCTGCCTCCGGGCGCGATCTGCTCGGCCAGCCGTGTGAGCGCCAGTGCCATCGCCCGGCCCCAGTCGTGCGGATCGACGCTCGATGATTCTGCCGTCGCTGAGTAATTCTCTGTTTCAGTCATCTGCTCCCGCTTTCGGCGTCCGGAGAGCAGCCTCCGGCACATCACGAGGCCCAGTCTAGTGAGCCTGCGGAGCCCACGTCCACGATTCGCGCCGGCGCTGCGCAGGTTACGCGGGCACTGCAGCTAGGATTTTAGTTCGGGAACCCTCCGCCCCATTGCCCCTAAGGACGCCATGACAGAGAACAGCACCGCGACGCCGGAGACTCCGGACAACGCGGCCTCCCGGCGCGCCGCCGTGGTTATCAACCCCATGAAGTCTCCCGGAGAGAGCTTCCGTGCCTCCTTCTTCCGCCTGTGCGAGACCCAGGGCTGGGCGGAGCCGCTGTGGCTGGAAACCACGAAGGAGGACACCGGGCTGGGCCAGGCCCGCGAGGCGCTGGAGGCCGGAGTCGACGTCGTGATCGCCGCAGGCGGCGACGGAACGGTCCGCTGTGTGGCGGAAGTCCTCGCAGGCACCGGAACGCCGATGGGCCTGGTGCCCCTGGGGACCGGAAACCTGCTGGCCCGCAATCTCGGCATCGATATCACCGACCCCGTCGCGGCCAGCTACGACGTCCTAAGCGGCACGGACACCAAGGTGGACGTGGTGAAGGCCACGCTGGACCACGCCGAGACGGAATCCACCTTCCTGGTGATGGCCGGACTTGGCTACGACGCCGCCATCATGGCCAACACCGTCGACGAACTCAAGGACCGCGTGGGCTGGCTGGCGTACGTTGAGGCGGGCATCCGGCACCTGCCGGGCAAGCCCATCAGGGCAAAAATCAGCATTGACGGCGAGCACCCGGTACGGCGCCGCATCCGCAGCGTGATGGTGGGTAACTGCGGCAAGATCATGGGGGGCGTGGAGATCTTTCCCGACGCCAAGATCGACGACGGCATCCTGGACGTCGTGATTTTGGCCCCCATCGGCCGGTTCGGCTGGCTGGATGTGCTGGCCGGCGTCTTCGGCCGGAGGAACGCCAAGAACGCATCGGTGGAATATTTCGCCGGAAAGTCAGCCGAGATCGAACTCGCCCACGAGCAGGAATTCCAGCTCGACGGCGACCCGCTCGGCAAGGCCAAGCACCTCAAGGTCACGGTCGAGCAGGATGCCCTCACCATCCGGATGACAGGCATCTGACCCCGCGCCAACCATTGCCCGGCCGGCCGTTTCACCCCGGGCGGGCAATCTAACGTGCCGCCGGCCGGTGCGCCAGGATCTCCGCGAGTTCGGCCAAACGGTGTGCGCGGGCGGATTCGGCAGGCGTAAACGGCTCGCCGGGCCGGGAAAACGTAATGGGCCCGTGCCACGCCGTAGGGATTTTCAGGACCGTCCCGTCACCGCCCGTGGAAGGCGGGACCCCAATGTTGCCGGCGGCCGGTCCGGGGATGATCCGTGCCCGCAGCAGTTCCGCGACCGCCAGCGGCAGCTCCTCCGGGCTGGCGGCGATCCGGGCGGCCAGGCTCAGTGCGCCGGTTTGCCCGTCGGCCATGGCCAGGGCGGTGGTCGGCCAAACGTGCGGATCCGCTCCGCCGCCGGCCCGCAGCGCCCGGAGCAGCTCGGCTTCGCGGACTTCGCCCGGGGCCGAGAGCACAAACTCGTCCAGCACACCGCCGGCCACGGGATGAACATGAATGCTGAGGATGTTCGTGTTCAGCGCGGCCAGGGCCTGCGTCAGTTTCTGCAGCGACCCGGGCCTGTCTTTCAGGACGGTCCGCGCCCGCCACAGGGCGGGTGCGGCGCCGAGCCGTTTGCGGTGCCGCAGGGCCGGGGCATGCAGCCAGCCCCTGAGCATCCGGGCGGCCGAGGGTTCGGCCACCCAGATCACCAGGATGGTCGCGGTCATGGTCAGCACCAGGACCTTCGCGACGTATGGCAGGTGGGTTTCCACCACCGCCGCGTGCACCAGCAGTTCGATCGGAAGCATCACGGCGACATTGGCCAGGGTCAGCCGTGCCTTGGTCGGTTCGGGCATCTGGCCGCACACTTCGCAGCTCAACTCGGAGGTGGCCGGGGACTGGGCTTTGCCTGGGGTTTTGCCTGGGTTTTTGCCTGCGGCGGTGCGTGTCATGCTCCCATGATTCCCGCCGGCTGTTTCGGCCGGGTTGCCGCCGGGTGACGGTTTCGCGCCGGGACCGGGCCAGGTCAGGTGATCGTGCTGTTACTTACCCGGTCCACCCTCTTGGCCGTGCTGGAGCAGGTGGCGGTGGGCGTAGAGGTCGCGGAGCAGGGCGACCTCGGCCAAGTGGTGGATCATCTCGCGGTTGATGTGCAGGACCAGTGCTGCCAGGGGGGCATCGGCGTACGGGCCCTCGGCCGGCCCGCAGGGCGCCGCCAAACCCGATTCGTGGAGGCCTTTCACGCCGTGGATCCACCGGCCGTAGTACTCGTCCAGCAGGGCCAGTGCCCCGGCCGCGGTGCCGGGGTAGGCGAAGGACTGGTAGTCCACCGCAGGACCGCCAAAATGCGATGCCGTGCGTGCGCCGAGGACACCGACCAGAATGTGGCACACGCGCCAGGCAATGGTTGTCACCGGAGCGGGAACGGGCTCCGGGTAGCTGAAATCAATGGTGAAATCGCCCGAACCCGGCGCGCCCGGGGGTGTTGAGGCGTCCCTGCGGCGGACATTCCAGCCCGGCGCCGGCTCCCAAAAGTACTCGTGGTCAGTCAACCCGTCCAGCCGCGGACGTGCCTGGTTGGCAAAATGCCAGTCCAATTGGTCCACCAGCTCGTGGTTCCAGTCAAGGTCCGGCATGGTGTTCCTCCTTGGCAGCCAGGCTCACGCGGCGGGGCCCCTACATCAAAGCACTCCGGTCCCACCGCGCGCCAGAGGGCACAGCCAGGAGGGGCCAGGCGTGAGTTCGGCTTGCGGCTCCGGCCGGCTCAGACGACTGCGCCTTCCCGTGCGGGTGCTCCCCCTTCCAGGTGCTCCCCGTCCAGGTGCTCCCTGTCCAGGTGCTCCCCGTCCGGGTGCTCCCCGACGCGGCCACGGGTGGCGGCGGCGTCCGGGCCGGCCAGATTGGCCAGCAGGTCGCGGATCTCGGCCAGCAGTGCGGTGTCGGCCGGGATCGGCTTCTCCTCGGGCTCTGCTGCCTTGAGCCGGTTCTTGACCATTCGGTTGATCCGGTTCATGGGGGCCACGAAGATGAAGTACACCACCGCGGCGGTGATGAGGAAGGTGAGGAAGGCTGTCACCACGGCGCCGATGTTGACGAAAGTCTTGTCGTTGCCCGGCCAGACGTAGAAGCCCAGGCCGTGGGTCTCGACCCCGCCGGCAGCAGCGAGGATCGGGTTGACGATGTTTGCGGTGAACGCGCTGACCAGGGCGGTGAAAGCGGTGCCGACCACGACGGCGATGGACAGTTCGATCACGTTGCCGCGCAGGATGAAATCCTTGAATCCTTTGAGCATGGGGAACCTCCGGTGTGCGTTGCGGGCTTGATTCAACCGATAGACGCTACCACTTCGCCGTGCAGACGGCCGATCCCGATCAACGGATTCCGATGCCGCCGCCGTGCCGTTCCGGCGTAAACTCCCTCTTGGATGCCAGCGCCGCCGTCGTAACACTCCGGCCGCAACGAAAGGCATCCCGACCCGTGAGAACCCGCCCATGAAGAGCTTTTTCGCTGTGAGGCCGGCGCTATGAAAGTGTTCGCCGAGATGTTCACCATCGCGCCGGGCAACAAGGACCACCAGGTTGCCTTCCGCTGCGCCGTGGGAGTCTTTGTTCCGCTGATCACGCTGGTGCTGCTGGACCGCCTGGATCTGGCAATCTTCGCTTCGTTTGGCGCCTTCACCGGCATCTACGGCCGCAACGAGCCGCACGCCAGGCGCCTGACCCTCCAGGTCCGAGGCGGCGGGCTGATGCTGCTGGTGATGTTCCTGGCCGCCCTCACCGCGCGGGTGGACGCCCTGGCCGGGCTGTCGGCGGCAGGCACCACCTGGGTCCTGGTCGTGGCCACCACCGTGATCGCGTGGGGATGCTCCCTGGTTGTCGCGTGGTGGCGCCTGCGCCCCTCCGGTTCGCTGTTCCATATCTTCGCGTTCGCGGCCATCGCGTCGATCCCCAACCAGCCGCCGCTGTGGCAGGCCATGCTGGCGGCGGTCCTCACCGTGGCTTTCTCCCTGCTGCTCGGCCTGTCCTCGCGGGTGGCCCGGAGCCACCGGACCCCGTGGGTAAATCCAAGACCGGCGGCCCTCACTCCGCAGGAGAAACGCACCGCGTGGCACGAAAGCTGGGGTTACCTCGTGGCGGCAGGCCTGGCGGGAACGCTGGGGACCCTGGCCGGGGAATGGCTGGACATTGGCCACAACTACTGGGCGATGGTGGCCGCCGTCGTTCCGCTGGTGGGCCACACCACCCGGCACCGCGTCAGCCGCGGCCTGCAGAGAATCGCGGGCACAGCCCTGGGGCTGGTGCTGCTCGCCGGCATCCTGCTCCTGCAGCCGACGCCCTGGCAGACGGTGCTGGTCATTGCCGCGTGCCAGTTCGGGGCCGAGATGTTCATCGCGCGCCAGTACATGCTGGCGCAGGTTTTCGTCACTCCGCTGGCCCTGACTTCCACGCTTCTCGTGGCGCCCGTGCCGCCCGGCCTCCTGCTCCGCGACAGAATCGTCGAGACCATCATCGGCGCCGCCGTCGGCATCGCCGTCGTGTTGGCACCCGGCGCGTGGCGCAAACTAAGGGGGCGCCGCGAGGCGCGGACCCCGGAGCGCTTGTCCTAGGAGCGCCTGACGCCTACGAGTGCCCGACGCTGGCGCCGGTGCGGGACACGGCCGGGACGGTCTGTGGGACGAAGGCGAGGGCAATGACCGCCAGGACTGCGGCGGCGGCGAAAACGTAGAAACCCCACGGGTAGGCGATGCCGGCGGCGACCAGCGCGCCGGTGACAGCCGGACCCAAAATCGCTCCCAGCCGGCCCACTCCGGCGGCGAAGCCCAGGGCGGTGCCGCGCAGGCGGACGGGGAAGAGCTGGCTGACCCAGGCGTAGACCAGAACCTGGGAACTGAAGACGAACACGCCGGTGACGAAGACAGCGGCATAGAGCACCACTTCGTTCTGGATCTGGATGCTGAGCGCGGCCAGGAACACGGCGGAAAGGCCAAACCAGAGCAACACGATCTTCTTCGTCCCGTGCCGGTCCGCCAGGACGCCGGCGATCAGCAGGCCCACCACGGCGCCCACGTTCAGGACCAGGAGCAGGGCGAGCCCGGCGTTCAGGCTGTAGCCGGCGGAGGCCATGAGCTGGGGCAGCCAGGTGTTCAGGCCGTAGACCAACAGCAGCCCCATGAAGGACGCAACGGCCACACCGGCCGCAATCAGTGGGTAGGGCTTGCGGCCCAGATCCCGGAAGCTGGCGCGTTCTTCCTCGGGCGCGGCCTGCACGCGGGTCTGGCTGCCGGCCGGGGAGGCGCCGGCCGGGGAGGCGGCCGCGGGGATGTGGTGGACCGGCGGGAGGGTCTCCGGAAGCTTGAACCACAGGAAGGGGACCAGAGCGAAGCCGGCCAGGCCGCCGGCCACGAACATGGTCCGCCAGCTCGGAATGACCATGAGGGCCAGGAACGCGGTGGCCACGGCGCCGACGTGGTACCCGGTCATGGTCCGGGTGGTGGACTTTCCGGCCGCGCCGGCGGGTGCGTAGTCGTTCATGTACGCCAGGGCGGCGGGCAGGCAGGCGCCCAGGCCCAGGCCGGCCAGCAGCCGGAACGTGCTGAACCACGCCACATTGGGCGCGAAGACGACGGCGATCGTAAAGAGGGAGAACCACGCCACGCAGGCCACCAGCAGGTTCCGCCGGCCGAGCCGGTCCGAGAGCGGGGCGATGAAGAGCGCGCCGAGCCCCACACCCACCAGGGAGACGGTTGCCGCGAACGTCGCCCCGACGGCGTCGAAGCCAAGTTCCTGCGACTTGATGAGGGTTGGGATGACCGTGCCGAGCACCACCAGGTCAAAGCCGTCCAGCACCATGGCCAGCCAGCAGAGCCACACGGGCCACCGTGATTTCTCCCCGGAAGACGACTTGTCCAATGACGACGTTGACATTGTTACCTCAGCATTAGTATTTGGGTGATTCCGTGTGCCTGGCCGCTGCCGGCCGGCCTCTTTCCATTGTGAGAGTTCTATCACCGCACCGTGTTGCATGGGACACTTAAAACCATTCAACGGAAGGGATATGGTGGCCAATTCGAACTCCGGCGACTCGGTGGTGGACCGGGTTCTGCGGTTGATTGCCGCGTTCCCTGAAGGCGTCACGGCGCTGCCGCTCTCGGAGCTTGCCGCGAGGGCGGAGCTCCCCCTGACCACCGCGCACAGACTCGTCCGGCAGCTTGCCGGACACGGCCTGCTCGACGTCGGCCCCGGCGGCTCCGTCAGCCTGGGCCTGCGGCTCTGGGAGCTCGCCAACCGCAATTCCCCCACGCTCGAGCTCCGCCAGGCCGCCTTGCCGTTCATGGAGGACATCCAGCAGGTGCTGCATCAAAACGTGAACCTCGCCGTGCTGGACGGGCGGGAAGCGCTCTTTGTGGAGCGGCTCTCGCGCCGCGGCTCCGTCGCCAACCGGGCGCAGGTGGCCGGGCGGATGCCCGTGCACGTGTCCTCCGCCGGGCTGGTGCTCATGGCCAACCAGCCCCGCCCCGTGCAGGCCGAGTTCCTCGAGGGATTCAGTGATCCGACCGGCCGGCTGGGCGTGGAGGATCTCCGCGCCCTCCTGAGCGAGGCCGCCCATCAGGGCTATGCCCAGTTGGCCGGCGTCGTGGACCCTGACACGTGGGGGATCGCCGTCCCGGTGCTGGACCGCAGGAAGCACGCCGTGGCGGCCCTCGGCGTCGTTGTTCCCCTTCGCGAGGTGCGTCTGCAGGCGCTCGTTCCCGCCCTCCAGACCGCGGCCCGGGGGATCGGGCGGCGGCTGGGCGAGCCCCGCGAGCATTCCGTATTCCATTCAGCGGAATCCATGTAACGCGCATCACGCCGGCGGGAGCACACTGTAAGCCGGAAGACGAAAACGGCCCCGGCCCCGACCGGCGGACCCCGCAGCGAAGCGAGACGCACATGGCACAGCGAAAAGTCATCACCACCCAGGTAGCCATCATCGGGGCCGGTCCGGCCGGACTCATGCTGTCCCACCTGCTGGCCAAGGCCGGCATCGAATCCACCGTCCTGGAGATCCGCAGCCACCAGGAGATCTCCGAGACGGTCCGCGCCGGCATCCTGGAGCATGGCTCGGTCAACATGCTCGTCGACAGCGGTGTCTCCGACCGCGTGCTGCGGGACGGCGACCGGCACGACGGAATCGAACTACGTTTCAACGGCGAAAGCCACCGGATCGACTTCCAGGACCTCGTCGGGGAATCGGTGTGGCTCTACCCGCAGACAGACGTGTTCCTGGACCTCTCCGCACGCCGGAAGGCCGACGGCGGCGATGTCCGGTACGGCGTCACGGACACCACCATCCACGACATCGAAGCCAGGCCCAGGGTCTGGTTTACGGATGCGGACGGCGTCGAGTACGAGCTCCGGGCCGACTTCATCGCCGGCGCGGACGGCTCGCGCAGCCACTGCCGGTTCCAGATTCCCGAGGCGCACCGCAAGTGGTACTTCCACGAGTACCCTTTCGCCTGGTTCGGCATCCTGGCGGAGGCGCCGCGCAGCTCCGACGAACTGATCTACGCCAACTCCGGGAACGGCTTCGCCCTGATCAGCCAGCGCACGGAGACCGTCCAGCGGATGTACTTCCAGTGCGACCCCAACGAGGACGTCAACAACTGGGATGAGGACCGCATCTGGGACGCCTTCCGCAGCCGCGTCAACGGCAACGGCTTCGAGGTCAAGGAAGGACCCGTGATCGACAAAACGGTCCTGAAATTCCGCAGCTTCGTCCACGCCCCCATGCGGCACGGCAACCTGTTCCTCGCCGGGGACGCCGCGCACACGGTGCCGCCCACCGGGGCCAAGGGCCTTAACCTGGCGCTGCATGACGTCAAAGTCCTCTTCGAGGGATTCGACAGCTTCTACGCCACCGGCTCCGCGGCACTCCTGGACGCCTACAGCGACCGCGCCCTGAACAGGGTGTGGAAGGCCCAGCAGTTCTCCTACTGGATGACTTCCATGCTGCACACCCCGGCCGGCGCTGATGATTTCTCCCGCGCCCGCCAGCTTGGCGAACTCCAGTCCGTGGTGTCCTCCCGCCACGGCAGCGCCTACCTCGCGGAGGCCTACACCGGCTGGCCGGGCGCCCGCTAGAGCACCGGCAGGAGCCCCGGGAAGACGCGCATATTTCCGTCGACAGGCACCGGAGCCAGGACTAGCCTTGAACCGTCCCAGCATGACCCGACAAGGACGACGGAGAGGTGTCCGATCATGGGAACGGCAGAGAATGTTGAACTGGTTCGGCGGGGGTACACGGCCTTCAACTCAGGGGATATGGCGACCCTCAGCGACATGTTCGCGGAGGACGCAGTCTGGCACGTAGCCGGAAGTGGCGTGCTATCCGGAACCAAACAGGGCCGGGACGCTATCCTGAGCTACTTCGGTGAGCTCGGTGCCCGCTCCCAGGGTTCCTTCCAAGCGGACGTCAAAGACGTCATCGGCGGGGAAAACTACACGGTGGGGATCCAGCAATCCCGGGCAGAAGGCAACGGCAAGAAACTGGACCTCGCCACCGTCATCACGTTTGTGGTCCGCGATGGAAAGATCGCGGAAGGGCGGGAGTTCTTCGAGGACACGGCCAAGTCGGACGACTTCTGGACCTGACCGAACAACCGCGTGATCAGCCGCGCCCGCAGGCTGTTTCCATCATCGGCGGCGGCATCGCCGGGCTGGCCCTTGCAGCCCGGCTGGATCCCGCGCGTTTCGAGGTCACCGTCACCGAGCAGCGGTCCGGACTCCCGACCGTGGGGACATCCTTGGCCATGTGGCCCGCGGCCCAGCGCGCGCTTGGCGATTTGGGCATCCTGGACGCCGTCCGGGAGGCCAGCCCGGTGATCGACGGCATGACCGTCCGGGCGGCCTCCGGCAGGCCATGGACATCAGCGCAGGCGACGGGGCTGATCGGCGTTTCCCGGGTTGATCTCATTCGGCTCCTCGACGGTGCCGTTCCGGGCAGCGTGCGCCGGGTGGCCGGCCGCCTCGACGTCGTACGGCCCGGTCCTGCCGGCCTCGTGGTGGGCGCCGACGGTGTCCACAGCGCGGTGCGCCGCAGTTGCTGGGGTGCCCGCTCCGGTGCCCGGCCCACCCGCTACCTCGCGGTCCGCGGCGTGGTTCCCGGAGCGCTGTGGCGGGCTCATACGGGCGAATACTGGGGCCGCGGGCAGCTCTTCGGCATTGGTCCCGCGGCGGCCGGGACCAACTGGTACGCGGCGTTCCGCTCACGGGCGGAACACGGAAGCCTCGACGTCGCCGCGGTCCTGGCGGAAACCCGGGTCCGCTACAGCGGCTACGCCCCGGGCGTCCGCGACGTCCTGGCCGTTGCGGTACCGGAAACGACCCTGGTGCAGCGGATCTGGACGACGCCGCCGCTTGGCAGCTATGTCCGCGCCCGGGTGGCACTGCTGGGGGATGCCGCCCACGCGATGACACCCAACCTTGGCCGGGGCGCCTGCGAGGCGCTGGTCGATGCCGTGACCCTCGCGGCGCTGCTCAATACCCGGCCCGTGGACGAGGCGCTGAGCGCCTACAACCGGGCGCGCCACCTCCGCACGCAGGCGCTGCGGTGGGCGTCCTCGGCCGTGATGCGGCTGGCCCTGGCGGAGCGGGGCCAGCCTGTGCGGGACGCGCTGCTGGGCTTGGCTAGTCCTGGTCCAGGGTCTCGGTCAGATGGTGCGTCGGAATCCGGTCCCGGTCGTAGGTGATCTCCGTATAGCCGTGCGGCTCCGGCTTCCCGGACGGGCTCAGGTTCACGAAGACGATCTCATCAATGGTGAGGATGCTGCGGCGGGTGATCATGTTCCGGACCTCGGCCCGCATCGTCAGCGAAGTCCGGCCGAAACGGGTCGCGGTCAGGCCCATTTCGATCAGGTCGCCCTGGACCGCGGAACTGACGAAGTTGATTTCGGAGATGTACTTGGTGACGGCCCGGCCGTTGCCCAGCTGCAGGATGGCGTAGATGGCCGCCTCTTCGTCGATCCACTTCAGCAGGCTCCCGCCGAACAGGGTGCCGTTGGCGTTGAGGTCCTCGGGCCGCACCCATTTGCGGGTGCGGAAGGTGATGTCGGCCGATTCCATAGTGCGAGGTTAGCCGACTCCGTGACCGGCGGCGTTGTGTGACGCCTCCGGCCCCGGGCGGCGCGGCCTCACGCCATGGCGGTGTGCGCGGCGCTGTGCGAATCGATCGGTTTCGCGTAGCAGTACGAGTGCACCAAGCCGACATAAGGCCCGAAGTTCGGCACGGACACGAAGCCGGAGTTCTCGTAGAACTGCCGCCCGTCGGTCTGCACCGAGCCGGCCTCCGCCGTCAGGGTGGTGATCCCCAGCGCGTGCGCATGCGCTTCGAGGGCCGCGAGGATGGAGCTCGCCACTCCCGAACCGCGGGTGTAGGGCAGCACGTAGAGGCGTTTGATTTCGGCGGTGTGGGCGTCCAGCATGCGGAGGCCCCCGCAGCCGACCGGCTGGCCCGAGGCCTTGTCGTGCGCCACGAGGAACACCGCCGTGTCCGCTTCCGACGGCGGCGGGCCGGGCTCGTGGTCGGGCCGGCCGAAGCGGGCCTCGAGTTCCGCCTGCTGGGCGGCCCTCAGGTCCGCACCGACGGGGTTCGCCCAGGTGACCTGACGGATGTTGAGCCGCGGGTTGGTCTGCATGACTGCCTCGATTCGCCGACGTGTTATGCAGTCCAAGGCTAGGCACCAGCGGTTTCGGCTGTGTTTCCTGCCGGTAGGCGTTTCGCTACACCGGACGGCCGGTGGGATCCTCCGCCGTCGGATCCGCCAGAGCCAGTCCGCCCACGGGACTGTCGTCCCAGTGGATGAGTTCCCAGCCGTTGGCGGGATCGCCTTCCAGCGCCACGATTCCGGTGTTGTCCAGCACGTGCCTGATGGCAAAGTCCGGTTCGATGTTGTCCGCCCGCAGGCCGGCCCACACCCGGATGGCTGCGCCGTGGCTGACCACGGCGACGGAGCCTGAGCCCCCCGCCCCGTTTGTCCGTGCCGCTATTTGGGCGATCGCGGCGTCGTAGCGCTCAAAGAAGTCCCGGCCGCTGGGGCCGGCAGGCATCCGGCGGTCCAGCTCGCCGTCCGCCCACGAAAAAATGGTGCCGATGTACCGCTTGTGCGAATCGTGGTCCGTGCGCTTCTCCAGCGACCCGGCCTCGATCTCGTGAAGGCCCGCCAGCACCTCGGTTTCCAGCCCGTGCACCCGGGCGAGCGGTGCCGCTGTGATCTGCGTCCGGACCAGGGTGGAGGCGTACAGGGCAACGATCCGCTCGTTAGCCAAGGCCCGGGACAACGTCTCGGCCTGACGCTCGCCGAGTTCGGTCAGCCCGGGCCCCGGGTGCGCCGTGTCCAGCTGGCCCAGGACATTGCCGGGCGTCTGGCCGTGCCGGATGAGCAGAAGCCTCATTTGAGGTGGTCCACCAGCTGGTCCGCGATGCCCGTGTACTTGCCAGGGGTCAGCGCCAGCAGGCGGGCTTCGGCGTCGGCGGACAGGCCGAGGCTCTGGACGAATTCCTGCATCCGGGCGGCATCCACGCGCTGTCCGCGTGTCAGGTCCTTGAGCCGCTCGTACGGGTTTTCCATCCCGTCGACGCCGGCGATGGCCTCGGCGCGCATGACCATCTGGATGGCCTCGCCGAGGACTTCCCAGTTGGTGTCCAGGTCCGCGGCCAGCACGTCCTCGGCAACCTTGAGCCGGTCCAGGCCCTTGGCAACGTTCGAGATGGCGAGCAGCGAGTGGCCGAACGCCACACCGATGTTGCGCTGCGAGGAAGAGTCGGTGAGATCGCGCTGCCAGCGGGAGGTGACCAGGGTGGAGCCGAGGACGTCCAACAGGCCGGAGGAGATCTCGAGGTTGGCCTCGGCGTTTTCGAACCGGATCGGGTTCACCTTGTGCGGCATGGTCGAGGAGCCCGTGGCGCCTGCCACCGGGATCTGCACGAAGTACCCGATCGAGATGTAGCTCCAGATGTCGGTGCAGACGTTGTGCAGGATGCGGTTGAAACGCGCGACGTCGGCATAGAGTTCGGCCTGCCAGTCGTGGCTTTCGATCTGGGTGGTCAGCGGGTTCCAGGTCAGGCCGAGGCCTTCGACGAAGCCCTTGGCGACGTGCTCCCAGTCGGCGCCCGGGACGGAGGCGACGTGGGCGGCGTAGGTGCCGGTGGCGCCGTTGATCTTGCCGAGGTATTCGGTGCGGGCGATCCGGTCCAGCTGCCGGCCCAGCCGGTGCGCGATGACGGCCAGTTCCTTGCCCAGCGTGGTGGGCGTGGCGGGCTGGCCGTGCGTGCGGGAGAGCATCGGCACGGCGCGGTTGTCCCCGGCCATGGCGCTAATCTGGGCGACGAGGGCGCGGGCCGCAGGCAGCCAGACTTCCTCCACGGCCCCCTTGATGCCCAGGGCGTAGGAGAGATTGTTGATGTCTTCCGAGGTGCAGCCGAAGTGCACCATGGCGGTCAGCCGGTCGATTCCGATGCCGGGCAGGCGGCGGCCGATGTAGTACTCCACGGCCTTGACGTCGTGGACCGTAACGGCCTCGATCTCGGCCAGTTCGGTGACGGAGGAGGCGTCGAACTCCGTGACGATCGCACGCAGTTGCTCCTGTTGTTCCGCCGTGAGCGGTCCGGCCCCGGGCAGGACGTTGTTGCCGGTCAGGTGGATCAGCCACTCGACCTCAACAGCCACGCGGTCGCGGTTCAGGGCAGCTTCGGAAAGGTAGTCGACCAGCGGCGCGACGGCGGACTGGTAGCGGCCATCCAGCGGGCCGAGCGCGATCTGGTGGTCGGACGCGGCGAGGGCCAGGCGTCCGGACGGCGTGCGGGTATCAGCTGTGGCGGCAGTTTCAGGCATATGGCGATTCTTTCACGAAGTGCCGCCTGGCCTTAAGCGCCCCCGTCCTTGTGACATTGCCGGATGACATTGCCGGCCGACATTGCCGGCTGGCAGTGCATGGCGGTCGGGGCCGTTGTCCACATAGCCGGGCGGCTCTCTTCAGCGGTCACTGTCCGCCCCGCTAGCGTCGGTTTATGGGCAGTCGGATGAGGCCGGGCAGTTGGATGAGGCCGCGATGAAGCCGGTCAGTAGCGGGATAGCACCGGGACCTGAGGGCAGTGTGGCGGTTCTTGGCGTGACGGCCGCCGACGCCCTCGAGTGCGCATCGCGCAGTTACGAAGTCCAGCAGTTCGCTGCGCGTGTTGCGCGGTGCGCCGAGGAAGCTGATGCGGTGCTCGCCGCCCTCGCCCGCCTTGAGCTGCAGTCGTGGCAGTCACCCGCCGGCCGCGCCTACCGTGTGGCCTTGTCCCTGCACGCGGCGGCGTTGCACCGAAGCCGGGATGCCCTGCTCGATGCTGTTGCCGCGGTGCTCCGGCACGCCCGGAACGTGGCGCAGCCCGCGGACCGGACGGGACCCTGATGGCCGAGGCGACTCCGGAGGGCTCCGGCGGCAGCCCCTGGGTTTCCGCACCGCCGCGCGACGGCAGCCTGCTCATCCGGGGCGGAATCGGCGGGGTGAGCTTCCAGTTTGAGGAGCTGCTGGCGGGTGCCGCGGCACTGGACGCGCTGGTCCGGCAGCTGCAATCGGTTGAGGTGGAGGCCGACGCCGTCCGGCGCGCGTTGTTTCCCTATCAGCCCGACTCCTACACCAGTGGCAGCAACGCCATCAGCGCCGTGGGGGAGGCCGGCCGGGAGGTCGGACGCGTCCGGTCGCAGCTTCAGCGGATCGGCGACGACGTCCGCGCCAGTCACCGCGAATACGAATATGCCGAGGCCCGGAACGCCCTGCTGCTGCGGATGGGACTGCACGGCTCCGAGTACGGCGCAGCACCGGAGCCCTTCGCCCTGCCCGGGGTGCGCGGGATCGCTGAAGGTTGGGTTGCCATGGCGCCGCGGAATCTCGCCGTGCTGCTTGGCCTGCCCTGGCCACTGGCCGCCGTGGCCAGCGCCCTGGCCGGGCCCACTGACATCCGCCGCCTGGTCCGGGACGCCTCGGAAGCGCCGGGGCTCGTGTTCCTCAAGCCCCGCCCCGTCAGCATCATCGGCCGGGAGACGTTTACGGCCGACGTCGACCTCTCACCGGCCGGGCTGCTGCGGCGGGCCGGGGCAGTGGGAGAGCAAGGCGGCCGGATTGAGGTTATCGAGGTCGACGGCGGATCCCGGCCCGCGTGGGTAGTGATAATCCCCGGAACCCAGCAGGGCGCCCTGCCGGAAGGCACCAACCCCTTTGACCCCGCCGGAATCGCCGAGGCCTTGGGCTATGACTCGGCGTCGACGGCGCAGGCCATCCGGGATGCGCTGCGGCAGGCCGGTGCCGAGGCCGGCGATCAGCTCGTGGCCGTCGGCTACAGCCAGGGGGGGATCCACGCGATGAATCTCAGCAAGGACCCTGCTGTCCTGGCCGAGTACGACCTCAAGTTCGTGCTGACCGCGGGCTCGCCCGTGGGCGGGATCAGCCCCGCGCCGGGGATCCGCAGCCTGCACCTGGAACACGAGCAGGACTGGGTGCCGGGGGCGGACGGACTGGCGAACCCGGACACCCGGGACCGCGTGACCGTGACCCTCACCAACCCACTGGCGGTGCCGCCGCCACAGGACTTCGGCCTGGGTCCCGGGCACCGGTTGGAGAATTACGCCGACGGGGCCGCGCTCGTCTCCGCGAGCCGGGACAACACCCTGCAGGACTCCACGGCCGCGCTGGCCGCGGTCGTGGGGACCGGCGGGGCGGCGACGCTGACCCGGTTCTCGCTCCGCCGCGAGGGCCCGCCGGCGCCGCGGGCAAAGCCGCCCGCGACCCCTCCGGGACCGCAGCGCAGCCCGGGCGCCCCTAGCGATCGAGGGCGGGAAGGAAGCTCGCCACGAGGGACACCGCGCTGATGATGATGGCGGCGAACACTGCGGTCCAGAAGAACGAGTCGATGGTGAAGTGCACGGTGGTGTAGCTGCTGATCCAGGAGGTCAAGTAGAGCATCGCGGCGTTGATGACAACCGTGAACAGGCCAAGGGTGAGGATGGTGATCGGCAGCGAGAGGAGGCTGACGATGGGCTTGACGAAGGCATTGACCAGACCGAAGATCAAGCCGATGAACAGGTAGCCCAGGACGATGTTGATGGTGCCGTCGCCCTGGGTGGAAATATCCAGGCCCGTGAGGATCCAGCAGGCGATTGCCAGGGCCAGCCCGTTGATGATGACTCGTACGATGAATGAGCGCATGGCCCCATGCTGTCATAAGCCTGGCGGCGACGGCAGTGACCATATTCCCCCATGTCAGCAAGGGCTTTCCCCTACGGACAGCAATCAGCTCCCGCAACTGCGGCGGCGACCCGAAGTAGGCTAGTTGGCATGACTTCATCAGAGAACCCGGCCGGGGGCATCAGGCCCCGTCCGGTGGTAGACCTCCTCCCCCGCTACGCAGCCGGAAAACCCCCGGTCCCCGTGGAAGGCCTGGCCAGCTACAAGCTGTCCTCCAACGAGAACCCGTTGCCCCCGATCCCTGCAGTGCAGCAGGCCATCGCGGCGCAGACCGATTTCAACCGCTACCCCGATCCGCTCAGCAGCAGGCTGCGTGAATCGCTCGCCCGCTTCCTGGATGTTCCCGCCGAGGACATCGTCACGGGCGCCGGCAGCCTGGGCGCCCTGAACCAGCTGCTGACCACCTTCGCCGGCCAGAACGACGACGGCAAGGCCGACGAAGTCATCTACGCCTGGCGCTCGTTCGAGGCCTACCCCATCTGCGTCGGACTGGCCGGCGCCGAAAGCGTCCGGATCCCGCTGACGGCCGACGGGCGGCATGACCTGGACGCCATGGCCGCCGCCGTGACTGCTCGGACCCGGATGATACTGCTGTGCACGCCCAACAACCCGACCGGGCCCATCCTGATGGCCGAGGAAACGGAGCGCTTCATCAACGCCGTTCCGGCCGACGTCGTGGTGGTCATCGACGAGGCCTACCAGGAATTCGTGCGCGCCGGCGACGCCGTGGACGGCATCGCCATGTACCGCAAGTACCCCAACGTCGTCGTCCTGCGGACCTTCTCAAAGGCACACGGCCTCGCCGGACTCCGCGTGGGCTACAGCGTCTCGCGGCCCGAACTGACACAGCACCTGCGCGTCGCCGCCACCCCCTTCGCCGTGTCCCAGATCGCGGAAACGGCTGCGGTTACATCGCTCGAGCACTTCGCCGATGTTGTAGAAAGGGTACAAAGCCTGGTGGACGAACGGGACCGGGTCACGGCGGGACTGCGTGAGCTCGGGTGGTTCGTCCCGGAGGCCCAGGGCAACTTTGTCTGGCTCAATCTGGGCGAAAACAGCTCGGAATTTGCCGCCCTCGCGGCGGAACGGGCGCTGTCCGTCCGCGCCTTCGGCAACGAGGGCGTGCGGGTCAGCATCGGCGAAACGGAAGCCAACACCCGTTTCCTGGAGCTCTGTGCGATCTATACAAAACCGCCGCAACGTTCCTAGCGCTTAACACTGCGCGCTCAGGCCGCCCCGTGCGGATAAAGTAAGGACCAGTAAGCCAAAATATATGCCGGACCTGGAATGTATTCCCGGTCCGGCATATATCCCAGCGATTGCGGCGCATTCGGATGCGGCAAGCAAGGAGACGGTATGGGCGCCACACATCTGCCCTCTACCGAGTTCGACGGAACCGGGATGGATGACCAGCTCGAGGCGGAGGCCGAGGCCCAAATGGGTGCCCCGGCCGAGCCGATGGTGCAGTTGCTGGGCCCTGACGGCACCCTGGGCTCGGACCCGGTTTTCTCAAAATACGCCGAGAAGCTGGATCCGGACACCCTGCGCGGCTTCTACGCGGATATGGCCAAGATCCGCCGCTTCGACGTGGAAGCCACCGCCCTGCAGCGGCAGGGACAGCTGGCCCTTTGGGTACCGCTCACCGGACAGGAAGCTGCCCAGATCGGCTCCGGACGGGCCAGCCAGCCGCAGGACTACATCTTCCCCACCTACCGCGAGCACGGCGTGGCCCTGACGCGGAACGTGGACCTGGCCGAGCTGTTGCGCCAGTTCCGGGGCGTCTCCAACGGCGGCTGGAACCCGAAGGACACGAACTTCCACCTCTACACGCTGGTTCTGGCCGCCCAGACCCCGCACGCCGTCGGGTACGCCATGGGCATCCAGCGGGATCAGAAACTGGCGGCCGCCAACGCCGTCGCCGGCGGGGAAGCGGGACAGGCCGTGGAGCCGAACGCCGCCGTCATGGTGTACTTCGGCGACGGCGCCAGTTCCGAAGGGGACGTCCATGAATCCATGGTGTTCGCCGCTTCCTACCAGGCGCCAGTGGTCTTCTTCTGCCAGAACAACCACTGGGCCATCTCCGTGCCGAGCTCCGTGCAGACCCGCATCCCGCTCGCCAACCGCGCCAAAGGCTATGGCTTCCCCGGCATCAGGGTGGACGGCAATGACGTGATCGCCGTCCACGCCGTCACGGAATGGGCGCTGGAGCGGGCCCGCGAGGGCCATGGTCCCGTACTGATCGAGGCGTTCACCTACCGGGTCGGGGCGCACACCACGGCCGATGACCCCACCAAATACCGCGAATCCGCCGAAGAAAGCCTGTGGCGTGCCAAGGACCCGCTGGCGCGGCTGGAGAAGTATCTCCGGGCCGAGGGCCTCGCGGATGACAGCTTCTTCGAGCAGGTCAAGGCCGACGGCGACGAGCTCGCCGCCTATGTCCGCAAGACCACCTACGACCTGGAAACCCCGGACATCCGGACCGCCTTCGCCAACACCTACGTGGAGGCCCACCCGCTGGTGGCCGAGGAACTGGCCTGGTTCGAGGAATACAGCGCAGGGTTCGCCGACGAGGCGTCCGCCGATGAGGCAGCTACTCCCCAGACAGACAGGGCGGCCCGCTGATGACCACCATGACCATTGCGAAAGCCATCAATGAGGGCCTGCGGGCCACGTTGACCAACAACCCCCGCTCGCTGCTGATGGGCGAGGACATCGGGGCCCTTGGCGGCGTCTACCGGGTCACCGACGGGCTGATCGCCGAATTCGGCGCCGACCGCGTGGTGGATACCCCGCTGGCCGAGTCCGGCATTATCGGCACCGCGATCGGCCTCTCCCTGCGCGGCTACCAGCCGGTCTGCGAGATCCAGTTCGACGGTTTCGTGTTCCCGGGGTTCAACCAGATCACGACGCAGCTGGCCAAGATGCACTCGCGCAGCAACGGCAACCTGACCGTTCCCGTGGTCATCCGGATTCCTTACGGCGGCGGTATCGGCTCCATTGAGCACCACTCCGAATCGCCGGAGGCGCTGTTCGCCCACACGGCCGGGCTGCGCATCATCACGCCCTCCAATCCGCACGATGCCTACTGGATGATCCAGCAGGCCGTCGACTGCCAGGATCCCGTGATCGTCTTCGAGCCCAAGCGCCGCTACTGGCTCAAGGGCGAGGTCGACACCGACACCCCAGGCGCGTCCGCCGACCCCTTCAAGGCGCATGTGCTCCGCGAGGGCACCGACGCGACCGTCGTCGTCTACGGCCCGCTGGTGCCCGTGGCCCTCGCCGCGGCCGAGGCCGCCGCCGAGGACGGCCACAGCGTCGAGGTGATCGACCTCCGTTCCATCTCGCCGATCGACTTCGACACCATCACGGCCTCGGTCCGGAAAACCGGCCGGCTGATCGTGGCCCACGAGGCCCCCACCTTCGGCGGCATCGGCGGCGAAATCGCCGCGCGGATCAGCGAGCGGGCGTTCCATTCACTGGAGGCCCCCGTCATCCGCGTCGGGGGGTTCCACATGCCCTATCCGGTGGCCAAGGTCGAAGAAGACTACCTGCCGGACATCGACCGCATCCTTGAGGCGCTCGACCGCGCCCTGGCGTACTGACGAGGACCCATGACGCTCAACAAGTTCAACCTTCCCGACGTCGGCGAAGGGCTGACGGAGGCCGAAATAGTCGCCTGGAAGGTCAAGGCCGGCGATACCGTGGCCGTCAACGACGTCCTGTGCGAGATCGAGACGGCCAAATCCCTGGTGGAACTGCCCTCACCGTTCGCCGGGACCGTCACGGAACTGCTGGTGCCCGAGGGAGTCACGGTGGATGTCGGCACGCCGATCATCAGCGTGAGCGACGCCGCCGACGCCCCGGCACCGGCCGCCGCGGCGCCCGCCGCCGTTACACCTGCCCCGGCGCCTGTGGCCCAGGAGCAGGCTGCCGCCGCGCCGCCCATGTATGGCAAGCTTCCGGCTGATACGTCCGACGCCGGCGAAGCTGCCGGGCGCCCGGCCGGCGGGCCGCTGGTGGGCTCCGGTCCCAAGGCCGACGCCGTCAAGCGCCGGCAGCGGACTTCCGCCCCTGCGGCGGCCGGCCACGAAGCCCCGGCCGCTGCGGCCGCCGCCCACGAAGCCCCGGCCGCTGCGGCCGCCGCCCACGAAGCCCCGGCCGCCCCGGTGGCCGAGCGGCTGGGCGTGGAGGCCCACGACGTCTGGATCAACCCGGACGCTGCCAGCCGCCCTGCCGACGCGGCCACAGGCCCCGCCGGCTCCGTTGACGCGCGCCCCACCTTCGGCGGTGCCATCAGCGGCCTGGTCGGCAAGGTGCTGGCCAAGCCGCCGGTCCGCAAGATCGCCCGGGACCTCGGGATCAACCTGGCCGACGTCGTGCCCACCGGCGCCCGCGGTGAAGTGACCCGTGAGGACCTGGTGAGCTACCAGGCCCAGCGTGACGCCGAGGTGGACAAGGCGGACTCGTTCTGGGGCAAGTCCGGCCGCCCGCAGGACCAGCGCATCGAGCGGATCCCGGTCAAGGGCGTCCGCAAAGCCACCGCAAAGGCCATGGTCGAATCCGCGTTTGCCGCGCCGCATGTCAGCATCTTTGTCGACGTCGACGCCAGCCGCACCATGGAATTCGTCAAGCGCCTCAAGGCCTCCCGCGACTTCGAAGGCATCAAGGTCTCCCCGCTGCTGATCCTGGCCAAGGCGGTCATTTGGGCCGCGGCGCGAAACCCGAGTGTCAACGCAACGTGGGTGGACAACCCGGACGGCAGCGATTCCGCGGAGATCCACGTCAAGCACTTCATGAACCTGGGCATCGCCGCGGCCACGCCCCGCGGGCTGATGGTGCCGAACATCAAGAACGCCCAGGACCTCTCGCTCAAGCAGCTGGCCCTGGCCCTGAACGAGCTCGCCACCACGGCGCGGGCCGGCAAGACCCAGCCTGCCCAGATGCGCGGCGGCACGCTCACCGTGACCAACATCGGCGCCCTCGGGATCGACACCGGAACGCCGATCATCAACCCGGGCGAGGTCGCGATTGTGGCGTTCGGCACCATCAAGCAAAAGCCCTGGGTCCTGGACGGCGAAGTCATTCCGCGCTGGATCACCACCCTCGGCGGCTCCTTCGACCACCGCGTGGTGGACGGCGACCTTTCGGCCCGCTTCATGGCCGACGTCGCCGCCATCCTGGAAGAGCCGGCCCTGCTGCTGGACTAGCCGGCGAAACCGGCCACGAAACCGCAGAACCCCGCCGTTGAACCTTCAGCGGCGGGGTTTCTCAGTATTGGGTTACTCAGTGTTGGGGTTTTCAGTGGCGGGCAGCCTGGCCGGGGCGCTCAGTTTCCCGAGTATGCGGTGAGGATCTGGACCATCGCGGGATCGCCGCTCATGCCGGCGAGGGCGGCCGAGGCGGCAAACATCAGGCCCGCGAGCCCGGCGCAGCACGCGCTGATTCCCGTCAGGAACTTCCAGTCCTCCCGGAACACGCTGCGCAGGGTGTCTGGCATGCGCAGTCCCGGGGCAATCAGGTTCGGTGCGCTGTCCGTCGATCCGTCGTCCAGGAATGCGACAACGCGACCGGCACCGCGGTCCACGCGCATGGCGTTGATGTGGTTGCCGTGCCGGGCCAGCAGGATGTCGTGGCCAACCAGCTGGCGGCGCTGAAGAGTGATCATGGGGCTCCCTTGGTAGGTGGGTTCTCGGACGTCCGCACCATCGCAGGGCACCTCCCATTTTACTGAGCCGGTCCGCGCCGGGCGGCCCGTTGGGCGGTGAGGCTGCCCACGACAGGGGGTGATCCTCATCAAGTCCGGACACGGCCACGACCGGACACAGCCAAGTCCGCGCCCTCCTGTCCCGCGGCTGCGCCCGGCACTAGAGTGGCACCAGCCGCCGACAGCCCGGGCGGAAGCGGATCAAAGGAGATGTTGCGTGTTTTCAAGCCCGTACCCCGACGTCGATGTTCCCAACCTCGGCATTTACGACTACCTCTTCGGCGACCTGGCAGAGGAGGACCTGGACCGGGTCGCCGTCGTCGATGGCGCCAGCGGTGCGGAGACCACCTACCGGGCGCTGCGCGGGCAGATCGACGCCCTCGCCGGTGCCGTCGCCGCCCGGGGCCTGGGAGTGCACGGCGTGGCCGCCATCCTGTGCCCCAACGTCCCCGCCTTTGCCACCGTCTTCCACGGCCTGCTCCGGGCAGGCGCGACGGTCACCACCATCAACGCCCTGTACACGGCGGACGAGATCGCCACCCAGCTCACCGACGCCGGCGCGGACTGGCTCTTCACCGTATCAGCGCTGCTGCCGGCCGCCCGGGAGGCCGCCGAAAGGACCGGAATCCCTGCCTCACGGCTCGTGGTGCTCGACGGCGCCGACGGCCACCCCTCGCTGGCCGACTTGCTCGCCATGGGCGCACCGGCACCCCGCGTATCGTTCGATCCCGCCACGCATGTGGCCGTGCTGCCCTACTCCTCCGGCACCACCGGCCGGCCCAAAGGAGTCATGCTCAGCCACCGCAACCTGGTCGCGAACGTGGAACAGTCCAGGGGGCTGCTCGACGTCGGCCCCGAAGACCGGGTTCTGGCGCTGCTCCCGTTTTTCCACATCTACGGGCTGACCGTGCTGCTGAACCTCGCGCTGCGCCAACGGGCGAGGCTTGTGACCATGCCCCGGTTCGACCTGCCCGAGTTCCTGCGGATCATCCAGGACCACCGGTGCAGCTACCTGTTCATCGCACCTCCCGTGGCCGTGGCGCTGTCCAAGCACCCGCTCGTTGCCGAGTACGACCTCGGCTCGGTCCACACCACCCTTTCCGGCGCGGCGCCGCTGGACGGCGAACTCGGCACGCGACTGGCGGAACGCCTCGGCTGCCGGGTCCTGCAGGGCTACGGCATGACCGAGATGAGCCCGGTATCGCACCTCATTCCGCACGAAGTCCACGATGGACTCAGTGTCCCCGTCAGTTCCGTGGGGTACACGGTGCCGAACATGCAGTGCCGCCTCGTGGACCCGGCCACGGGGGAGGAGATCCCAGTTCCCGCGGAAGGAACCAGCGCGCCGGGGCACCTGTTGTGCCGCGGGCCGAACGTGATGCTCGGCTACCTCAACCGGCCGCAGGACACCGCGGACACGCTGGACGCGGACGGCTTCCTGCGCACCGGGGACATCGCCACGGTGCGGGCGGACGGGGTGGTGACGGTCGTGGACCGGCTCAAGGAACTGATCAAGTACAACGGCTACCAGATCGCCCCGGCGGAACTGGAGGCGCTGCTCCTCACCCACCCCGGCATCGCCGACTCCGCGGTGGTCGGCACCCTCGACGCCGACGGCCAGGAAGTGCCCAAGGCGTTCGTGGTCCGCCAGCCGGGCGCGGACGGAGAGGCCTTGGACGTGGCGGGCGTCATGGACTTCGTGGCGGCCCAGGTGGCGCCGTTCAAGAAAATCCGACAGGTCGAGTTCATCGAGGCCGTGCCGAAATCCGCCTCAGGAAAAATCCTGCGACGGATGCTTGGCTCCGCAGGCCCAGACACAGGCCAAGCCGCTGTGCCGGCGGCGGCACCGGAGAAGCAGTAGCACCTCAGTCGGCGTCGGTCTTGGCGATGTAGACGTCACAGGGGGCGTTGTGGGCCACGCTGTTCGCAACGCTCCCCAGGACCCGGCCGATTCCGCTCATGCGCCGGTTGCCGACCACGATCATCCGGGCGCCGGTCCGTTCGGCTTCCCGGATCAGGGCCTCGGCGGGCTTGCCCCGGGCGGCGGCATGAGTGACGTTGGTGTCCGGACGGCGCAGGCCGTCCGCGACCGTCCGTGCAACCTTCTCCGCGTTGCCGGCGTCGGAAACGATCCACTCGTCACTGCCGCTGCCGAAGACCTGGGTCTTGTCGCTGTCAAAGGCGCTGACCACATGAAGTGTCGCCCCCATGGAAACTGCGAGGTCGCGCGCCGTGTGCGCGGCCCGCAGGGCAGTTTCACTGCCGTCGACGCCGACAACGATAATTCCGGTCATGGACTGCTCCTCTTTCAACGGGTAATGCTGTTCAGTGTGCCTTGGACGATCAACTGGCCCGAGCGTGCCCCGGTCGAGGCCCCGCAGCGGATCCTGCCGGTGTTCACGCTACAGGGCGGCCAGGGCTTCCCGCAGGACCGGCGCGAGCCGCCGCACACCCTCGCGGATCGATTCGGGCGGCACCGCGCTGAACGCCAGCCGGATCTTGTTCGACGGGTCGTCCGAGTTCGTAAAGGCCGCGCCCGGAATGAAGACGACGCCGGCGTCGATTGCCTTCCTCAGCAGCGGGTAAGTGTCCACGCCGTCGGGCAGCGTGACCCACACGAAGAAGCCGCCCTCGGGGCGCGTCCAGGTCAGCCCCTCCGGCATGTATTCGGCCAGGGCGGCCAGCATTGCCTCGCAGCGTTCCTGGTACAGCCCACGGTACGTCTCGATCTGGCCGCGCCAGTCGTAGTCGCGCAAATAGGCCGACACCAGCATCTGGTTCAGCGTCGGCGGGCACAGGGTGACGGCCTCCGACGCCAGGTAATACCGGCGCTGCAGGTGGGCCGGGACCAGGGCCCAGCCGATCCGCAGCCCCGGGGCGAAGATCTTGGAAAAGGACCCCATGTAGATGACGTCATCCGGGTTGTCCGCCCGCAGGGGTGTGAGCGGCTTGCCGTCGAAGCGCAGCAGGCCGTAGGGGTTGTCCTCCAGCACCAGAATATTCGCACGACGGCATATGTCCACCACGGTTTGCCGGCGTTCCGCGGACAGGGTGATGCCGGACGGGTTGTTGAAGCTGGGGATGGTGTAGAGGAACTTGACGTTCTTGCCCGCGGTCTGGAGGGCGGCGATCTTTGCCTCCAGCAGATCAGGGACGATGCCGTCACCGTCCATCGGCACCGTTTCGACCTCCACCTGATAGGCCTCGAAGGTGTTGAGGGCCCCGACGTAGGTGGGGTCCTCCACGAGGACCACGTCGCCCGGATTGCAGAAGACCTTGGTGGCCACATCCTGCGCGGACTGCGAGCCGGCCGTGATGACGATGTTCGCGGGGTCGGCGTCCAGGATCCCCTCGGCAGCCATGACCTCGCAGATCTGGATGCGGAGCTCTTCAGTGCCCTGGCCGCCGCCGTACTGCAGGGCGGTCATCCCCTGCTCGGCGATGATCTTCGCGGCGGTCTGGCCCAGGCGTTCCAGCGGCAGGGACTGCAGGTAGGGGCTGCCGCCGGCGAGGGAAACGAGGCCGGGGCGCATTGAGATGTCGAAGACATCCCGGACTGCCGACTGCTTGATATTTGCTGCGCGCTCCGAGAACAGGATCTCGTGGCGGTGGGCGGACGTAGCCGCACGTTCGATTGCGTCAATGGCCTCGGCCGGAAGTACTGCTGCGGCGGCATCAAGTGTTTCGTGGGTCACAAACCCAAGGATACTACCCGTGTTGTCTTCGGGGAAACGATTGTTTCCAGAGAATGCCCAGGCTGAAATCTGCCGGGGCTACTCCGGGCGGCCCAAGGCCCCCGGCAGCCGTGTGCTGCCGGGGGCCTTGGGAGGTATCTGGAACTGAGTGGGGGACGGTGGCTTAGGCGGCTTCCGCGGCGGGAGCCTCGGCCAGCGCGTCGAACACGCCCTTGATCTGCTCGACAACTTCGGCGTCGTCCTTGGGGTGGACCTCGGCGAAGCGGACCATCGAGCCCGGGACTGCCAGCTTGACGTTCTCGAGGACCTGGGCGCCGGCGATGCCGACGGCCTTGCGGGCCTCGTCCTGGGCCCATACGCCGCCGAACTGGCCAAAGGCGGTTCCGACAACCGCGGTGGGCTTGCCGGACAGGGCGCCGGCGCCGAAGGGGCGGGACAGCCAGTCGATGGCGTTCTTCAGCGATGCCGGAACGGTGCCGTTATGCTCCGGCGTGACCAGCAGGATGGTGTCGGCCTCGTTGGCGGCGGCCCGCAGGGCGGCGGCGGCCGCGGGCACCTGGCCTTCGACGTCGATGTCCTCGTTGTAGAAGGGGATGTTGCCCAGGCTCTCGTGAATGACCACGTCCACCTGCTCCGGGGCGTTCAGCGCGATGGCCTCGGCCAGCTGCAGGTTGGTGGAGCCGGCGCGAAGGCTGCCGACGAGAGTGAGGATGGTCTTCTTGGACATGTGTACTCCTGTGCATCACGCCGCCGGGGTGATTCCGGCGGCTGGTGGATCGTGAGGCTTTGGTGGCCTTCACCCATGCTAAACGGACTGCGGTCCGGTTATATTCCGGGGCGCTAGAATCAGCGGTGTGAGCCTCATCCCGATCCGTCCCGGTGCCCAGTCCGGGGGAGGGCGCCCCGCCGCGCCCGCCGCAGAATCAGCGCGCAGCGACGCGATGCGCAACAGGGAGCTGCTGCTCTGCGCCGCCCGTGAAATCGTTGAGGAATCCAGCGTCGCCGCCCTCACGATGGACCGGCTGGCGCAGCGCGCCGGAGTCGGAAAAGGGACGGTCTTCCGGCGGTTCGGCAGCCGTGCCGGGCTGATGATGGCGCTCCTCAGCGACGCCGAGGCCGAATTCCAGGGCCGGTTCATGTTCGGTCCGCCCCCGGTAGGTCCCGGCGCGCCGCCCCTGGAGCGGCTGATCGCCGTGGGCGCCGCCCGCATTGACTGGATCCTGGAATTCGGGGAGCTGGCGCGGGCCGCCGACGCCTCGGTCTATAACAGGTTCGATGTCCCGCCGGCCGTCCTCTGGCGCCGCCATCTCGAGATGTTGCTGCGCGAAGCCGGCGTGACGGCGGACCCGTGGGTCATGGCGTCGGCCCTCGGGGCGTCGCTGGAGCCGGAGCTGTTGCTCCATTCCGTCGGCGTGCACGGGATTGCACCGGAGCGCCTCGCGGACACCTGGCGGGAGCTTGTCACGCGCGTGGTGTGCGGATCTTAGCGGCGCAGCCGATTCCGTGGCCCAAATCCATTCCACGGAGTTATTCATAACGATCTGTAGCGAGGGCGCCGTGTCGCGGCCCGTGGGAGCCCGGCGGAGCCCGGCTGATGTGATAGCTTCCTCTGGAATGTGACCCGCAACATAGCCCACAAGGGCTCAGCCGCAAGGCATGCGGGCGGCCGGAAACCAGCTGGCCCATACTCCCGAACCGGCCGCGGAACCCGCTGCCGGAGGGGGACGACGGAAGGATCGACGTTGTGAATATTCTTGCCCCGGGGACAGGCAGGCCCGCCCGTGCGGCCGCAGCTTTGACGCCCGGATCTGCTCAGGCAACGGCGATCCAGAACTAGCCGCTCCATGCTTCGATATCTCGCCAAACGTGCGCTCACGTATGTCTTCATGATCTTCCTGACCACCAGTGCCGGCTATCTCCTGGCTGTGAGCACGCTGCAACCGGCGTTGCTGGAGCAGGAGCGGATTCCGCGGCCCACGCCCGAGCAGGTGGTCAATTCCTTCCGGCTCAAGGGGCTCGATCCCACGCTCAACCCGTGGGAGCGCTACGTCGACTGGCTCACCGCCATTCTCACCCGCTGGGACTGGGGCCGGAGCCCTAATGGCGCCTTCATCAACGCCGAGTTCGGCGACCGGGTCTGGATCTCAACCCGGCTCTTCCTGGCCTCGATCATCCTGACCCTCGTGATCGGCGTCGCACTCGGCGTCTTCACGGCGGCCCGCCAGTACAAGGCCTCGGACCGGGCCATCACCTCGTACAGCTACCTCATGTACATCGTCCCCGCACCGATCGCCTACTTCCTGGTGCAGCTGGGCGCCATCAACATCAACGAGTCGGTCGGGGAGCGGGTTTTCTTTGTCACCGGCATCTCCACCCCGGGCCTCGACGGCGACGGCTGGGCCCAGTTCGTCGACATGCTCGCCCACTACGCCGTGCCCACGTTCGCCATCACGATTGTGGGCTGGGGCGCGTACCAGATCGCCCAGCGCCAGTATCTGCTGGACAACGTCAACGCCGACTTCGTCAGGACGGCGCGGGCCAAGGGCCTGACCCGCAACCAGGCCATCAGCCGGCACGCCCTGCGGGTGTCCTTCATCCCCGTGGCGCAGAGCATTGCGTTCACCATCCCGGCCATTTTCGCCGGCGGCTTCTTCGCCGAGAAAATCTTCGCCTGGCACGGCGTCGGGTCCTGGTCCATCGACTCGATCGCCCTGCAGGACGTCAACGCGGCCACCGCGACCCTCGCCTACGGCTCCGTCATCTTCGCGGTCGGAGCGATCCTCGCCGACTTCGCCACCACGCTCGTGGACCCGAGAGTGCGGGTGCAGTAATAATGACCAACCTCAACACGATTGACCCGGCCGCCGTCCTCGACGAAGGAAAGTTCGGCGGCGACGAGGTCGTGATCGGCAAGTCGCGGATCATCCTGCGGCGCTTCCTGCGCAACCGGACAGCCGTCGCCGGCCTGGCCATCTTCCTGGCCCTGACCCTCTTCTCCTTCATCGGCGGCTTCTTCGGCAGCTGGGACAAGGAGACCATCGACCCCTTCAACATCGGCATGCCGCCCTCCGCGGAGCACCTGCTGGGCACCTCCCAGGCGGGGATCGACCTCTACGCCCTGACCGTCGAGGGCACCAGGGTCTCCATCCTGATCGGCGTCGTCGTCGGCCTCGTCTCGGTGCTGATCGCCGCCGTCTACGGCTGCACCATGGCGTTCTTCGGCCGCAAGGTGGACAAGGTCATGCTGTTCATCCTCGAAGCCCTAATCATGATGCCGGCCCTGCTGGTAGTCGCGGTGGCCACGAGCGGCGGTGCCAACGGCCTGAAGAATACCGTCCCGAGCTGGCTGCTGCTGATCATCGTGCTGCTGGTCTTCAGCTGGATGGGGACCGCGCGCCTCATCAGGTCCCTGTCGCTCTCACTCATGCAGCGTGACTTCGTCAAAGCCTCCCAATACATGGGCATCCCGGCGCGCCGGATCGTCTGGCGCCACCTGGTGCCGAACATCGGCTCCCTGCTGGTCCTGGAAGTCACCCGGGGCGTCACGGGCGCCATCCTCGCCGAGGTCGCGTTCTCCTTCATCGGCATCGGCATCAAGGTCCCCGACGTGAGCCTGGGTGTCCTGATCGGCCAGTCGACCTCCCAGGTTTCCACCTTTCCGTGGATGTTCTGGGCCCCCCTGATCGTGATGTTCCTGCTGACCGGCTCGCTCGCCATGATGAACGACGGCCTCCGGGACGCGTTCGACCCCAGCTCCAGCTCCGTTGGCCGCACGAAGCGGAATAGCGCCACTGGCAAGGCCACCGGCCAGAAACAGTCTGGCAAAACACAGAAGAAGATCACATGACCAGCGACACCACCGCACGGGAGACCGCCGAGTGCCTCCACGCCGCCGGGCTGCACGCGCCCACCAGCGCGGTCCTCTCCGTCCGGGACCTCAACGTCCGCTTCAACACGGAAAACGGCGTGGTGCATGCGGTCCGCGGCGTCGACTTCGACGTGATGCCCGGCAAGACGCTGGGCATCGTGGGCGAGTCCGGCTCCGGCAAATCGGTCACGTCCATGGCGATCATGGGACTGCTGCCCCCGACGGCGGAAATCACTGGTTCCGTCCGGCTGCAGGGCAAGGAGCTCCTGGGCCTCAGCGACAAGGCCATGTGCCGCCACCGCGGCAGCGACCTCGCCATGGTGTTCCAGGACCCGCTCTCTTCCCTGACCCCGGTCTACACGGTCGGCACCCAGATCATCGAGGCCCTGACTGTCCACAACCCGACCATGAGCAAGCAGGCCAAGGAGGCCCGCGCCGTCGAACTCCTGGGGCTGGTCGGCATCCCCAGCCCGAAGGACCGGCTCAAGGCCTTCCCGCACGAGTTCTCTGGCGGCATGCGCCAGCGCGTCATGATCGCCATCGCGATCGCCAACAACCCGCGGGTTCTGATCGCCGATGAGCCGACGACGGCGCTGGACGTCACCATCCAGGCGCAGGTCCTCGAGGTGCTCCACGCCGCCCAGGAGGAGACCGGCGCCGCCGTCGTCATGATCACGCACGACCTCGGCGTGGTCGCGGGCATGGCGGACGACATCATGGTGATGTACGCGGGCAGGCCGGTGGAGACCGGCAGCGTCGACGACATCTACTACAGCCCGCGGATGCCCTACACGATGGGCCTGCTCGGTGCGGTCCCGCGCGTGGACGTCGCGGAAAAATCGTCGCTGGTGCCGATCGACGGCATCCCCCCGAACCTCACCCAGCCGCCCACGGGCTGTTCGTTCGCGCCGCGGTGCCCGCTGGCCGGCGAGGCCTGCCTTGACGGCGAACCGGACCTTCGGGCGGTGGCGCCCGGCGCCAGGCACAGCGCCGCGTGCATCAAGAGCGAGGCCCTCGCCGACGTCGATGTCCACACGGTTTTCGCCGTCCCGGCCGTGCCGGTATCCCGCTTTGACAGCCTTCCCCGGCACGAACGCAAGACTGTCCTGGAACTCCGCGACGTCAGGAAGCACTTTCCCCTGATGAAGGGCGCCCTGATCAAGCGCAGGATCGGCACGGTCAAGGCCGTGGACGGGCTGAGCTTCGATATCCGCGAGGGGGAATGCTTCTCGATCGTGGGGGAGTCGGGCTGCGGAAAGACCACCACCCTGCTGGAAATCATGGAATTCCACAAGGACCAGGACGGCGAGGTGGTGATTGGCGGGCTGAGCAACAAGCAGGCCGCGGACGCCCGGGCCAAGAGCGCCATGCGCAAGGAACTGCAGATGGTGTTCCAGGATCCCACCGGGGCACTGGATCCGCGCTTCACCGTCTACGAGGTCCTGGCCGAGCCGATGGAAAACCTGGGCATGCCCAAGGCCGCCATCCGGAAGCGGATCATGGAGCTCATGGAGCTGGTGGGCCTGCAGGCGGACCACGTCAACCGGTTCCCCAACCAGTTCTCCGGCGGCCAGCGGCAGCGCATCGGCATTGCCCGCGCCCTCGCGGTGAACCCGCGGCTGGTGGTCCTGGACGAGCCCGTCTCCGCCCTCGACGTATCGGTGCAGGCCGGCGTCATCAACCTCCTGGACAAGCTCCGTGCCGAACTCGGCCTCAGCTACCTCATGGTGGCCCATGACCTCTCCGTGGTCCGGCACATCTCCAACCGCGTTGCCGTCATGTATCTGGGCAAAATCGTGGAGATCGGCGACGTCGACGCCGTCTTCGACAACCCCCGCCACCCCTATACCCGTGCCCTGCTCTCCGCGATCCCGGTACCGGATCCGGAGCTGGAGCGCACCCGCGAGCGGATCATCCTCCAGGGCGACCTGCCCTCGCCGCTGGAAGCGCCGGCAGGCTGCAACTTCGCCACCCGCTGTCCCGTCTTCGCGGCCCTGCCGCCGGCCAGGCAGGAGAAGTGCCTGACCCTGGAGCCGGCCCTCGAAGCGTCCGCCACCGACCAGCAGTTCGCCTGCTTCTACCCGGACGGCGAACTGGACGCGGACATGCTGGTTGTCCACGAAAACCACTGAATCACCGGACCCGCACACCACCCGAGAACCCACGCATCACACTCGCATGAAAAAATGAAGGGGATCACATGAAAAATCGGACCAGGATCGGCGGGCTCACCGCCGTCGTGGCGGCCCTCGCGCTGACCGCTTGCGGCAGCGGTGGCGCCTCAACCACCGCCCAGAGCGCCAAGGCACAGGATGCCTCCGGCGACCTGAGCAAGCTGGTCAGCGTCAACGCCAAGAAGGCCACCGAGCTGCAGCAGGGCGGTACCGTAACGCTGCCCCTGGGCAACATCGGACCGGACTTCAACGGCTTCTCCAACGCGGGCAACTCAGCGGACAACACTGAACTGCACTACCCGATCGACGAGGCCGGCTACGTGGGCTGCTGGAAGCTGGACTTTGACGGCACGGCCAACCTCAACAAGAACTTCTGCGAAGACTTCAAGAGCGAGATCAAAGACGGCAAGCAGACCATCACCATCAAGATCAACCCGAAGGCCGCCTACAACGACGGCACCCCGATCAACGCCGCCACGTTCGAGAACACGTGGAAGATGCAAAATGGCCAGAACAAGGACATCGACATCGTCACGTCCGGGGCCTACGAGTTCATCGACTCCGTCAAGGCCGGAAGCAGCGACAAGGAAGTCGTTGTCACCACCACGCAGCCGGTGTACCCGCTCAGTGACATGTTCGGCGGATTCATCCCGCAGACCGTGAACACTCCCGAAATCTTCAACACCGGCTTCACCGGCGAGCTGCACCCCGAGTGGATGGCGGGCCCGTTCAAGGTCGACAAGTTCGACTCCGCCGCGAAGACTGTCTCCCTCGTGCCGAATGACAAGTGGTGGGGCGAGAAGCCGGTCCTGGACAAGGTGATCTTCCGCCAGCTGGAGGCCAGCGCCGAGATCGCCGCCTTCAAGAACGGCGAGATCGACATGGCCGACGGCCGCACGCTGACGAAGTACAAGCAGCTCGAAGGCACCAAGAACTCCGAGGTCCGCCGCGGTCAGCGCCTCTTCGCCGGCGGCCTGAACCTCAACGCCCTCAAGGCCCCGCTCACTGACGTGGCAGTCCGCAAGGCAATCTTCACCGCCGTGGACCGTCCCGCCATCCGCGCCGTCCGCTTTGGCGGACTGAACTGGGAAGAGAACAGCTCGGGCTCGATGATGCTGATGCCGTTCTCGAAGTACTACCAGGACAACTACCCGGTCAAGGAAACCGGCGCCGACGCGGCCAAGAAGGTCCTGACCGAGGCCGGCTACAAGGCCAACGCCAAGGGCATCATGGAAAAGGACGGCGTCCCGGCGTCGTTCAAGATCACCAACTTCGGTGACGACCCCACCGGCCTCGCCACCGTGCAGACGCTGCAGAAGCAGCTCCAGGCGGCCGGCATGGACGTTGGCATCGACCAGCGCGGCGACGCCGACTTCGGCAAGGTGGTTGGCAGCCGCGACTTCCAGCTCACCATCAGCGGCTACACGGTAGGCGCCGACGCCACCTCCGGCGTGAAGCAGTTCTACGATTCCAAGACCAACGAGAACGAACTCGGCGACGCCGAACTGGACAAGGCCATCAAGGACCTCGCGTCCATCCAGGATGATGCCCAGCGCAACAAAGCCGCCATGGACGTCGAGAAGAAGCACATGGAGAAGTACTTCTCGATGGGCGTCATCATGAACGGCCCGCAGATCTACTTCGCCCGCACCGGCCTGGCCAACTACGGTGCAGGCCTGTTCCAGACCCCGGACTGGAGCGTCGTCGGCTGGCAGAAGAGCTAGTTCTGGCAAGCACGCACTAACAAGCAGCACGGCCGAGGCCGGTGCCCCCGGAACCATCCGGGCGGCGCCGGCCTCGGTCGATTAAGCCCTGCCGGACCGGCGCCCCGGTGCATGCCCAGCCGGTAGCCTTGGCACCATGAGCAACGATTCAACCCGGCCCATCCGCACCGCCGTCGCCGGCTTCGGCCTTTCGGGCAGCGTCTTCCACGCCCCGTTCATCGCCGCCAACCCGGCCTATTCGCTCGATGCCATTGCCACCTCCGACGCCGGCAGGAAGTCTGCCGCCGCACACAGCTATCCGGCCGCGAGGATCGCCGACACCCCGGCCGATATCCTGGAGCTCGCCGGCGAACTGGACCTGCTGGTGCTCGGCACGCCGCCCGCCACCCACTACCCTCTCGCAAAGGCGGCGCTGGAAGCCGGACTCGACGTCGTCGTCGACAAGCCCTTCGTTGTCAGCAGCGCCGAGGGACGCGAGCTCATCGACCTGGCCGGGCGGCTGGGCCGGGTGCTCACGGTGTTCCAGAACCGGCGCTGGGACGGGGACTTCCTCACCGTGAAAGCCCTCATGGACACCGGAGCCTTCGGCGCCGTGAGCCGCTTTGAGTCCCGCTTCGAGCGGTGGTCGCCCGACGTCCCCAAAGCCTGGAAGGCGGCCGCAACGGCTGACGACGGCGGCGGGGTGCTGTTTGACCTCGGCACCCACCTGCTGGACCAGGCCGTGCAGCTTTTTGGGCCGGCCACGGTCACGCACGCGGAACTGGCGGCCCGGCGGCCCGGAGCCAAGGCCGACGACGACGTCTTCGTGGTCCTGCGGCACACCTCCGGGGTCACGAGCCACCTGTGGATGAACATGCTGTGCGCCCAGCAGGGTCCGCGCTACCGCATCCTGGGCAGCGAGGGCGGCTTCACCAAGCACGGCGTGGACCCGCAGGAGCCGTACATCCTGGCCGGCGGAAGCCCGCTGGATGCCGACTACGGCGTGGAAGATCCGGACTGGGCCGGGCTGCTGGGACGCGACGGGCACCTGGACCGGCTGCCCACCGAACGCGGCGCCTACCCGGAGTTCTACCGGATCCTGGCCGCCAAGATCGCCGACGGCGGCGCCGGCTCGGCGCTGCCCGTCCCCGTCGACCCCGCGGGCCCGCTCCAGGTGCTGCAGCTGATCGAGCAGGCCCGGTCCCTGGCTTAAACAGCCATCGACTGCTCCGTAACTGCCGTTCTGGGGGTCCAAAAGGGCGGTTTGGGCCCACGCCGGCAGGGTTCCCTGGCCGAGCTTGCGAGGCGAGGGGGCCGGTGGGGAGGAGCAGCCGATGAAGTGCTGGCTACGCGGAGATGTGTTGGTTACGCGGTGCTGGCTACGCGGAGACCAGTTCGTGCCAGTCGGCGACGAGGGGCAGGTTGTGCGCCTCGGAGACCGAGCGGTGGGCAACCTTGCCGCCGGCGATGTTCAGGCCGGCGGCCAGGGCGGCGTCGCGCTCAAACGCGGCCTTGACGCCCAGGTTTGCCAGTGAGACGGCGTAACGCAGGGTGACGTTGGTCAGCGCGTACGTCGAGGTGTTCGGAACGGCGCCGGGCATGTTGGCGACGCAGTAGAAGATCGTGTTGTGGACCTTGTACGTCGGTTCCTGGTGCGTGGTGGGGTGCGTGTCCTCGAAGCAGCCGCCCTGGTCCACGGCGATGTCCACCAGTACGGAGCCGGGCTTCATCCGGGACACGAGCTCGTTGGTGACGAGCTTCGGTGCCTTGGCGCCGGGGATCAGGACCGAACCGATCACGAGGTCCGCGTCGACCACGGACTTCTCGATCTCGTACTTGTTCGACGCGACCGTCTTCAGGCGGCCCTGGTACTGGGCGTCCAGTTCGCGCAGGCGGTTGATGTTGATGTCCAGGATGGTGACGTCGGCGCCCAGGCCCAGGGCCATGGCGGCGGCGTTGGTGCCGGCAACACCGGCGCCGAGGACAACGACCTTGGCCGGACGGACGCCCGGTACGCCGCCGAGCAGCACGCCCTTGCCGCCGGCCGGGGCCATCAGGGACGTCGCGCCGACCTGCACGGACAGCCGGCCGGCAACCTCGGACATCGGGGCCAGCAGCGGCAGGGACCTGCCCTCCTGGACGGTCTCGTAGGCGATGGCGGTGACGCCGGAGTTGATCAGGGCCTGGGTCAGTTCCGGTTCGGCGGCCAGGTGCAGGTAGGTGAAGAGGATCAGGCCCTTGCGGAAGCGGTGGTATTCGGCCTTGACCGGTTCCTTGACCTTCAGCACCATGTCGGCGCGGCCCCAGACGTCGTCGGCTTCGGCGACGATCTCGGCACCGGCGATCGCGTATTCCTCATCCGTGATGCCGGAGCCCAGGCCCGCGCCGCGCTCGACGAGGACCTCGTGGCCGTGGGTCCGGAATTCGTGGACGCCGGCCGCCGTGATGGCGACGCGGAACTCGTTGTTCTTGATCTCTTTGGGTACGCCGATGATCATTTTTTAGCTCCAGTAGGTGGTGGCCTCGTGGGCCTGGATGAGAGGGGGATTCGTACTTCCAGAATAAATCCCGCTGTGAGGCACGCGACAGGCACCGCCGCCGGGCATTGGGCGCCTGCCGCGTCATTCCGGGGTTTTCCAAAACCGGCGATAGACATTTGTCGAGGGAGCGGACGTCAGGTGTCGGCTCGTGTCCGTCCCGGATGTATTCGCAGTGCGGCGGGCGGGGGCAGTAGTCTGGCAGGATGCAACAGCAGGACGTGGAGCAGCTCGTGGAGCAGGTGGCGCAGCGGCTGGGCCGCGGCCTCTCCCTCGAGGACCTCGACGGTCTGCTCCTCGCCTACAGCTCCAACCAATCCCATGCGGACCGGGTCCGGGTGAACTTCCTGCTCAGCAAGCGGGTCCCCGTGGACGTTATCGCGTGGCAGCTCTCCCACGGGATCGCGACGGCGGTCCGGCCGGTCGTCGTGCCGGCCAACGCGGACCTCGGCATGCTCGGGCGCGTGTGCGTGCCGCTGCTGGTGCGGGGCTTCCGGGTGGGGTATCTGTGGGTCCAGCTCGACGCCGGGGAGCCCAGCGCCGCGACCGTCCTCGCCCAGCTGCCGGACGTGGCGCCGGAGCTGGAGCAGCTGTCCTCCCTGCTGCTGGATTCCAACACGGCGGAGTCCGAATTCCGGCGCCGGCGCGAGCAGGAGTTCCTGGCTGCGTGCGCCGGGGAGGCCAACGCGGCGGCGGCCGTTGCAGGCTGGAAAGAGGTCCAGGGCAAGGGGCCCTGGCAGCTGGTGACCGTCCTGGACGCGGATGGCTGGGCCGGGGGCTCGGATCCCATCGCCGACACGCTCATTCACCGCTCCGCGGCGCTGCAGGCGACCATCGGGGTGGACGCCGCACTGTTCAGCGCCGGCACGGAGACCCACGCGGTGGTGCTCTTCAAGGAATCCACGGGACGCGCCGACCACGCCCAGGTGCTGGTCCACTACCAACTCGAACTCGCCAAACGCTCCGGGCGCACGGTCCGGCGGATCATCCTGGGCACTTCCGAGGGATTCGCCAAGCCGCGGGAACTGGCCGAGGCCTACCGGCAGTCACGGCAGGCGGCCCAGGCCGCGGCGGTGGATCCCCAGCTGGGCGAGCTCGTCGACTGCCGGGCCACCGGCGTCTACCAGCTCCTGGCCTCGGCCGGCGGCGGCGCGGGGGCCTGGGCAGACGCGGGTTCCGTATATTTCCGTCTCCTCGAGGACCATGACCGCAACCACGAGCTGCTGCCCGTGCTGGAGCTGTTCTACGACAACGACGGCTCGGTCCAGGAGGTTGCGGCCAAGCTGCACCTGCACCGGAGCAGCATCTACAACCGGCTTGGCCGGATCCGCCAACTGCTGGGCGTGGACCCGTTGAAGGGAATGGTGCGGCTGGAACTGCATGCCGGGCTCAAGGCGCGGCGCTGGGCCGGCCGGCCCAGAATCTAACGGCGCGCTTAGCCGTCGCGCTTGGACGGGTCGGCGTCGAGGGCCGGCTTCGCATCCAGGCCGGCGTCCTGGCCAAGGTCCTGGCCGGCGCCGGAGTTGCCGGCAGCGCTCCGACGGCGGGAAATCCGGCTGTCCACCCAGAGCGACACCGCTACGAAAGCAACGCCGCTGGCCAAATACGTGGCGGTGTTGTTCAGGCCCATCGCGGTTCCGAAGATGCCAGCGAGCAGCATGGCGGCGATCCCTGCCACGATGTGCCACCCTCTGAATTTACCCACATTCCAAGCTTAACCCGCGGGATATCAGTGCCTCCGCGCCGGACAGGGATCGTTGCTTGATCCTTATCACTGCTTCATGAAGCACCGGCAGCCTCGTCATCCTGGCCGGCCGGCGTCCCGGCGCCGGCACCATTCTTCTTCTGCGTTTCGAGCCACGCCATGATGTCGGCCAGCCGGATCCGGCGGTGCGTTCCGCGGTATTCCACCGGGATCTCGCCGCGGTCGGTCATGTTCCGCAGATACGTGTGCGAGATCCCCGCAAGCTCCGCGGCCCGGGACGTCGTCAGCATTTCCTCGACGCTGCTGACCGTCACGGCCTCGCCGCGGCTGAAACGGCCCAGCAGATCGACGACGGCGTCCCGCGCCGCGGGCGGCAGCCGGTGGACGGTGCCGTCCACGAACACCGTGATGTCGTGGCTGCCGTCGAGGGCGTACCTGAGCTTCTGCGCATCATCGGCCGGGAGGCCGGCCGTCACCCGGGGGGCTATCAGTGCCATGAGTGCATCCTAGCGGCAGCCACTACAGCCCAAGGTCCTCCAGGACCGGCAGTTTTGCCCGTACCCAGGCCCGGGCCTCGGTAGCGCTCGGCGCGGACAAGGCCAGCTTGGCCAGCTCCCGCGCTTCGGCCAGGGTCACGGTCTTCAGCACGGCGGCGACGGCCGCGATGGAACGCGCCGTCATGGACAGCGTGGTGACACCCAGCCCCGTGAGGACGACGGCGAGGGCAGGGTCCGCCGCGGCCTCGCCGCACACGCCCACCGGCTTGTTGTGGCCCTCGGCCGCGGAACCTTCCACGGTCAGGCCCACGAGCCGCAGTACGGCCGGCTGCCAGGGGGTGTTCAGGGCGGCCAGCGGGCCGAGCTGGCGGTCGGCTGCCATGGCGTACTGGGTGAGGTCATTGGTGCCCAGGCTGGCGAAGCCGACCTCGCGGAGGATGGCCTCGGCCGTCAGCGCCGCCGACGGGACCTCCACCATGACGCCGGGCGTCTTGATCCCTGCCGCAGTGCACAGCGAGGCAAAGCGTGCCGCTTCCTCAGCGGTGGAAATCATGGGGGCCATCACCCAGACGTCGGCCTCGGATGCTTTCTCCGCCAGGGCAATGGCCTGCAGCTGGCGCTCCAGGACCCCCGGCGTGGTGAAATCGGTCCGGTAGCCGCGGACGCCCAGGGCGGGGTTGGGCTCGGTGGCGTCGGTCAGGAACGGCAGCGGCTTGTCCGCGCCGGCGTCGAGCGTGCGGAGCACCACTTTCTTGCCCGGGAAGGCGTCGAAGACGCCTTGGTAGGCGGCGGCCTGTTCCTCGACGGTCGGTTCGGTGTCCCGCTCCAGGAAGCAGAACTCGGTCCGGAACAGTCCCACGCCCTGGGCGTTCAGGCCTGCCGCGGCCACGGCGTCCTTGGCGCCGCCGACGTTGGCCAGGAGCGGCACGAGGTGGCCGTCCGCTGTCGTGCCAGTCCCGTCGAAGGCGGCGAGCAGCGAGGCGGTGGCGGCCCAGTGGGCTGCGGCCGCGCGCTGGGACTCGTCGGGGTTCGCGGTGATGAGGCCGGCCGCGCCGTCCACGTATACCTCGGTGCCGTCGGCGAGCTCGTCGACTCCGGCCGCGGCGACCACGGCGGGCAGGCCCAGCGAGCGGGCAATGATCGCGGTGTGGGACTGCGGACCGCCGCCGGCGGTGACCAGGGCCAGGATCTTCTCCGGATCCAGGGTGGCGGTATCGGCCGGGGCCAGGTCCTCGGCGACGAGGATGAACGGGGTGGGGGACACGGGAATGCCCGGCGCGGGGACTCCGCGCAGTTCCGCCACGATCCGGGAGCGGACATCCAGGACGTCCGTGGCGCGCTCGGCCATGTAGCCGCCCAGGTTGTGCAGCATTTCCGAAACCGAGGCGCCGGCTTCCCAGATTGCCCGCTGCCCGGAGGTGCCACGGCCGATCAGTTTGGCGGCGGATTTGAGCAGCATGGTGTCAGTGGCCATGAGGGCCGTGGCCTCGAGGACGGCCTTGCCGTCGCCCGAGACGGTCTCGGAGCGGGCCTTCAGTTCGTCGTGGACGGATTTCGCCGCGGCCTTCAGCGCCGCCGTCGCGTCCTCCGCCGTGACGCCGGCGGGAAGCTGCTCTCCGGCGGGCGGTTCGCTGATCGGTTTGGGCATCTGCCGGACGGTTCCGATGATGCGGCCGGGGCTAACGCCTACTCCTGGGAAGTTCTGCACTGAAGGTCCTCATTTTCTGTCGTAGGTCAGTGGCCACTAAGCCGGTAAACCAGGTGCCGCAGCGACCCTGCTGATCATTTGCGCCTGCGGCTGACGGCTACGGCAGCGGGCGGGTCACGGCACCTGAAAAAATTGTATGTGATGCAGTTCATATAGCGTTGCTATAGGTGCTAGGGTAGCGGTTATGAGTATCAATGGCCAGCTACCACCCAAAGCCCGGCTGCTGCGTGCGGCCGCCGAGCTGCTGGCCAACTCCGGCGGATCCGCAGTCTCGACCCGCCAGATCACGCAGCTGGCCGGTGTTACGGCACCGACCCTCTACCACCACTTTGGTGACAAGGAAGGGCTGTTCGACGCCGTCGTCGCAGCAGGTTTCGACGAATATGTCGCGGGCGAACGGGACTTCGCGCCCTCTGGCCAACCTCTGGAGGACATCCGGAGGATGTGGGACAACCATGTCCAGTTCGGGCTGAAGCAGCCGGAACTGTACCTCGTCATGTTCGGAAATATCCGTCCTGAGAACCGTCCGGCCATCGTCGCCGATGCCGAGGCCCTCATGGAGGAAATGCTGAACAAGGCGGCTGTCTCCGGCCAGCTCAACGTACCGCCCAAGGAGGCGGCCAGGTCCATCCTGGCGGCCAATGTGGGCATGACCCTCATGCTGATCGCGGAAAAGGTGCCGGAGCGGAACCTCGAGCTCTCCGCCATGACCCGCGACGCCATGATCTTTGCGGTTTCCACCGAGCAGGCCCGGGACAACGGTTCTGTCGACAGCGGAAAGTCCTCAGTGGTTGTGGCGGCCATCGCATTGAACGCAGCACTCCAGGCGTCCCACTCGGACCAGCTCTCCAGCTCGGAACTCAAGCTCTTCCTCGAATGGCTCCACCGGATCTCCAACAGCTCCACCAGCTAGCTCGGCGAAATTATCGGACCATCCTGCAATGCAGCGGGAACGACGGTTAGGAACTCACATGGCAACAGAGACAGTTGCGAAACCACGCACCAGCATGCGCGTACACGTCCAGAAATTCGGGACGTTCCTGTCCGGAATGATCATGCCCAACATCGGCGCCTTCATCGCCTGGGGCTTCATTACGGCGCTCTTCATCCCGGCCGGCTTCTTCCCCAATGCGGAGCTCGGCAAGCTTGTCGGGCCCATGATCACGTACATGCTCCCGCTGCTGATCGGCTACACCGGCGGCCGGATGGTCTACGGCGTGCGCGGCGGCGTGGTGGGCGCGGTGGCCACCATGGGCGTCATCGTCGGTACCGACATCCCCATGTTCATCGGTGCCATGATCCTTGGCCCGCTCACTGCCTGGATCATGATGACGCTGGACAAGATCTGGGAAGGCCGCGTCAAGCCGGGCTTCGAAATGCTGATCGACAACTTCTCGGCAGGCATCGTTGCCGCCGCCATGGCGGTCGTCGGCATGCTGGTGGTCGGCCCGATTGTGAAGGCCTTCAGCAATGGCGCCAGCGCCGTCGTCGAATTCCTGGTCACCAACGGCCTGCTGCCCTTCACCAGCATCTTCATCGAGCCCGCAAAGGTCCTGTTCCTCAACAACGCCGTTAACCACGGCATCCTCACCCCGCTGGGCACGCAGCAGGCGCTCGAGCAGGGCAAGTCCATCCTGTTCCTGCTCGAAGCCAACCCCGGTCCGGGCTTCGGCATCCTGCTCGCCTTCTCATTCTTCGGCAAGGGCCTGGCCAAGGCATCCGCGCCGGGCGCAGCGGTGATCCAGTTCGTCGGCGGTATCCACGAGATCTACTTCCCGTATGTGCTGATGAAGCCGATGACGATCTTCGCCGCAATCGGCGGCGGCATGACCGGCATCTTCACGCTCGTGGTTACCGGCGCCGGACTCCGCTCCCCGGCAGCCCCGGGCAGCATCATCGCGGTCTACGCCTCAACAGCACGCGACAGCTACGTCGGCGTGACGCTCTCCGTCCTGTTTGCCACCACGGTGTCCTTCCTGATCGCCTCGGTGGTCCTGAAGGCCAGCAAGGCGCCCGCCGAAGACGACCTCGATCAGGCCACCCACCGGATGGAGGCCCTGAAGGGCAAGAAGAGCTCGGTGTCCGCGGCCCTGATCGGTGAGGGCGTGGGCGCCAGCGGCGTCGCCGTCCTCGCCACCCCGATCAAGAACATCGTCTTTGCCTGCGACGCCGGCATGGGCTCCAGCGCGATGGGCGCCTCGGTGCTCCGCAACAAGATCAAGGCCGCCGGATTCCCGGACGTCAAGGTCACCAACTCCGCGATCGCCAACCTCACCGACACGTACGACGTCGTCATCACCCACCAGGACCTGACCGAAAGGGCCAAGCCCGCGACCGCCAGCGCCGTGCATGTTTCTGTGGACAACTTCATGAACAGCCCGCGGTACGACGAGATCGTGGAACTGGTCGAGGCCAGCAACACGGAACCCGGCGCCACGGAGGCGGCCCCTGCCGCGGCCGCCGCCGGCACCGCCACCGCAGAGGCCCCCGCGGCCGCCGAGGCAGAAGCCGAGGAGGGTCCCGCGGGCATCCTGGTGGCCGAAAGCGTCGTCCTCAACGGCCACGCGACCACGCGGGACGCCGCGATCGACGAGGCCGGGCAGCTGCTGCTGGACCGCGGCGCCGTCGACTCCGGCTACGTGGATGCCATGCACGAACGAGAGGAATCCGTCTCCACGTACATGGGCAGCTTCCTGGCCATCCCGCACGGCACCAACGCCGCGAAGGACCACATCATGAAGTCGGCGGTTTCGGTTGTCCGCTACCCGAACGGCATCGACTGGAACGGCAAGGAAGTGAAGTTCGTCGTCGGTGTGGCCGGCGTCAACAACGAACACCTGCACATCCTGTCCTCAATCGCCAAGGTCTTCACCAACAAGGCCCAGGTGGCCCAGCTCGAGGCGGCCACCACGGTTGACGAAGTGCTGGCCCTGTTCGGAAAGGTCAATTCCTAGTGAAGGCTGTTCATTTCGGAGCCGGAAACATCGGGCGCGGCTTCGTGGGCCTGCTGCTGCACGACGCGGGGTATGAGGTGGTGTTCGCCGACGTCGCGGACGCCCTCATCACCGAGCTGGCCGCCGCGGACAGCTACGAGGTCCACGAGGTCGGAGAGAACCCCGCTGTCCGTACCGTCGACAACTTCCGGGCGCTGAACTCCGGCACCCAGGAAGCCGACGTCGTCGCGGAAATCGCGACGGCGGACATTGTCACCACCGCAGTGGGGCCGCACATCCTGAAGTTCGTGGCGCCCGTGATCGCCAAGGGGATCGCCGCCCGTGCCGCCGGGCTGGCGCCGCTGCAGGTGATGGCGTGCGAGAACGCGATCAACGCCACGGACATCCTGAAGTCCGAGGTCGTTGCCCAGTGGGATCCGGCCGCGGGCGCCCTGGACGCGGCCGCCGTGTTTGCCAACACGGCGGTGGACCGGATTGTGCCGAACCAGGAGGCCGGGCAGGGCCTGGACGTCACGGTGGAGACGTTCTACGAATGGGTGATCGACCGTACCCCGTTCGCCGGGAAGGAGCCGGTGGTCCCGGGCGCGACGTTCGTGGACGATCTGGCACCGTACATCGAGCGGAAGCTGTTCACCGTCAACACGGGGCACGCGGCGGCAGCCTACTTCGGATTCGAGGCCGGGCTGGGCAAGATTTCCGAGGCCATGGCCGACCAGGACGTCGCGGCCGATGTGCGCGCCGTCCTGGACGAAACCAAGGAGCTGCTGGTGGCCAAGCACGGCTTCAACCGGGCCGAGCAGGAGGCGTACGTGGAAAAAATCCTGGGCCGCTTCTCGAACCCGCACCTCCCGGACACCGTCACCCGGGTGGGCCGTGCCCCGCTGCGCAAACTCAGCCGGCACGAGCGCTTCATCGGTCCCGCTGCCGAGCTGGCCGAACGCGGAATTGTCCCCGAGGCGCTGCTCGGGGCCATCGCCGCGGCCCTGCGCTTCAATGATCCGGCCGACGCCGAGGCGGTGGAGCTGGCGAAAATCCTCTCCGCGTCCACGCCGGACGAGGCCACGGAGAAGATCACCGGCCTGCCGGCGGACCACCCGCTCTTTGCCGCCGTCTCCTCCCTCATCGAGGAGGCCAAAGCGGTCGTCTAGCCCCTCCAGCCGAACGACGCTCCCTCAGATCGCGCGGGTTTTTCGGTGACGCTCCCTCAGCTGATGGTCCGACGCAGGCCCTCCCTCACTTTTGGTGAGGGAGGGCCTGCGTTTTTGACGCGAAAAGTGAGGGAGGGTCTGGCCTGATTATTGACCATTAGGTTGCCTAACTGTTAGGCTACCTAACTATGAACGACAGTGAACCGGCCGACCCGGGCCTCCTCGCTCTCGCCGAGGACTTCCGCGAGGCCCTCCGCCACAGCATCTACCTCGTCCGCCGCCTGGACGCCGACGGCGAACTCAGTGCCGCCCAGCTCAGCATGCTCAAGATGCTTTTGGACGCCGGGCCCGCCGCAGGAGGCGTGCGGGTGGGCGAAATCGCCCGGAACCTCGGCGTCAAAGTGCCTAGTGCCACCGAGCAGATCATCAAGCTCGAACGCGCCGGCCTCGCCCGGCGCGAGCCGGACCCCGACGATTCCCGCGCCGTCCGGGTCACCCTCACGGACGCCGGCCTCGCCGCCGTCGCATCCGCCAACGAGCGCCGCAACACCGTCATGGCCGGCGTCCTCTCGTCCCTTTCGGACGAAGACCGCGCCGCCCTCGCGGCCGCCCTCCCGGTCATCGGCAGGATCAACGCGACGCTCCTGGCCTGATCTTCACCCAACAATTCCAATCACTTAGGAGTGCCCCCATGCACGGCCAGCCCGCCGACACCCTGCCGGCAGCGGAAGTAACCCTCGAGGCCGAGAAGGCCTCACTGCTCAAACAGCCCAAGGCGGTGTGGGCCACGGCCCTCGCGGCGGTGTTCGCCTTCATGGGGATCGGCCTCGTGGACCCCATCCTGCCGGCAATCGCCAAGAACCTGGACGCCTCGCCGAGCCAGGTGTCGCTGCTCTTCACGAGCTATTTCCTGGTGACCGCCGTCGCCATGCTGATCACCGGCTACGTTTCCTCCCGGATCGGCGGGAAGCGGACGCTGCTGATCGGGCTGGCGGTCATCGTCGTGTTCGCCTCCCTGTCCGGCACGTCGGGCAGCGTGGCTGAGCTCATCGGCTTCCGCGCCGGCTGGGGGCTGGGCAACGCCCTGTTCGTGGCCACGGCGCTGGCCGTGATCGTCGGCGTCGCAAGCGGCGGCGCCGGCATGGCGATCATCCTGTACGAGGCCGCGCTCGGCCTGGGCATTTCCCTCGGCCCGCTCCTGGGCGCACTGCTGGGCGGCTGGCAGTGGCGCGCCCCGTTCTTAGGCACGGCCGTGCTGATGGCCTCCGCGTTCATCGCGCTGATTGCCCTGCTGCCCAAGACGCCGCTGCCCGAGCGGAAAGTCCGGCTCCGGGATCCGCTGCTGGCCCTGGGGCACAAGGGACTGCGGACGACGGCGGCCAGCGGCCTGTTCTACAACTACGGCTTCTTCACCGTCCTCGCCTTCACGCCCTTCATCCTCGGCATGGACGCCTACGGGATCGGCGGGGTGTTCTTCGGCTGGGGCGTGGCCGTCGCGGTCTTCTCAGTGTTTGCCGCCCCGGTGCTGCAGAACCGCTTCGGAGCGGTCCGGGTCCTCACCGGCACCCTGGTCCTGCTGATGCTCGACCTTGTGGGACTGGGCCTGGCCGCCGGGCACTCGGTGCCGGCCGTCGTCGTCCTCGTGGTTATTTCCGGGGCGCTCCTTGGCATCAACAACACCATCTACACGGAGCTGGCCATGGGGGTTTCCGACTCGCCGCGGCCGGTGGCCTCGGCCGGCTACAACTTCGTGCGCTGGATGGGCGGCGCTCTGGCACCGTTTGCCGCGGCGCAGCTGGGCGAGCACTTCGGCCCGCAGGTGCCCTTCTTCGCCGGCGCGCTGGCCATGGTGGCCGCCATTGCCGTCGTCTTCGGCGGACGCCGCTACCTGGCCGCGCACGAGCCGCACGTGGTGTAGCAACGCCCGGTGTTGTGCAGAACCCGCTGAGGTGACAAAGAACGCCCATGCTTCCGAGGAAGCATGGGCGTTCTTTGTCGGGTCGCTGAGGCCGCGGCGGGCCTCACAGAAGCGCCGGCTCAGGCCCTGGCGGACTCTTTCGCCGACTCCTTGGCGGCTTCCTTTGCGGATCCCTTGGGCACGAACAGGGTTTCGGCCTGCTCCAGGGACATGCCGTTGGTCTCCGGGACCTTGAACATGACGAAGAAGAACGACGCCGCCGCGAACAGCGCGTACATGGCGTACGTCAGCGGCAGGGAGGCCGCGGCCATGACCGGGAAGCTCAGGGTGATGGCGAAGTTGGCGATCCACTGCGCGGCCGCGGCCAGGCCCAGGGCCCGGGCGCGGATCCGGGACGGGAAGATCTCCCCCAGCAGCACCCACACCAGCGGGCCCCAGGAGGCGCCGAAGCTGATGACGAAGACGTTGGCGGCGACCAGTGCCGCCGGACCCCACGCCCCGGGCAGCGAGATAGCGTCGCCGGAGCCGGTGGCCGAGCCGAAGGCCAGCGCCATGGTGCCCAGCGAGAGGGCCATGCCGACGGAGCCGGCCAGCATGATCGGACGGCGCCCGATCCGGTCCACCAGGGCGATTGCCACGAGCGTGACCAGGATGTTGGTGACGGCGGTGGCCACGGAGATGGTGAGCGAATCTTTTTCCTGGAAGCCCACGGCCTTCCACAGCGTGGTGGAGTAGTAGAAGATCACGTTGATGCCGACGAACTGCTGCAGCACGGACAGGATGATGCCGATCCAGACCACCGGCTGCAGGCCCAGGGCCTTGCCGCGCAGGGATCCCTTCTGGCCGGCAAGCTTGTCCTCGTCGATGGCCTTCTTGATGTCGCGCAGGTGCCGGTCCGAGTCCTCGTCCGGGGCGATCGACTTGAAGACCCTCAGGGCCTCCTCGTCCTTGCCCTGGAACACCAGGAACCGCGGCGATTCGGGCAGGGTGAAGGCGATCCAGCCGTAGACGACCGCGGGGACGGCGGCGGCCATGAACATCCAGCGCCAGGCTTCCAAGCCTAGCCACAGGGCCTGGTCCGCGCCGCCGGCCGACGTCGCGAACACAGCGTCGGAGAGCAGGGCTGCGAAGATGCCGGTGGTGATCGCCAGCTGCTGCAGCGAGGCCAGGCGGCCCCGGACGTGGCGGGGGGAGATTTCGGAAATGTAGGCCGGCGCGATCACCGAGGCCAGGCCGATGCCGAGCCCGCCCACCAGGCGCCAGAAGATCAGGTCCCAGACGCCGAACGCGAACCCGGTGCCGATGGCGCTGACGAGGAACAGCAGCGCACCCAGCTTCATGGCCGGGATCCGGCCGTAGCGGTCGGCGATCTTGCCGGCCAGGTAGGCCCCTGCCGCGCAGCCGAGGAGGGCCACGGCGACGGCGAAGCCGGTCACGGCCTCGCTGAGGGCGAACTCGTCCTTGATCGCGTCGACGGCACCGTTGACGACGGAGGAGTCAAAGCCGAAGAGGAAGCCACCGACGGCGCCCGCTACGGCCAGCCAAATGACCCTTTTGGGGATCTTGGCGGCGGTCTGGTCATGGGTGGTGGTCATACGGCTCCCTTGGCAGTTCGCGGTCCACGGCTTTCGCCGCAACTACCCAGTCTTACACCCGACCCGGCGTGCCGCCTGTCACAACCACCGGAAAGTGAGACGAAACATACACTTTTCGGCTGCTGCGGCTGAGGGCGGACGACGACGGCAGGCAGTCCGAAAGACTGCCTGCCGTCGTCGTGGTCCAGACCTCGGGACCGCCCTAGTTGTACTGAGCCATCAGGTTGGTGACACCCGGGTGGTGGGTGTGGTTCCGATGCCGGTGTGGATTCGTTCAGTGTTGTAGTGCTGGAGCCAGGGCGCAAGTGCGGCTTGGCGGTGGGTGCTGCTTGTGAAGGCCTGCCGGTAGGCCCATTCGGTTTGCAGGGTCCGGTTGAAGCGTTCGGCTTTGCCGTTGGTCCAGGGGCAGTGGGGCTTGATGAAGCGCTGAACGGCTCCGAGGTCCGTGACGGCCTGGCGGA
>NZ_FUZD01000027.1:0-54526 GCF_900168135.1 Arthrobacter sp. 49Tsu3.1M3
CCCGGCCCGGAAGATCTCTGCAAGGTAGGCGGACTCATTGAGGCCAAGCCCCAAGATGGCTGCCACCGTGGCCGTAACCACGGTGCTGGTGTCAACGCTAAACATCTCCGGACCGAACGGGACGCCGGCACTGATCTTGGGGTAAAGGACAGCGATCAGGCCCCAAAAAATCAGCTGGGTGTAGACCGGGGTGCCGCGGAAGAACCAGACCCAGGTCCAGCTGGACCAGCGGAAAACAGGATTCTCTGACTGCCGCATGAAGGCCAGCAGCACGGCCAGGATAATGGCCAGGACCATGGAGGCGACCGTCAGGACCAGGGTCCAGACAACGCCCTGGACCACCTTGACATCCAGGATGTAAGCGCCGACGACGTCCCAGCGGAAGTTGGGATTAGTGACGAGACTCTGCAGGAAAAGAGCCAAAGCGCCAAGAATCACCACGGCGCTGATCCAGCGGCCGGGGTAACGGACCGGTACTGCTTTGTTCAGTTCCGGTGGGACGGGCGCCGGCGCGGGTGGGCGGACGGAGCGTCCGCTCTGGGTCAAAGTGCTCAACTGGCCACCACCGGGTTCACTTCTGACGCGGGCACGGCGCCTTTCGTGTTGTTCCACTTTTCCAGGATTTTGCCGTAGGTTCCGTCTTTGATGAGTTTGTTCATGACTTTGCCGACCAGTTCCGAAAGCCCGGGATCCGACTTCGCGATGGCGATGCCCTGCGGTGCAGAATCGTAGACGTCGCCCAGAACCTCCAGCTGGCCTCCGGTCTGCGACAGTGCGTAGCCGATCGCGGGGGAGTCCGCGGCCATGGCGTCAATGCTGCCGTTGACGAGGCGGGTGGTGACATCCGTCTGGGTCTTCAGGGTGATGATGTCGATCGCCGGTTTGCCGTCGGCTACGCACTTACTCGAACGTTCGGAGACATCCGGGGTCTCCTGGACAGTGCCCGTCTGAACCCCCACCTTCTTGCCGCAGATCTCTTCCAGGGAGAACTTCTTCGGGTTGCCCTTCTGGACCGCCCACAGCGATCCGGCGTTGAAATAGCTGACGAAGTTAACGGCATGGGCCCGCTCAGGGTTGATTGTGAAAGAGGAGATTCCCAGATCGTACTTGGGACCCAGGGCCGGCAGAATTCCGGTGAATTCGGCCGTTTCCACCTTGGTTTCGAGCCCGAGGGTGGCTCCGATCGCCTCGGCGATGTCGACGTCATGCCCCTGGGGCGTCTGGCCATCGGCTGCAAGGAACTCGGCGGGGGCGTAGGACGTGTCGGAGCCGACAGTCAGGACGCCTTTTGCCTTAAGCGCCGGGCTAACCAGCCCGGCCAAGGCTTCATCCTTTTGGATCGATGTGGCGTCCAAACCAGAAGGGCCCGGCTGGGCTGCGGTGGTGCTCTGCGAGGCATTGGTGCAAGCGGTCAGCGCCAGCACCGCGGTTGCGGCAACTACCGAGAGCCTCAACGTCATCGTTGAAGAAGTAGACATCAGAATTATTACCTTTGTGGAGGGAACCGCCAGAGATCCAGCGGGCACGGTAAACCGTCGACGGGTATACGCCAATGGGCAGGACAGGGGTGACAGCGCTCCGAAGTTGGTGGCCGGCTGCCGGACCGTCAGCAGCCGGGGATCACCATCCGCAGCGCGTCGTTGCGCCGAGGATGCTCGTGTGAACGGTTGTCCTTTCGACTCTACGGAGCAGCGATGTGCATCATCAATTGTCGAAAGACACAATTTTTGCTCTTAATCTGAGCATATTAATGACCCTGATGTTACATTATGTTGATGACTGCCCTTACTGACCTTGATCGCAGGCTCCTGTCCGCCCTCCGGGAGGACGGGAGGGCGTCCGTGGCCAGCCTGGCGCGACAGCTGGGGGTGGCGAGGGCGACGGTCAACAGCCGTCTGGATCGGCTCATTGCCACGGGAACCATCGTGGGCTTCAGTGTGAGGGTGAGGAACGAGCTGGATCCTCTTGCCATCCATGCCGTGGCCCTCATCGCAGTGGAAGGGCGGACGACTGACCGCGTCATCGGCCAGTTGCGGGGTTTCCCTGAAATCCGCGCACTCCACACCACCAACGGCGGATGGGACCTCGTCGCCGAAGTGCGCACCGAAAGCCTCATCGAGTTCGACAAGCTGCTGGGGAGGATCCGCGGCGTCGAAGGCATTGTGAACAGCGAAACGAGCCTGCTGCTGAGCTCCGTCCTGCGCTAGTCCTTAGTGCCTGCTGAAAACGAGAAAAGTTACACATTGCAAAATAGGGATCGTCAATGTGCAAACCTTTCGGACTGAGAGCGGGCAATTTATCCGTTGTTATTGCATATCGCCGCCCGATACCTTGTAGACAACAAGTGTTTACAAGCAAAAAAGGAGGCGCAATGACGCGCTTTGTAGATGTTCACAACATGGTTCGCTGGGCTGCCGCCAATGGTCCGGAAAACATCATCGCCGGGATGATCGAATACCTTGAAAGCGATTTCCGGCGCTGGGAGAGCTTCGACAAGTCGCCACGGGTTGCGAGCCACACCCCCTTCGGCGTCATCGAACTGATGCCCACGAGCGATCACGAAACCTACGGGTTCAAGTACGTCAACGGGCACCCCTCAAACCCGGCCCGGGGCTTCCAGACCGTCACCGCCTTCGGGGTCCTCGCCGACGTCCACAACGGCTACCCCACGTTCCTCACCGAGATGACCGTGCTGACCGCGCTGCGGACCGCCGCGACCTCCGCAATGGTGGCAAGGAAGCTTGCCCGCCCCGATTCCAGCGTCATGGCAATGATCGGGACTGGAAGCCAATCCGAATTCCAGGCCTTGGCCTTCAGAAGCGCCCTGGGCATCACCGCCCTGAAGATCTGGGACACGGACCCGGCTGCGCTGGAGAAATTCGTCCGCAACATGACCCCGCTCGGCTTTGACATCACAGTGGCCTCCTCGGCAGCCGGCACGGTGCAGGGCGCAGACATCATCACCACCTGCACCGCCGATAAAGCGAACGCGACAATCCTCACTGCGGACGTCATCGAACCCGGCGTTCACATCAATGCTATCGGCGGGGACTGCCCGGGAAAAACGGAGCTCGACGCCGCCGTCCTGGAACTCGGTGACGTCTTCGTCGAGTTCACCCCACAGACGCGGATTGAAGGCGAGATCCAGCAGATGCCGGCCGACTTCGCGGTTACCGAATTCTGGCAGGTCCTCCGGGGACAGGCTCCTGGGCGGGTCTCCGCCGAGCAGGTCACCATTTTCGACTCGGTCGGGTTCGCCATCGAGGACTTTTCCGCCCTGCGTTACATCCGTGATGCTGTCGTCGGCACGGAGTACTACGAGGAGATTGATCTGGTTGCCAACCCGGAGGACCCGAAGGACCTCTTTGGTCTCGTGGGCGCCCTCTCCCCGGTCGGGACCTGAACGGCTGTGTCCGCCCAGGCACCGTCCGCGGTCATCCTCGTCCGCCCACGCCGCTTCACGCCGAACCCTGCCACGGCCGCCGACAACACCTTCCAGGCCACACAAGCCTCGACGCGCCCGGAGCTACTGGCCGCAGCCGCCTACAAAGAAGTGACCGCCCTTGCCGAGGCACTCGAGGGAGCCGGCATCACCGTCCACATGTTCGACGACCATGAACACACACGTCCGGACAGCGTCTTTCCCAACAACTGGCTCTCCACCCACGCCGGAGGACACGTTGCCGTGTTCCCGATGTACGCCCCGAACCGCCGGCATGAGCGCCGAACCGACGTCCTGGAGCTGCTCAAGAATCGCTACCGCGTACAAGACGTGATCGACTACTCCGGACTGGAACAGGATCAGGTCTTCCTCGAAGGCACCGGCGCCATGGTCCTGGACCATGTCGACAAGGTAGCCTACGCGGCGCGATCCCACCGTGCCGATCCGGTTGCTCTGGAAAGGTTCTGCACAAACTTCGGCTATGAGCCAATGGTGTTCGACGCCGCTGATTCTTCAGGGGCCGCGGTCTACCACACGAACGTCATGATGTCCGTCGCCACCGAATTCGCCCTGGTGGGCTTGGACATGATCAAGTCCACCATCCGCCGCCGCGAGGTGGCGGAACGCCTGGCCACCAGAGGGCGGGACGTGATCACGCTGACGAACCACCAGGTCCATGAGTTCGCCGGAAACGCCATCGAACTGCAGGCGCCGGGCCAGCGGCTGCTTGCACTATCCCGCCGCGCCTTTGCCAGCCTGACAACCTCCCAGAAAGACCTCATCCAGCAGAGCTGCACCCTGCTCCCGGTCGACGTCCCCACCATCGAATTAGCAGGCGGTTCAGTCAGATGCATGATCGCCGGCATCCACCTCAGCCCCCGGCCCGCACCGGTGGCGGTATAACCAACTCCCTCCACTGGCCTGACCCCCGACCCTGGATGTAGGGATACGAATGGCTGGATCGAATCTCAACGAGGGATATCCCTAAGCCCACCCCCGTTAAGGGATCCTTTACCGGGCACTAGGCCGCTGCGGACAGATAAATCGCCGCAAGGTTACGAGTAGGCATCAAGAGGGCCACTGCTAGGCCAGAGTGCCGCATAAGCGGACGACCGCCTTAGCTAGGTCAGGGCGCACCTTTGAAGAGGTCTGCTGTCCGTTTCCGCGGCGGTCGAGTATCTCAGTTCGCCAAATTAGTTTTCGCAGTCACAGAAGTTATCGAAATTCTCGTTACAGTTTGTTGGCTGCCGGACATTAACAGGGCATGAGCTTGCAAACGATCGGGGAACGTGTGGATCTGGAGAGGGAAACCCGGTTCCTGGCCGCTCACGCGTCCGCCCACGACGGTATCTATCGCTATTTTCGGCGCCGGACGCAGGGGGCCGCTACTGCGGAGGACCTCTGCGCGGAGGTTTTCAGGATCGTGTGGGAGAAGTCCGGGCATGGTGATGACCTCTCGGCGGTTGTCCTTTTCGGCGTGGCCAAGAACGTTCTCCGAAACCATGACAGGTCAGTTTCCCGGTCTGCCGGACTCATCGGGGCTTTGCGTTTGGAGCGCAACCATGAAACATCTGCGGAAGAATCCACCGTCCTGGAGGCCATCGACCACTTGGCTCCGAAGGAGCGCGAGGTTCTACTGCTGACGTACTGGGACGGACTGACTTCCGTCGAAGTGTCCCAGCTCCTCAACACATCGGCGACTGCCGTGCGAATGCGCCTGCACCGGGCCCGCAAGGAACTTGGCCGCCTACTTCAGAAACACTCAATGCCAGAAGGAGCAACAGAATGAGTCACGACCAATCTGTCGCCGAGCTGCTCTCAGCCGCCGATCCTGCACTCACCGTAACCGAGGACGAACTGATCCGCAGCCGCCAGCGGTCCCTGTCCTTCGTAAACCCCGAGGTCACGTATCTGACCGTCGGGGGATCCGTCCACGACTTCCATCGCGCACCCGACAAGCGTCACTGGCGTCCTTTCGCCGCTGCCGGGCTTGTGGCCGCTGCAGTCGCGTCCTGCATAGTCATCGCCTCGGACTTAGTCGAGCATCCGGACGAGACGGCGGCAGCCCCGTCGACCACCGCAACCGCGCTGGCGACACCCTCCGGCCCGGGGAAGCCTTCCCTGACGGGCCCGACGGTAACCGATTCATTTGGGAACGTCGACTACTACACCACAGTCCCCGGTGACACGCCAGCGGAAGTCGCAGCATCCTTCCACCTCACCGATAACGAACTCGCCGAATTCAATGGGCTACATCCCGGGAGTGTGCTGGCACCCAACACGAAGCTTCGACTGATCCCCGCTCCAGGTCCCATCAAGGGAGCGGCGGGGACGGCTGCCGTCGACGGGAACGGCATCCCCACGAGTTACACGATCGAACCAGACGACACCCTTGCTGGGATCACCTACCGGTTCGGAATCACCCAGGAACAACTGGCCGAAGCAAACAAAGTCCCGTACGCGTACGAGAAGGGCAACACCTACTTCGTGCGCGCCGGAAACCACATCCCTCTGCAGAAGAACCCCGTCGACAGCAGATCGGGTACAGGAACAACCGTCAACAATTCATCCGGCCAGACCATCTTCTACACCACCGTCGACGGCGACTCATTCGACAGCATCGGTTACAAATTCCGATGCACCACCGAACAATTGCTGCAGTACAACACGTCCCTGGCTGCGGACCGGCCCATCCCCACAGGGACCAAAGTGAGACTGATACCCGGAGAACTGAAGATCTACGGCGCCCAAGGCACTTTCACGGCCGACGCAGACGGCATCCCCCAGACCTACACCACCGCACCCGGAGACACCGAACGCCAGATCTCACTCCGCTTCGGAATGCCCGATCTGGAATGGGCCAACCGCCCACTCACCGGCACAGACCGCGTCTGGTACACCTTTACAGACCTGCCCTCCGGAGAGCTGGCCCCGGGCCAGACCATCAGCCTGAACCTGACCAAACCCCTCCACCAATGAAGCCTCTGGCTGGTAGCGGCGTGTCCCAGTGAAGGTTCCTTCACAGGGATGATTTAAGGTGTCCCGGCGAGTGTCGCCCATACCAGTAGGATGCGCGGCCGGTCGGTGGTTCTGGGACCAAGACCGATTACGTCAATACCATTTCCACAATTAGTTGATAGGAGCGCTGACTTGGCCGGAATCCATGAGCCGAACGTGATCGATCTCGTCACACACGACCCCTCCCGTAACGAGTACAAACTCATCATGACCGAAGGCCGTCCATGGTCGCACGCACCCGAACAACTCACGCAGCTGAGGGAGAAGATCAACAACTACGCAATGTTCATCCTCGATGAGGGAATGCTGCGCGCATACCCAGAGTCGGCCGGGAATCCTCTGTGCATACAACTGGATTGCACGACCCCGCCCACTGCAGAGGCTCAGGAGCTCATTGATGTGGCTTCGGAGCGTCTCCTCGATTACGGCATCCGGTTTATCGTCAATCTCCTCGGTTGACAGCGGAGCCATGGAATGTGTCGCTGTTGCACGTCCTCCTCAGGCGGGTGGACTGAAGAGGGTCCTCCAAAGTCGTCCCGCAAGCCGGTCCCCCAACGCGACACCTTCGATCCGCTCCCCCGTCGCGAAAAATCCCATACAGATGCCGGGATCCTGGATTCGCGTATACCCCGCCCGCAAAACTGTCCCGCTTAGGTCGCTCAACCGCTACAGTTGCACTCATGACTGCGCACATCATCGGCTACGCCCGCGTTTCCACCAACGAACAGGACCTGACCGCGCAGCGCAACGGCCTCGCCGCCCTCGGCGTCCCCGCTGACCGGATCTACGTCGACCACGGACTGACCGGCAGAAACACGGAACGGCCCGGACTCCGCGAAGCCCTCGCCGCCGTCCGGGCCGGCGACACCCTCGTCGTCACCAAACTCGACCGGCTCGCACGCTCCCTGCCCGACGCGAGGGACATCATCGAAGACCTCACCAAACGAAACGTGAAGCTCAGCATCGGCGGATCCATCCATGACCCCACCGACCCTGTCGGACGACTCCTCTTCAACGTCCTGGCCATGGTCGCCGAATTCGAATCAGACCTCATCCGTGCCCGCACCCGCGAAGGCATGCAGGTCGCCAAAGCCAAAGGCCGGCTCCGCGGCAAGCAACCCAAGCTCAGCAAGAGCCAGGAAGCCCACCTCGTCTCCCTATATGAGGGAGGACAACACACCACCGCCGAAATCGCGGAACTGTTCAAAGTCGCTAGAAGTACGGTGTACCGCATCGTCCAGCGCACTACGACAACAGATCAGGGGTTCTCCCATGTCGAGTAAACGAGTGCGACCCAAGGCAAAGCCGGTCAAGGTCAAACTCCCCGACTGGATGATGGGCGGAGACCCTATTGAGGTCGGGCGTGTATGCGGCTGGACCGTAGAGGCCACCGACGAACCGGGCGTTTGGATGATGGGAAGCCAAGAGGGTGTGCACGGAACCAACGGCAACCTTCTCCGCATATACAAAATGGCCGATCGGACGAACGGTCATTCAGAGGGTGCCTACACTCGGATGCATCGACTAAAGCGACACGACGGCATAGGCGGTGAGGACCTCTGGAACATCGCCAGAGGCGCTCACAGCAAGGCTGGTGGAGCTCTTTCCCGAAGAGTCCGCCACGATGTTGATGAGCATGCGAATGCTCATCTCGGCCTCTCGAACAGCCGAAGAAGCTGCACTCATCACCCAAAGGGCCTTCACGGAATATCTTCTGCCCGTTGCCGACAACCCTTCCGTTTACCTGGTGGAAGTATCGGACACATTGGGCTATCGGTATACGGCAGCCCGGACGCTCCTGGCCACGAAAGATAACGTCAGCGCAGAATCGTTCAAAGTTGAGAATCTGATTTCGAGGTCATCAAAGGGCCTCTTCTCAGACACTTCTTTGGGCTTCTCTGCCTACTTCGCCTGCATGTGCGCAAGCCTCAGTCCAGCTGTCTGGGCATACCCTATAGGTCGGCCAGGAGGTGTGGTCCTGCTGCTGTTCGGCGACGCCATGGCAGGCCAGGAATCTTTGGCCCGGGACAAGATCCAGCTTCTCTCCCCGGATCGCAAGCCCGCCGAGGAGGATCTGATTCCGCCCACCAATCCGCGGGTCTACATCCGTGCAGCGCACTGGTGGGTTGAGCGGCTTAGCACTCTCTTTTCGATCATCACGGAGCCAGCAAATTACCTCGACGGTGAAGTGTTCAACCCTGCCGAGGCCACCGAGCGGTTGTTGAGCGTTGAGCAAATGTTCCGAGACTGCCAATCGATTCTCACATTGACACGCGATGACCATGCCAGAACCACGTTGACTTTCACTTTCCTGAAAAGACTCGAAGGACTCATTCCTAACTACCGATGGAAGACCGTAGTCGGCCTTAATTCCCTCGAGGCCATCGTCGAAAGACTTCGATCGACCCTACCGGCAGAGCTTCATGATGTATTTCTCAAACGAGCGGAGAGGGCCGTTCGGGCAGTCAAATCCCTGGAAGACGGTTTCTTCACTGCAGGCGATGACGGTGGGAGCCCCATCCTGCTGCCCGACAAAAACGGATCCCCGATCTCGACAGAACGAAGAAACGCCGCCACAGAGTGGCTTCAACTCGTCCGGAACAGCCTTCACGGCTTCGACCAGCCAAGCGAACGTGACAGGGCACTACTAGCTGCCCATGATGGCGACATCCCAGGCGATTTCGCGGACGTAGCCTGGCTACATATCCTCGACATCGTCGCCCATCCTGAAAAATTGGCCAAGTTCGAGCTGAGACGCAAAATGCATGAGAGCAAAGCTCGGCGCGCGCAACGCAATTAGGGATTAGGCTGTGGCGGGTTCTGATGGCCCTGGCATGACCTCTGGACCCACATCATGACTGGCCGGGACGCTCGCGACGGACCCTGCACAAAGGGTCGTTTTTTACCGACCCCATTCCGGTCAGAACCATGGGAAGGTTAGGGCTACTTCGGCCGTTGGAGGTCCTTATTAGTGTCGACCGCTCAACGAGCCCTCGCAGGTCTCGACGCTCTTCAGGAGAGAGCGTGTCTTTTAGCGTCGCAAAAAGTAGCAGGCACCTAACGTTTTTGGTTTGCAATCTTGCGCGAAGGAACTCCAGGTTTGCGACGTCCTTCGAATCAATTCTGTTCCCGGTCTTCACCTCTCCCAAAACCGCCAGCCACTCCCGATCCCCGAAGTAGGCAGCGATGTCCGCCTCAACCTTCCTTCCTTCCAAGGTGATCTCTAATCCGAGTACCAGTAGGGGAAGTTCCTCGATATGACGCAATTTCTGCAGCAGGGAGGTCGTCGCTAGTGCCGGCAAGAGAGCCTCGACTTGGTCAGGTCGGAGATGTGCTGCCAGACGGTAGCGCCACTCAGGTTGGGACAGGCTATGGGACAGTGCAAGGTTGTAGACCTGTCCGCAGAACTCACAATTCATAGTTGGACCTAGGCCGTCCACGGAGGCATGACTCTCCACCCGACAGTGGCTGCAATGGACTTTCAGCGTGGGGACGAAAAGGCCACTGTGGAATAGGTTGTTCACCGCCCGGATTGCGTAGTCCCGGGGAGATGTATGGTGATCCATCACAGAGTGGGGCCAGTTTCCCCTCGCGTTCTCAACGGTGTTCCGCAGATGAGGGAGTGATACTCCGGTCGGTCTTCCGGCCGCCAGTGTCACAGCTGCCCTCACTCCGGATTGATTGAATGTTCCGCTGTACGGACCTCCGAACTTTTCTGCGGCTCGGGCCTGGAATTTTCCGACGTCTGACTGCCTCACTTCTGCAGATTCGCTATCGAACAGCAGCCTGATTACGTCTTGGTTATATGCAAATGGAACGTGCAGGTCCTCATAAGTAACATCCAGACCGAAAACCATGCCTTCATATCCGGAGCGTACGTGGTCGACAGTCTGGTGCACCTGGCGATGCCTGAGGAGGGCCGAATGCCGGCGGTACGGCGGAATCTGTGCTGTAAACCGGGGATCCTGGCCACGGACCTCCCGCAGCTGCACTTCGGCCGCCACGATGCCGCGGCCGAATGAGCGGCCAGGTTTACTAACCAGCGGCAGCCGAGGAAGGTCGACGTCGATCCCGTGAGACGCAGGTCGAAAGTCCACTCGGACGGTTCGCTTGAACTCGGTCTGCAGTCCCTCAAAGACAAACGGTGACGCGAACTCTGGCGAAAGAGAGTGAACCACTCTGTGCGTGGAGTGGGCAGCATCTTCGATCGCCTTTGCTACCTCAGGTGATGCGTTATCACCTCCGAAGACATACAGTGCTTCTTGCCTAGTGTCGCTGCCTTCGGTTCCCACGTTGTAGCTGGGTAGTGGTTGAGAGAGCAAAAGGTCTATTAGCTCTGGCATCCCTTCCGAAGGAATGCCTATGACAGAGCCGCCCAGCGCCCGCATATTCCAGTAGCTGACGATGTCCTCGGGGCGGTCGGAACGTAGGATGCATATGCCGTCCCGAGTTCCGCGGCCGCCCATGCGATCAGTATTGATGTGAAGCATCGTGGCTGCTAGCACTCCGAGTTCGGCTGCACCTGGATGTGTGTTTGAAAGCAGATCCATGTGGGGCCGTGTCTCACAAGGACTACCAATCCTGTCCGGGAGGCCCCACATGGCGGCAAATGCTAAATCGTCAGGATCGTCGGCGGACCAACCCGGCAGGACAAGCTCGCTCGATGGGTCGAGAAGTTCCCGTAGCGGAAGCAGCCCCTTACGAAACGTGCCATCTTCTTCGCTGCCGAAGGGTCCCCATTGGGCACGTCCTTGCCAAGCCCATCCTGGCTTCCTCAGGAACTCGGCAAGGGGTCCTTCCGTGGTGTCGGCGTACAACGAGTCGACGCCGAACATTTCACCGAGCTTCTCCAGTTCGGTGATGGCGATGTTTTTATCGAAAATTGGCATGGAACGTCCGCCCCATACAGAGCTGAGGTTCATGATGGTTTCTCGGACCTCGGCCGGCGAGTGGGTATCGATCAGCAGGCCAACCCGCCAGGGTCGGACCGTGACCGTACCGCGGGCTTCCGCCATCTCAATCGTCATGCTGTGATCGTACTGACCCAGCCAGACACTCTGCTCAATTGAAGGCTGTGTCCATTTGGGGACAGGCGGAGCCCTCCGGACAGCGCTGGCGTATCCGACAGCCAGCAACCCTCCCACGTTCTCTCAATCCCGAACAATTCGCTGTTGTCAGGCTGCCTGTTGTTGGACGGCATTTCGAGCCAGCGGCGGCCCTTGTGGCGCCGGAAACTCCTGAAGTCCCGGGCGAGCCACCGCCTGTCTCACTAATCGATCGTATTTGAGATGCCAGTACTTGGCCCTCTTTGGTCAGATGGAACGCACCTACTCAACAGAACGATCAGCCGACGCCAACGCCGTGGCTACAGCGTATGGGCGTGGCGGCTGGCCGCCTCCCTAGTGGATCCTGACCGCTAGGGAGGCCCTACTCCGAGACAAAGGACCTCCATGGCACAGATAACAGCCAAGACGGCTTACCCCGTGCCACGCTGTATCGGCAGGCTGAGAGGACCTCTGCGGTCGACCCACTTGCGAATCCTGGGGGAATAGTGGATGCGGCTCCAGCATCCCGGGCTACAGCAGGGGATGAAGGGGACTGACTTTTTTTCCGGACTCGACGGCGGCTTGGGCGTCGATCGCCCGAATTCTTTCGTGCATGGCGAGTGCATAGCGGCGGAGGTGCTCATGCCGCTGAGACAGCACCGCCAATTCGCTGCGCAAGTCGCGGATGGTGGAGTCACGTTCCTGCAGATCGGACAGCAAATTTGCGGCCAAAACGGGGTCCGTGGTGTTCGAGGTCATGTCGGCCACAGCCGCGGGCAGGTCTTCGACAAGTGAAGTCAGAAAGTCTGCATAGTGTTTCTGCGAGCTGCCGTAGGAAAATCCTCCGACTTTGGACATGCCGAGTCGGCTTGGCGCCCCGCCCCGTTCACAGATAAGAATGGCTGCAATGAGCGCGCGGAGGGGCACCGGAAGGGCTTCCCCAGTCCTCAGCACGCTGGTGATGGCCAAAGCCATGTCACGGTTGTTCATGGTCTTCGCCGTGTTCGATTCCGTGCGCGGCGCGGCCGGGCAGATCGGCCAGGATGAGATTACGGAGTTCCCGGTCCTCCACGGCGGCAAATTCTTCGACGAGGCCCGGTACATCCGCCTCGATCTTCAGACGTGCCCTTTCGAACACGCCCGTAAAGTTCTTCCAGCCTCTGCGGCGTAGTTCGAGCCGGGCTCGCTGGACCCGGGTGGTGGCCGAGTTTCGGCACGCGAAAGGGTGGCAGAGCTTGAATTCGGCTTGCTCCGCGTTCCCGCACATGCCTCCGGGCCCAAAAACGCAGATCGTATGTTCGCCCACGAAGATGTTCGGGTTACGTTTGGCGATCTGCATCATTTGACGGTTGGTGACTGGCCCCGTGAGGAGTTCGTGCTCGTCGGCGATGACATTTTCCAGACGGGCCCAGCCGTTGCCCGCGACGTTCGATGGGTCTTGATCGGCGTCCCGGGCGACGTCGACCAAGGCCTGGCCGATCCCGAGGTGTCGCACCTCTTCCACAGATTCGGGATCGGCAATGTAGATGGAGCGGGGAAGGTGTCCCAGGTATCCCTCGGCGACGGTGCGGTTGGACCATTTTCCCTGTGCAGCAGCCAGCGCATCACCCCATGCCTGGCTGGCATACGCCTCGAGCCCGGTGATCCGCAATGTTCGATGCGCAAGCCATCTCGGCAGGGGCGGCAATGGCGCGATTAGACCCCGCCGGGCGAGATATGCTCCGCTGCCTTCAAACTTCTCCAGGTACCGCGCAGAGAGCCGGAGCGTGTCGCCACGCTGTTCTCCCGGCCCGCGCCCCAAGCCAGGGTGGAGCAGGATATTTTGTCCTGTCAGGGGATGTTTTCGGTGCTGGAGCCGCAGGGCCGCCTTCAGTCTGTGGATGATCGTGACGGCCCGGACGACATCGTCGCCAATCACCCAGGATGTTGGCGTCGGCTCGGTCCTGTTCTTAACCAGGTACCCCCGCATCTTGTTCACAGGTACATCAAGGTCGCCGCGGTCGTATGCTGCCTCAAAGAGACAGTCGTGAGGTATTGCGGCGAGCTCGCGTTCCCGCACCGTGGTCAGCATCGTGATGACCATCGCACAGCAGTACGCCAGCATGCCTGCCCAGTAGTCGAGCCCGAGACCGTAGCGTGTCGGAGCGAGGCCCTCGGTCCACGGATGCATGTTGCCGTCGGTCCCCGGAACTTCGGATATTGGCAAGTTGAAGCCGTCCTCTAACACGGAGACTCCCAGGTCCTGACGCAGTCTGTCGAATAGTTTCTTGATGTCTCCGGTGGGATTTTTCAGTTCCTCGGACGAGCAGCCTGCCAGCTTCACAAACGTTGCCCATGCCGGCGTAAGGTTCTTGCCGCGCAGACTGGTCACCCCGGGAAGTGGACGACCGGTCCTCTCCCACTCCAGCAGCACATGTCTGACTGTTTCCACTTGTTCCTCCCGGGGCCGGTCACGCAGGTCGGGCACTGAGGCGAGTTTCTCCAGTCTGGAGACAATGTCTTCGGTACAGTGGTCCATAATCCACAACGACATTCCCAGGAGGGGTCCACAGATGTCGGGCGCTGGGCGCTCCACGTTGAGGTCACGCTGCGGCACCGCGAACACGTCGTCCGGGGTCCGGCCTTCAAAGGGCCTACCGCCGAACATGTCCGGCATGCGGAGCAGGCCCCGGCAAGCCCACAAAGACTGGAGTGGTCGGACATAGCCGGCCAGCGTAACGGCTTGGGCTCTGGGGTTCTCGACTGCGATCGTGCGGGCAAAGGATGCCCAGTCTGCCGGGCCCAGACGCTCGCCGAAATCCCGGTCGATGATCGTTAGCGTGATTGCGAACGAGAGGACATATGCGACAAGACTGGGCAGTTTAAGCGGTTTATCAGCGGCAGCGGCGGCTGCCATGACGTTCGTGGTCAGAAGCCCCGACTTCCCGTTCTCGGCCAGCACGGGGTTGAGCCGCAGCAGTGTCCAGTCTTTGACGACGTTTCTCCAGCGCGGAGGAATCCCGGTGAAATCCAGACTGACGGACTGCTGGTTAACCAGCGGGTAGCCCTTGAAGTTCCACATGGTGTCGCTGTGGCGGATTGGATCCTTGACCCCGGCAGCGCTCGGAATCAGTTCGCGAAGGTCGACCGTATCGGCCAGGGTAGGAGCGTTACCCTTGACCCGAAGGGCCGTGATCTTGGCGTCGAAATCAGTCATTGCTGCGGCCCTCCAGGTAGATGCATGCGATTAACACCCGGCTGTTCGCAACTTCATCGGGCGGGACAGCGGAGACAAGGTGACGGGGAAACTGGTCGAGGGCCTTTTTTGCAAGGGAGTTGAGGACGGGAGCTTCGCCTGAAACCCATTCCTCTGGCTCGTATCGGCGGATGTCCTCGGTAAACTCCACCATGGCGAGAAGGCCGGGTATGATCTCCGGGATACGGTAGCCGTTGGGACACACGAAGCAGGCGACCGGCCCAAGTCCGCACGGCTTGTCGTTGTTTTTGGGAGATCTGCCGTTGCTTGCGCATGCGGCGACGCCGACGTCCATGACCGCTTCCGCACGGAGGAGGGGTTCGAGCTCTTCATGCTTGCTGGCACCGTCGGTCGCTTCTTCGATGGAGGGCTCCGCCTGCCCAATTGACGCGGTTTTCAAACGCCAGTAGTCGGTTACGCTGCCTTGCGTGTTCAGCAGTCCCGGGATGAGGATGACATCGGGAAGGGCATCGGCGAGGTACAGCCTGGCCGTCGCGGGCGTCTGACCGATAACAGGGTGTCCTCGGCGTTGCCCGCGGAGGACCGCGGCCTTCCTTAGCCGTTGGAAGGAAAGCCTCGGAAAAGGGATCCCTGGGAGATCCCACTGGTGGGCGTTCCTTAGCCACCATTTAGCGACGTCGTCCCGATTCATGACCCTTGGAGAGCCGGTCGCCACGAAAAGGAGACGGTTGAAGTCGAGGCTGTGGTTCCGGAACAAGCGGTCGACGCGAGTGGCAGCGGTGAGGAACTCCAGCAGGCCGCCGTAGCTGTAGAGGCCGCCTGCTGGTGCCGGTGTCCTTGGGATCTGTCGGTTGCGCGCCTTAACTCCAGTGACGAAGCTTGCGTCGTTTCCGGCCCGTTCGACGGAATCGCAGGTGTAGGACTGGATGATCGCCAGGTTGGGGCCCTCGTCGTCAACGAGGGCCAGCAGCACCATGGCCGCTGCCAAGTCGGCTTCCTTGACGGCGAATTGTGGCGGGCATCTTTCCTCCGTTGGATCCGGAATCAGGAGTGCGGCGTCGACGTGGAGCCAGTCGTCGGGAAGGCCTGCCAGTGCTGTGCGGACTGCCTCGCGATGCCGGACGTACCAGGCGCCGACGCGCCGCCGGGCCACGCTCTCTATCTTGTCTGCGACCTCAGGGGCGTAGCCTTGCACGTGGTGCTCGTCGACGGGGAGTGTCCGCCCATGCAAGTACCCACGGTACATCTCCCCGTCAGCGCGGACCTCGGGGAGTATGTCGGCGAGGAACGTCCGGAGATTCCGCTGTTCGGCTCCGTTAGAACCTGTACAGATAACGCCCACCCAGACAAGGGCCGGGATGAGCGAGGGATGGCTCAAGTCGAAGATGCTGTGCTCCGTGCCGAGCCAGACCAGAAATTTCCGACTCAAACCATAAACTCTTTTCAGCGTTTCAGCGGATGTCCAGGTTCCTCCTGCAATATGGAGCCGTCGCAGGAGCCCTTGGGTAAGTTGTCCGGCAGCCGCGGTCGTGCCGAGCGACTTGAACACAGTGGGGGTTTTGCTTCCGCGCGTCCGAATGGCGATCTGCCCCGACTCGTAAATTTCAGCGTCGGTGATGAAGTTGATGTGGACGCCGCGGTCGTCCGCTATGCGTCGACGGGGTACGTGGCGATCGTTGCGAGTGGCCATTAGTTCCTTCCCAGGAAATCGTCGACTCCGTAGCGTAGGATCATCATCCCTACCTGCTGGATGTACAGGGTTGTTGTGGCTTCATTTGCGTGGCCAAGGGCCATGCTTGCCATCTGCACGGCGCTCCGGATGTCGACACGGTGCGGCCTGCCGTGCATGTCCCGGCCGGCACTGGTGGGGACTCCGAGAATGAAGAGTGCTGCCAAATGGGTGGAGTACGTATGGCGAAGGTCATGCGTGTGAACGTGGGGGAAAGCACGCCCGTTGGCGAGGGCGTTTGTTTCGGCGATCCGGGACGCGTCACTGGTGATTTCCCTGGCTGTTACGTAGGACAGCGGCGCACCGTCGGTAGTCGAGAGGAACAGAAGGGCCGGTTCGCCGTCCTGGGTCAGAAGGCGCCGGCGTTCATCGGCTGTCATGGAATTAAAGGGCCGTTCAATACCTTTGGTGTCGACGATTCCGCGGAAGCCGGGGGTGGGGGGTTCCGCAACGTAAATCGGATCCTTTGGCTCCCAACCCTGCAGCAGCATGCGACGCGCGCCACGGTTATAGTCGTGGACCCGTTGCAGGTGGTGACGGAAGGCCGGCAGGCGGACTTCCCGGCCCCTCTTCATGATTGCGCCGGGAAGTCTCATTTCGATGAGATCCCCGGGCAGGCTCAGGTCCGGAAGTTCGTAGATCGTCAGATGTGTCAGGGTGTAGGCACGTGCACCGCAGGCCAAACCGAGACTGATAAAGGCTGCGTCCCGGCCCCCGGTCCGGTTGGTCGCTACAGTCCGGCCGTCTGGCCCCGCGCGCCAGGCCGCGGCCAGCAATTCCGCGACCAACGGGGGTTCTAAAGGCGTACCGTCGGCACTCTTGCGGGCGACATTTCGTCCTTCCCGCATTGAGAGCTTCGGCCCGTTGGGGGTATGGACGACGTCCAGGGTGAACGGCAGCTCTATTTCGTGGGTTTCGCGGAGCCACTCATGAAACCCCCTGATCACGTTTCGGTCGCCGTACCAGGTATTGCCGGAGACCCGGGTATCGTCGTCGACCGTACGGTACTTGACGTAGGCGACTATGTGAGCGTTGGTGGCACCGCGGAGTGAACAATTTCGGTCAAGAAGGAACGACGCATATACAGCGAGACTTTCCGCATACGATTTCGCGGTCGTGGTCCCGCCGGTTTTGGCGCAGACATAGGCGAGCCACGCTGTGGCGTCCTCTTCGACCAAGCCGTCAACGGTCAGGACCGGTGACGGAACCGGGCGGAGGTCATGGGGGCGCTCGCCCAGCACGTCTGCTAGGACGTCCGGGTCCCATGGGCCGCCGTATATGACCCTGACCCTCGAAGTCCGGGGTGCCACGCTAGCGGCTTCGGGGCGTATGCTCGCGACGTAGCGCTCCGCACCGGCTGCGACTCCGGCGGATTTTGCCGCGATGAACTGCGCGGGCAGGCGGGACGGCACCCCTGCTATTCAGTTCACAGGCCAGGCTCAGAGGCACGGCCATCTTTGTCATCCTTCCTCCCCCGGCCAGAGACTCCAGAGGGAACTGCGGAAGGGTGTGGTGACAAAATTAGGCTATCTGATGTGTCAAGCAATCGATGCGTCCGGCACTTCGCCGGGGGCTCAAGGCGTCGTTGCTCTAATAGTTGCCAGGTTGTCTTCGCCAAGTCCACCCCACTGACTGTCAGCCTGCGGACCTGTGGGCTCCTGTCGCAGAAAGCCTGCTGTAGGCGTCTGGTACCGTGCGTTCTGTTTCCGGTTTCGTTTGCCCGCCGCACGGCTGGAGCTTCGACGGTCCAAATGCCTGCCTGACTGACGAAGACGCGGCTCACGCAGCAACGGCCCGCCCCGCCAGAGACCCGGGCACCGGTGTCGGCGTTCTCCTCTGCGTCTCCACCCAACAAGCGGCAGCTCGTACGTCGATCCCGGGCCGGGCCCGCAGACATTGCTCCGCAGGCCCGGGCAGGGATACAGGAGACAGCCCGGCTCCGCACTTAAGCAGAGCCTGGGCCACCGGCGGCAGCCATGCAGGAGACAGCCAGTTGTTCCGCAATTTTAGCGCTTGAGCTGGGTCAGTTCCTGGAGGACCTCATCCGAGGTTGTGATGATGCGGGCGTTGGCCTGGAAACCGCGCTGCGCAACGATCAGGTTGGTGAATTCCTGGGACAGGTCCACATTCGACATTTCCAACGAGCCGCCGGTCAGGGTGCCGAGGCCGGGGTCGCCCGCAGCGCCGAGCTGCACGCCGCCGGAGTTGCCGGTTGCGACGTAGGAGGAGCCGCCGGCCTTCTCCAGGCCGGCCGGGTTGGTGAACTTGGCGAGGGCGATCTTGGCGAGGACCTGCTTGATGCCGTTGCTGAACGACCCGACCAGGGAGCCGTCGCTGCCCAGCGTGTAGGACTCGAGCTTGCCCACGGGGGCACCGTTCTGGCCGCTGACGGTCAGCGAGCTCATGGCGGCGTAGCCGGAAACCTTGGAGACATCGATGGTGATGCCGTTGACGGTGACGTTGCCGCCGGCGGTGGGCTTGCCGTTCGTGTAGGTCACAGACCCGGTGGCTGTGGTGCCGTTGTCGTCGGCCGCGATGTTCCAGGAGCTTCCGGCCTTGGTGAAGGTCATTGACACGCTGCGTTCGGTGCCGGCGGCGTCGTAAACCTTGACGAGGCGGTCCAACTTGGTGCCGTCGACGGCGTCGCTGGGCAGGTTTCCGTCCAGCGTCACCGTGTCGGTCTTCTTGGCCACCATGGTGTTGGGGTTCAGCGTAATGTCGCCCACGGGGCCACCCGCGTTGATCACACCGTTGGTGGCGGTCCAGCCCTGGAGGATGCCGCCGTCGGGGCTTACCAGCTGGTTGGCTGCGTCCGGGCTGAACGCGCCGGCGCGGGTGAAGAGCTGGCTGCCGCCCTTGCTGGTAACGAAGAAGCCATCCCCGGAGATCATCAGGTCGGTGGCCCGGCCGGTGCTCTGCGAAGAGCCCTGGGAGAAGTTGGTGGTGACACCGGCAACCCGGACGCCCAGGCCGATCTGCGCGGGGTTGCTGCCGCCGGTCGCGGCCTGCGGGCCGGTGGCGCCCTGCTGCAGCTGGGACAGGGTGTCCTGGAACTGGGTGGAGGAGGCCTTGAAGCCTGCGGTGTTGACGTTGGCGATGTTGTTGCCAGTAACGTCCAGCATGGTCTGGTGGGCGCGGAGGCCCGAGATTCCGGAGTACAGCGAGCGGAGCATGGGAACTGCCTTTCTACGGGTGAAGAACTGGTTAGGAAGCGGCCGGAGCGGTAAGCCCGGTGATGGAGTCGAGGGGAACGGAAAGGTCTCCGATCGTGACGGACGGAACCGATCCCGCATAGCTGACGGAACTGGCGACGCCGGTCCCGGTGGTGCCGTCCGCGAGGGTGTAGCCGACCGAGTGTCCGATCAGCTGGGCCGCCGCCGTCCGCATCTGGAGGGAGAAGCCCTCCTTGCTGCTGGTGGTCAGTTCGGTCATTTTTTCCATCATGGAGAGCTGGAGGGTCTGGCTCATCATCTGGTTGGTGTCCATGGGCGCGCTCGGGTTCTGGTTCTTGAGCTGCGTCACGAGCAGGGACATGAACACGTTGGCATCCATGGTCTGCGAGGGTGTCCGCACGGCAGAGGCCTGGGTGGCCTCCCCCGCCGCCGTTACCGGCTGGGATGCGATCGGCTGAATCGTCATAAGTCGCGTTCCTTCGTGTCAGACAAGAATGTCGAGGGTGGTCTGGGGGCCGTTCAGCAGCCTGGCGGTGCGGATGGCTTGATCATCGGCCAGCGCATCCCAGCGGTTTCCGGGCCGCGGCCCGTTCCGGTCGCCCGGGCCGGAGCCGGTGCCGCCGGGGTCCCGGCCAGCGGCGAACTGGCCGCCGGTCCCGTTCCGGTCCTGGCCCGTGCCGTGCTGGGTCCCGTGCTGTCCGAACCCGGGACCGTTGTGGTCGGAGAGGTCAAGGCTGGCCCCGAATCCGGCGCCCTGGAGTTCCCTGCGGAGTTCGGGCAGGATTCCGCGGACCGCTTCACGTCCCGCGTCGCCCGGGGCGAAGAGCTCAATCCGGACACCGGCGGCGTCGATCTGGGCCCGGACCGTCAGCGGACCGAGATCTTCCGGGCTGACCTTGAGGGTCATGATGTGCTGTCCTTGGGTTGCCCCCACGAGGGTGAAAAGCGGTTTGGCCAGCTGGGACTGGAGGGGCGCCGCGTAATGGGGTGCCTGCGGGGACGCGGACTGGAACGCCGGCTGCGCAGCGGCCTGGGCAGCGGGCTGGGGAACTGGCTGGGCCACGGTTGCCGTCGCCACAGTCGGCTGGACGGGGATTGCGGCCGCCGCCGGGGCGTCGCTTTCCGGATCGGACGCAGCCTGGGCGGCGTTGGGCACCGGTGCCGCGACTGGTTCCGTCAGGACGACGGCGGGGAAAGACACGGGTGCGGGTGCAGATGCGGGTGCGGGTGCAGGTGCAGGTGCGGGTGCAGGTGCGGGTGCAGGTGCAGGTGCGGGTGCAGGTGTGGCTCCAGTAGAGGAGCCGGTGCCAGCCTGGGCGGTGCCGGACGGGACGGTACTGGAGGGCCTGGTGCCGGGCGCGTGGGTCGGCGCCGTCGGCACTTGTCCGGGCGCGGACGGAGCGACGACGGCGATGCCTGACCCGTTGACCGCCCGCGCGGACACGGCCGCGGTGTTGGCCGCCGGCGACGCACTCTGATCGGAACCAAGTCCCGGCGCCGTCTGTGCCGCCGCTCCCCCGCCCGGTACCGCGGCGGCGGCCGAAGCTGTGGTGGCGGCCTGCACGGTGACTGCCGGGGTTTGCCCTGCCGGTGCAGCCTCGGGCGGTCCACCGAGCACCGGGACCGGACCGGTCGCGGGGGTGATCCCCGCGGCGCCGGTGGCAGTCGAGGCCAACGGCGAGGCCGCGACTGTTGCCAACGGCGCGGCAGCGACTGTAGCCGGTGCGGTGGCCACGGCGTTGACGGGGGCAGCCGCCGGGGCAGGAACCGGCCCGATGCCCGGCCGGCCGGCGCCGGCTTTGAGCCCGGCCAGCGGGACCGCACCCGCAGTCTGCGAGGCCGCAACTGCGCTCGGCTTACCGTCCGGCATCGTCCCAGCGGGGACGGCGTCCGCAGTCTGGCGCCGCGTTGCGGCCAATCCCGGGGTCGCGACGGCGGGGGTCGCGACGGCCGCGGCCTGCGCGGCGTCTGCCGGCACTTCGTCGGGAAGACCCGCCGGGGTCGCGGACGCCGTGGCTGCCGGCGCGGCAGTGCGGAAACCATCGATGCTGTTCGACGGCGGGGCAACGGCCTGCGTCGACTGTCCGGGCAGCGCACCCTGACCACCCTGACCACGTTGTGCAAAGGAGACAAACTGGGCCGGCGGGAATTCGGCCGTGCCGTACTGGGCTGGAACGTACGGGGCTGGAACGTACGGGGCCGGAACGTAAGGGGCCGGGCCGAACTGGGCCACGAGGCTGGCGCTGCCTGACGAAGCAGCGTCGGTCCCCGGCGCGGCCCCGGAAGCAGCGTCGGCCGGCGTCGCAGTGTTCGCAGCGGTGCCGCGCAGCGAAGCGGGGTCCGTGCCGCCGTCGGGCTGCGGCAGTTCGGCCGCCGTGTCATCGGCCGCCGGCACGGCCTTAGCGGCGCCCGGCTCTGCCCCGGTGCTGTTGCCCGCTGCGACCTGGACGTCGTTGAGGACCGAGTCGAAGGACGCGGCTGCTGTGTTTCCGTTTTCGGTGCCGGGCCGCGGGTCCGCGCCCTGCCGGGCCGCCCGGATGGGCGCTCCCAGCGCGGCCGGAAGCTCCGTCGATGCCGCCTTCATGATCCCGCCCCTGCGGGCACGATGCGCCGGATGGAGGTCAGGTTGGACTGCTGCTCCCAGGCATCGCGGATCTGGATGGTCTTGCCCGGCACGGGTGCGTCGATCGCCTTGCCGTTGCCCAGGTAGATGGAAATGTGGTTGCCACCGAAGCTCACCAGGAGGTCTCCGGGTTTCGCTTCGGCGAGGGACGCCACCGGGGTGCCCTGCCGCATCTGGTCGCTCACCACGCGGGGAAGCTCCACGCCGAGGTCCTTGAAGACCCGCTGGGTGAAGCCGGAGCAGTCCATGCCGGAGGCCGGATTGGTGCCGCCCCACACATAGGGAACACCGATGTACTTCTTCGCCACTGCCACCACGTCGTTGCCCGTCGCGGCCCCACCGGTGTGTACGGCTCCGGCTGCCTGGGCGCCGGTGAGCACGGCGGGCCCGGCCGCCGTTGTGCCGCCCAGACCAAGTGACGTACCCAGTGAGGTGCCCAGGCCCAGGCTGTCCGTCAGGGAGGCGGCATCCGTTGCGCCGTTGCCGCCCAGTGCCGCGGCAAGTGCCTGGGTGAATGTGGCGGAGTCGCCGGTGCCGGTCGCGGTCGCGAGCGAGGTCGCAGCTGCGGCCTTGGCAGCGGCTGCGCTGGTTTCCGCGGCCGCAGGCCGGCTCAATTCCGCGATCATCGACTGGATGCCCTGCATCCGGCCGATCGCCTCAGTCATGCTCATGGCTTCACCTGCTGCTCATCGCGGTGCCAGAGGGTCGAGGCGATCTCATCGAGGGCCGACTGTTCGGCGCGCAGGTCCGCGGAGTTGACCTCGGCGTCGTGCCGGGCTTGCAGTTTTTCCAGCCCCACGGACCTTGTGCGGGCAGCGATGAACTCGGCGCGGGCATTGGCTTCCTCGGCCTCGGCAAGGTGGGTGAGGTTTTGCAGGTCCGCGAGCATGCTGTGCGCGGATGACCGGGCGGCGGCGACGGCGCGCAGGGAGGCCGAGCTGGAGATGGGGTCATCCGTGGCGGCAAGTTCGCGGCGGGCGGCGGCTTCGCGGACCCGGACGGAGCTGGAACGTGAGCGGGCGCGCGCCAGCCCGGTTGCCGCCTGATCCTGCTGGAGCTGGCGGAGGCGCAGGAGGCCAGCCAGTGAGAATTCGCGGTTCATGCTGCTGCTCCCAGGATCGAAGTGAGGTGGCCGAGCCGTTGCCAGGACTCGGGGTGGGCCGTGGATTCGTCCATCGGCTGCTGGAGGAAACCGCTGACGTCCTGCTCGTGGTTCAGCGCAGCGTCCACCAGCGGGTTGGTCCCGGCCTGGTAGGCGCCGACATCGATCAGGTCCTGCGCTGCCTTGCGGGCTGCGAGGACCCGGCGGAGCGTGGCGGCGGCGTCGAGGTGTGGCCGGGAATTGACCTTGCTGGCCACCCGGGATACGGATCCGAGCACGTCCACGGACGGGAAGTGCCCGGTGACGGCGAGTTTGCGGTCCAGCACCACGTGGCCGTCCAGGATGGAGCGGGCGGCGTCGGCGATGGGCTCGTTATGGTCATCGCCGTCCACCAGCACGGTGTAGATGCCGGTAACGGAGCCGGTTTCGGCCGTGCCGGCGCGCTCCAGCAGCCGGGCCAGGATGGAAAAGGTCGACGGCGGGTAGCCGCGGGTGGCAGGGGGCTCGCCGGCCGAGAGGCCAATTTCGCGCTGCGCCATGGCCACCCGGGTCAGGGAGTCCATCATGAGAACCACATCCTGGCCCTGGTCGCGGAACGACTCGGCGATGCGGGTGGCGGTGAAGGCGGCGCGCATGCGCATGAGGGCGGGTTCGTCGGAGGTGGCGACGACCACCACGGAGCGCGCCAGGCCGGCGGCGCCGAGGTCGTCTTCGAGGAACTCGCGGACTTCGCGGCCGCGTTCGCCTACGAGGGCGATCACCGAGACTTCGGCATCGGTTCCGCGGGCGATCATCGAGAGCAGGGAGGATTTGCCGACTCCGGAGCCGGCAAACAGGCCCATGCGCTGGCCCTTGCCGAGCGTCGTCATGGTGTCCAGGACGCGCACGCCGGTCTGCAGCGCGGTGTCTATGCGGGCGCGTTTCATGGCGTTCGGTGCCTCGTTGTCGATCGGCACGCGCGGTCCGCTGAGCAGCGGACCCTTGCCATCGATCGGGCGCCCGAGGCCGTCAAGGACCCGGCCGAACAGGCCCGGCCCGGTGGGGACCAATACCGCGCTGCCTTTGGCGCGCACCGGGTCACCGGCAGCTACCCCGGCCAGCCGGCCCAGAGGCATGCAGCGCACGGAGCCGTCCAGCGCCGCGACGACTTCGGCGTCAAGGCCAGGGTTCTCGCCTACGGTCACGAGGTCACCAAGGGCGCAGTCCAGACCCGACACTTCCAGGCCCAGCCCGATGACCGAGGTGACGACGCCGACGCGTTGCGGGGCGGCCGCGGCCAGCGCGGCGGCATAGTCGGCGCCCATCGGCCGCCACTCGGCGATCATGCCTGGCCCCGGTAGGCGCCGGCATCGAATTCGGCCTGGCCGGAGTCTCCCGGCATGGCGCCTCCCAGCAGTGCATCTCCCAGCGGGCCCTCTGCCGACGCTGCCTCTCCCAGCAGCGCCGCGCGGGCACGCCCCAGGGCGGTGCGGAGGCTGGCGTCGAACCAGCCCTGCTGGTATTCGACCTTCGCGTCGCCGCGGCCCAGGGAGGGGTCCGCGATCAGAGGCAGCCCGGCGGGCAGTTCCTGGCCTTCCCGGCTGAGGACGTCGATGTCCGCCGGGTGCAGCCGGATTGCCAGTACCGTGGCGGAGTCATTCCCGGAGAGGGCGCGGGCCAGGGCGGCCCGGGCGGTTCGGGTGCCTTCGGCCAGTTCATAGCCGAGGATGGCCTCGGCCAGTTCCAGCGCCGTGCGGGCCAGGATTTCCTCGGCGTCCTGCAGCGCCTGGACGTTGCGGTGCGCAAAGTCTGTCCTGGCGACGGCGAGGGCGCGCACGGCGCGGTCCAGGTCCTGCTGTCCGGCGGCCAGGGAGGCAGCCTGCTCGGCGGCCATCCGGTCCCGCCAACGGCGCTGTTCTTTCGCTGCCGCGCGCACACCGGCGGCGTAGCCCGCGGCGTGGCCTTCGGTATAGCCGGCCTGTTCGGCGGCCGGGCCGTTGGCCCGCAGCGACGGGAAGACGACGCGCGCCGGGGCGTTGAGGCCCGCGCCGTTGTCAGTAGACATAGTCTTCTTCGTCCCCGCGCTGGATGGTGATCTGGCCTTCGGCCTCGAGCTCGCGGATCGACCGGACGACGGCGGCACGGGCCTCTTCGATCTGCGAGGCACGCAGGGGTCCCAGAGCGGCGATCTCGGATTCGAGGATTTCCAGGTTGCGTCCGGAGACGTTCGTGGTGATGGTTTCCAGGACCGGCTCGGAGGCGCCCTTCATCGCCATCGCCAGGACGGCCGCGTCGAGTCCGCGCAGCACCAGCTGCACGTCGCGGCGTTCCAGCTTCACGATGTCGTCGAACGTCACCATCTGGGCCCGGATCTCCACCGCGAGGTCGGGATCGAGCAGGTCCAGGCCGTCCAGCACGGACCGTTCCGTGCCGGCGTCGGTCCGGTTGATGATCTCCAGCAGCGGCTGGATGCCGCCCACCACCTTCGAGGCCTGCTGGGACACGGCTGCGCCGCCGCGGAGTTTGAGGGTGTCGGCGACGATCCCGATCGCCTCGGGCGCACCGGATCCCATGGTGGCGATGCTGAGCGCGACGTCGGCGCGCAGCGAGCCGGGCAGCCCGGACATCACGGCCGAGGCCTTGCGCGGGCTGAGGTGGGCGAGGACCAGGGCGATGGTCTGCGGCAGTTCGCCGTCGATCAGGGCCAGGATCTGCACGGGTTCGATGTCTTCGAGGAACTCGAAGGACTTGCCGGCCATATTGACAGTCAGGCGGTTGATGAGCCCGGCGGCCTTCTCCGAGCCGAAGGAGGCCTCCAGCAGGCCTTCGGCGAGTTCCCGCCCGCCGCGGGCCTGGCGCGTGGCTGTCTGCGCGGCCTGGTGGAAGTCCTTCATGATCTGCTCAGTGACGTCCGAGTCCACCTTCCGGAGCTTGACGATCTCCCCGGCAATCTCCTCCGCCTCGGTATCCGTGAACTGGGCCATGACCTTGGCGGCGTTCTCGGGGCTCATCTGCATCAGGACGACGGCGGCGCGCTGGGTTCCGGTCAGGGGCGTATCGGTTGTTTTCATGCCGGTTGCCTGTCATCCATGAGGCTGCGCAGGTAGTCAGCGGCCCGTTCCGGGTTGGCGGCGACCATGCTGTCGATTTCAAACCGGCGGCGCTCGGATTCCAGCTGTTCGGTGCTCGGGCCCGGAAGCGGGGGCAGGGCGGTGATCGGGATCGCCGACGTCGCCGGCGGAAGGGCCACCACAGGCGGGGCCACCGGCATGATCTCCAGGTCCAGGCGTTCGCCGAGGTCCACGGGCTCGCGCTTCTGGCGGCGCCGCAGGATGATCGTGACCACGAGGGCCAGGATCAGCAGGCCCAGCAGGATGCTGCCTGCGGTGACGAGGGTTCCGAAGAACGCGGCCTGCTTCTCGGCTTCGGCGTTGGCCTGGGCCTCGGCGAGCGCCCTGGCGGCGTCGTCGGCGGCTGCGGTGCTGAACGGCACAACCTCGACCGTGACAATATCGCCGCGCGCGGTGTCGGCCCCGGCTGCGGAGGTGACGAGGTTCTTCAGCGACGCCAGGTTCAGGCCGCCGGCGGCGGCCTGGCTGACGGCGACGGAAATGGTCTGCCGCTTGATGGCACCGGCCGGGATGGTCCGGTCCTCGGTGACCTTGTTGACCGCGTTGTTCTTGGTTTCGGTGGAGGAATCGAAGTTGCCGTTGCCGCTCGTGCCGCCGGGAACAGCGATGTTGTCCGGGCCGAGGACGCCCGCGGCGCCTCCCCCGGTTCCGGTGTATTTCTCGGTCTTCGACGACTCACTGAGCGGCAGGGCGCCCTTGGCATTGGAGAAGGTCTCGCTCTTCTGCTGCGCCGATTCGCCGGTCACGTCGGCGGCGACGGCGACGGTGGAGTTGCCCGGGCCCACCACGCGGTCCATGACGGCGCGGACGGCGTCGGAGGTGCGCTGCTGGTAGTCGCTGGCCTGCTTGGTGGACGATCCTGCGGTCCCGCCGCCGACGGTGGAGAGCACGTTGCCCTGCGAATCGACCACGGAGACGTTGGAGGGCTTGAGGTTTTCGATGGCGGCGGAGGTCAGGTGGACGATCGCCTGCACCTTGTCACCGGTCAGCGCGGCGCCGGCGTCGGTCTCGATGAACACCGACGCGGTGGTGTCCGGGGCCTTGGACACAAACACTGTTTTCTCGGGGATGGCGAGCCGGACGGCGGCGGTCTTCACGCCGTCCATGGCGGAGATGGTGCTGGCAAGTTCGCCCTCGAGGGCGCGCTTGTACGTGACGGACTGCTGGAATTCCGAGGACGTCACGCCCATCTTGTCCAGCAGGGAGTAGCCGGTGGCGGCGGCAGTCGGCAGGCCCGCGGCCGCTGCCTTGAGGCGTTCGTCGTAGACCTTGTCCTGCGGCACCAGGATGGTGGATCCGCCGTCGCTGAGCTCGTACGGAACGTTGTCCTTGCGGAGCTGTTCGACGATGCCGTTGGCGTCGGTGGTCTGCAGGCCGGAGAACAGCGGGGTCAGCACCGGGCGGGTAAGCCAGGCGGACAGGGCAACGATGCCCACCACCAGCAGGGCAGCGCCGATCACGGCGATGGTGCGCTGGCCGGCGGTGAAGCTCTTCAGGCCCGCGCCGAAGCGCTGGAAGAAAGCGGTAATCTGCGGAGGCATCAGGCCTGCATCCTCATGATCTCGTTGAACGCGTCAACGCCCTTGTTGCGCATGGTGGCCATGAGCTCCAGCGTCACCTGGGCCCGGGTCGCGGCAAGCGTGGCGTTGTGGATGTCATCCAGGTTGCCGGTCACGGCGGACACAGCCAGCTGGTTCGACGTCGACTGCAGCTGCTGGAGGTTATCCACCGCCCCGGTGAGGGAGGTGGCGAAGGCGGAGCCGTCGGTGCCGGCAACGGGGGACGCGGCTGGGTCCACGCCTGCGACGTAGCTTGTGGGAAGGACGCCCTGGACGGGGGCGATGGGGCCGACAGTCATTAGGAGCGTCCAATCTCGAGGGCGGCCATGTAGGTTTCGCGGGCGCGGTCCACTACCTGCGCGTTGGCCTGGTAGCCGCGCTGGGCGATGATGAGCGCGCCCATCTGTTCGGCCATGTCGATGTCCGGGTACTTCACGTTGCCGTTGGCGTCCGCCAGCGGGTGGTCCGGCTGGTAGACGATCCTGCCCTCGGCGTTGCCGAGCTGGGTGCTTTTGACGTACACGCCCGAGCCCTGCGAGCCTTCTGCGGCCTCGACGTACCGGGCCTGGAAGGCCGGGCCGGACGTGGCAGAGGCGTTGTTCATGTTGGCGAGGTTGTCCGAGACGGCATCGAGCCACTTGCGGTGGACAGTCAGGGCGGAGCCGGCGATGCCGATCATGTCGAAGGTCATCAGCTGGTCCTCAGGGCGGAGCGGACGGCGGTGAACTCGGTGTTGACGGCGCGGGCGGCGAACTGGAACCGCAGCACGGTGTCGATGTTGGACAGGGTCTCGGTGTCCAGGTTGACGTTGTTGCCGTTCAGTTGGGTGGGCTCCAGGGATTCCGCCGTGGTTGCCTGGACGCGGCCGTTCCCGGACTGCACCGACGCTGCGAGGGCGTCCTCGAAGCTGACGCGCTTCGCATGGTAATTCGGCGTGTTGACGTTCGCGATGTTGTTCGCGATGGTCCGCTGGCGCAGTGCCAGCCCGTCCATGGCGCTGGCCAGGGCGGCGGAAGTCACGGATTCGAGCACAGAGTCCTGCCTGGGAAAGGTGGGGGGTGGCCGATCCGTGGCCGGTAATCGAGCGATCCGTGCTCTTACAGTGGTTATCGGCACTGCTCAGCGCCGCGTTAGGTGAAATCAGGAGAGGATTTCAGATGTTTTGGAACCCGGGATTCCTAGCCGTTGACATCCAGGTACAGGGCTCCGGCGGACTCCCCCACGCCGGGCACTGACGATACCGCCTGCAGCTGCCGGGCGACTCCCAGCCGCGCCTCTTCCAGCCGAAGGGCAACGCGTTCCTGGGCGGCGGCCAGTGCGACGGCGCGACGCCGGGCGGTCGCCGGCAACGGCCCGGTCATCGACGGCGGAGACCAGCGCTTTTCCGGCCGGGGTTCCGCCGCCGATCCCGCGGGGGCGGCGAGCGGGCCCAGCGGATCCTTCAGGGTCCGCTCGGCGGCCTGCACCGCCATTTCAAGCACATCCAGGACGGCCATCCAGGCGGCCAGGGTGGTGTCTTCAGGGATCTTGCCGGGAAGGGACGAATCGGCGTCGTTGGGTCCGGCTCTCCCTGGGCCGATATCCGAGTAAGCCTGTTCAGCCAAAGCCGAGACTCCCGCCGCCTGTTCCGGGCCCGGTGTTCCAGGCCCCTGCTGCCGGGAAACCGGCTGGAGCTGCGGCGGGAAACGCCGCGGGGGTTGCGGGCACGGGTACCGCGGCGGCGGCCTCGTGCCAGGTCTGCCGCAGGGGCTCCAGGAGTTCGATCGCTTCCCGGGTCAGCGCCGCGTCCCGCTGGATGTTCGCGTTGGTCAGTGCCGTGGAGACGTAGTTGTAGACCCCCAGCAGCCCGTTGGCTCCGTCCCACGCGTCGACCTTCAGCGAGGAGGACAGCTCGGACACGATGGCCTGGGCGTGCAGCAGGTTTTCCGACGCGGCGGTCCAGTCGGCAGCGTGCTGCGCCGTTTCCGCCCGGCCCAGGTCCAGCAGGAGACGGTCGTAGAGCATGGTGAGGAGGCGTGCCGGCGGAGCCGACAGGACCGAGTCCGCGAGGTACTGGTTCCGCTGGCCGGCATTGCCGTAGCCGCCGCCGAAGGAGGTCAGAGTCATGATGAAGAGCTTCCTGAAGAGAGTCCTGCGAGTTGGGAGGACAGCCAGGACGACTGCGCTTTCATGCCGCTGAGAGCGACCTCCAGCGCGGAGTAGGTCCGCTGCAGCGTGGTCCGGCGCATTTCCAGGCGGTCGTCCCAATCGGCGATCTGGTCGGTGTAGTCCTTCGCGGTGGACTGCTGTCCCTTGATCTTGGTGCTGAGCAGCCCAGTGGAGGGATCGGAGGCCTGCTTGGCGGCGTCCGCCACGCGGCCCGCGATGGTGGCCACGGCCGCCATTGTCCCGGCCGGGTCCTTCGCCAGGGCGTCGCCGAATTTGGTGGCGTCGAATTCCATCGTCCCGGTCTTGGTGACGCTGATGCCAAGCTCGGACGGCGATTTTCCGTTCAGGGGCTGGGACGCAGCGGCCAGGATCGCGGCGTTGACGGTACGGACGGTACTGTCCCCGGTGAACACGCCGCCTGAAGTCACCGGGTTGCCGGAGGCGTCGGTGCTGCTGACCACGGCGCTCTTGGTCGCGATCTGCGCCAGGACTCCGTTGACGGAGTTGATCAGGTCAGAGGCGGCCTTGCTGATCTGGGCGTTGTCACGGGCAACGGTGACGCGTGTGGGAGCGGCAGAGACCTCGGAGACGGTGATCGAGACTCCGTTCAGGACATCCGCGAAGGTGTTGGTGGCGGAGTTGAGCGTCGCTTCCGCAGCTGTTCCCGCCCACAGCTTGATCTGCGCATCCTGCGCAGGCTGCACTTCTGTCAGTCCAGCGGTGCCGTCCGGATCGGCGATGCTGAACCCGCCCGCGACGCCGGTCTTGGACGAGGCAAATTGCAGCCTGTATTCACCGCCGCCCACGGAAACTTTCGATGCGACAATGCCGGCGCCGGAGAGGTTCACGGCGGAAACGACGTCGTCCAGGGAGGACGTGAGCGGAGTGACGGTGACGGCCTGGCCGCCTTCACCGGTGACCGTCATGGTGGTGTACGGCCACGCGGCGAGGTTCTTGCTAACGGAGACCTGGGTCTGGGCCAGCTGGGAGACGGTGAAATCAACCGCCCCGGGTTTCGCCCCGGTACTGACCGTGGTGGAGACCTTGGTGGAGCTGCTCGAGGCCGAATACAGTTCCATGCTCATGGGGTCGGAGAGCTTGCCGGCCTTCGTTGCGAGGTCCGCGACGGCGGTATTGAGTCCCTGCAGGGCCGAGATGCCGGTTTGGACAGTCGCGGCCTTGTTCTTGATGAGGCTTTGCGGGATGGCTTCCACGGCCATCAGGGAGTTGATCAGGGCAGTGGTGTCCAAACCGCTGGAAAGTCCGTCGATAGAAAGTCCCATGCCTACAACTCCTTAGAACAATGGCCGGCTGAATCAGTAATGGCTGGTGGTACTGCGCAGCGCCCGGGGAGAAGAATTCTCTCCCCGGGCGCCACGTGCGGCTGAACTACTTAGCGGAAGTCACCGGAGTGATCGCTTCCCGCCGTGGTTTAGCGCAGGAGCTGCAGAACACCCTGGTTGGACTGGTTTGCCTGGGCCAGCATTGCGGTGCCGGCCTGGGACAGGATGTTGTTGCGGGTGAACTTGACCATTTCCTCAGCCATATCCGTGTCGCGGATACGGGAGTTGGAAGCCGTCAGGTTTTCCTTGGCAACGTTGATCGTCTGCACAGCCGACTCGAGGCGGTTCTGGGTAGCACCCAGGTCTGCTCGGGCCGTGGAGACCGCGATGATCTGCTGGTCGATCAACTTGATGGAAGCCTGGGCCTTGGTGGCACTGGTGAAGTCGAGGCCCGTACCGACGGAAGCCGTCTCGGCTCCAGCGGCGAGGCCGGTACCTGCGGTGCCGTTGTCGGCGTCGAGCAGCGTTCCGCCGTCTTTGGCCTGAACGACGATGCCGGTGCCGGCGCCATTGGCATCCTTTTCAACGGAAACGGTGAACTTGGCGGAGAAGTCGGCGTCACCGCGCAGTGCATCGGCGTAACCCTCGACACTCGTGAACGAGCTGCCCAAGTCAGCGGTCGTAACTGTCGTAACGACGCCGTCCTTCGTTGACGTGAAGGTTGCTGCGCCTGCAAGGGCAGTCGCATCCGCGATGTCGAAGGTGCTGCCCCCGCTTGCCAACGCGCCAAGGTTCAGCGTGGTAGCAATCGCCTTGACATTCGCACCAGACAGGTCAACGGCGATCTGGCTATCAGCGTCGCCGTTGGCACCGACCTGGATGCTCAGCTTCGTGTTGTCACCGTTGAGCAGCTTGGTGCCGTTGAAGTCGGTCCCGCCAGAGATACGGCCAAGTTCGTTCACGAGGCTGGTGGCTTCAGTCTTGATAGCCGCGCGGGATTCGTTGTTATTCGTGTCGTTAGCGGCCTGGACACCCAGGTCGCGCAGACGCTGCAGGATGGAGTGAGCCTGGTTCAGGCCGCCTTCAGCGGTCTGGACAAGGCCGATGCCGTCCTGGGCGTTGCGGGAAGCAACCGTGAGGCCGCCGATCTGGGACTTCAGGCCTTCGGAGATTGCCAGGCCGGCCGCGTCGTCACCGGCGCGGTTGATGCGCAGGCCGCTGGAAAGCTTCTCCAGCGACTTGGACAGGTCGGTCTGTGTGTTGCTGAGGCTGCGGTAAGCGTTGTTCGCAGCCATGTTGGTGTTGATCTGCATTCCCATGATGTTTCCTCCATGATTGGGACGATGTGCGATGGCCCATCCGTGGGCCTTCAGAAGTAGTTATCGCCATTTGGCCAGCACACGTAAGGAAGATTCCAAAAAGAGTTTTCAGTTCAACGCCCCGCCTGGCCCCGCCTGTTATCAGCCATATTGCCGCTAACGAATCCTGCGCCCCTGCCGATAGTTTCTACGAACCCTGCTGGAGGCTTAATCGTCCGCACGATGAAACCGAAGCCCCGGCACCACCGCACCAGTCATTTGCACCATTCACACATGAGGGAGCCGTCCGGACCATGGCCATCCACGAACTTTCAGCCCTGCTGTGGCGGGAGCGTGAACTCCTGGACGTTCTCACCTTCAAGCTGGAGGAAGAGCAACTGCTGCTTACCGCCGGCAAATCGCGCTGGCTTCCCCACGGCACCAAGGAAGTCGAGCAGGTGCTGGAACACCTCTCCAAGGCGAGCCTCGCCCGCACCATCGAAGCCGCCGTCGTGGCCGAAACCTGGGGGCTGCCCACTGACGCGTCCCTGGGTGAACTCGCCGCTGCCGCGCCGGAAGGCGCCTGGTCCGAAATCCTCACGGCTCATCTGACGGCGTTAACCCACCAGACGACACTGATCAAGGAACTGCGCGACTCGAACGAGCAGTACCTGCGCTCCGCGGTCCGTTCCACCCAGGAATCCCTCGCGGATCTGGGGCCCACCGCTGCGGCCGGCACCTATGACGCCCAGGGCAAGACCGGGGAAACTGCAGCCTCGCGTATTTTCGACAAGCAATTCTAAGGAAGCGACCATGAGTACCTTCGGCGCCCTGAACACCGCCTACCGTGGCTTGACCGCCGCCCAGCAGGGCATGAACGTGGCCGGGCAGAACATTGCCAACGCCGCCACCGAGGGTTACACCCGGCAGCGCGTCCAGCAGTCTTCGATCGCGGCTCCCGCGCAGGGCCTGTTCGGCTCGGGCCGTCCCGAGGCCGGGAACGGCGTCTCCGTGGACGGCATCGCACGCCTGGGCAGCAGCTTCCTTGACGGAAGCGTCCGCTCGACGGCGGCCCAGTCCGGCTACGCCAGCGCCCGGTCCTCGGCACTCCAAGGGATAGAAGGCATCCTTCAGGAACCCGGCGAAAACGGCATCTCCACCGCGCTCCAGGGCTTCTGGTCGGCCTGGCAAGGCGCCGCCAACCAGCCCGACGACTCCGCCGCCAAGGGACTGGTCCTGCAGGCCGGCAACGAGCTCGCCACCAAGGTCTCCTCGTCCTACCGCTCCCTTGAGGGCCAGTGGAGCAGCGTCCGCGGCCAGGCCCAAGGCGCCGTGGACGCCGTCAATGCCGCCGCCACGCAGGTGGCCGCCTTCAACACCAGCATCCGCTCCACCCTCGCCGCGGGAGGATCGGCCAACGAGCTGATCGATGCGCGGGCCAAGCTCACCGAGACCATCTCCCGGCTGACTGGCGGCACGGTCAGGGAACAGGCCGACGGCACTGTGGATGTCCACGTCGGCGGAAACGCCCTCGTGATGGGCAGCTCCGTCCGGGCACTCGCCCTCTCCGGAAGCCAGACTGCGGACAAACTCGGCACAGCCGTGCAGCTTGAGTGGGCGGACCGGCCGGGTGCGGCAATCGCCGTCGCCGACGGGGAAATCGCCGGCGCGTTGTCCGTCCTGGCCCCTGCCGCGAACGGCGGCGCCATCGACTCGGCCGCACAGTCCCTGAACAAGTTCGCCGGCGACCTGCGGGACGCGGTCAATGCCCTTCACTTCGGCGGACGGACCTCTGACGGCACCTCGTCCGGCAACTTCTTCGACCCGCCGGCCGCGGGCCCCGCCGCCCTCGCTCTCGCCGTTGTGCCCAAGGCCGCCGCGGAGATCGCGGTCGGCGTGGCGGGTGCGGGGAACCTGGACGGCAGCCTCGCCGACAAAATCTCACAGCTTGGCACTGGGCCGGGGTCTCCGGACAGCGCCTGGGCAAACATCGTCACCGGGATCGGGGTGCAGTCACGCGGTGCCCAGCAGCATGAAGCGTTGAGCTCGGCAGCGGAGATCTCCGCCCAGTCCAACCGCGCCTCGCAGGCGTCTGTCAGCCTGGACGAAGAAAACGTCAGCCTGCTCACCAACCAGCACGCTTACCAGGCCGCGGCCCGTGTCATGACGGCTGTGGACGAAGCCCTGGACGTCCTGATCAACCGCACCGGACTGGTAGGAAGGTAGACATGCTGAACCGGGTAACCAATCTGACCATGACCGCGGCCGCCCAGCGGACCCTGCAGGCCCAGCAGTCCAAGCTGGCCCAGCTGCAGGAAAAGGCCACCACGCTGGACAAGATCTCACGCCCGTCCGATGATCCTGCCGCCACGGCGCAGGCTCTCGATACGCGCGCGCGGCTCGCCGCCAACGCACAGTACGGCAGGAACATCGACGACGGCGCCAGCTGGCTCAACGCGGCCGACTCCGCCCTCAGCCAGGCCACCAACGTCATGAACCGCATCCTCGACCTCACGGTCCAGGCCGGCAACGGCGCGCTCAACCAGGCGGGCAAGGACGCGATCGCCGTCGAGCTCGAAGGGCTGAACAAGGATCTGCTCTCAACCGCCAACAGCAAGCACCTTGGCCGGAACATTTTTGCTGGAAGTTCGGACGCGGCGACAGCCTTCAGCCCGGCCATCCCGGCTGACCCGAGCATCCCCGGAGACACCGGAACTCCCCCGGTTTTCAACGGCGTCACGGGTGGTTCAGTGGAACGGCGCATCAGTGCCGACAGAACCGTCCGGGTCGACGCGGACGGCGCCGCGATCTTCGGCAGCGGCTCCGGCTCCGTCTTCGACGCCGTCACCAAGACCATCGAATCCCTGCGCAAAGGCGAGGATGCCACCGTGAACCTCACCAACCTGCAGGCGTCTTTCAAGAACATCGTCAGCGGGCGTGCTGAAATAGGAACACGGCAGGTGCAGCTGGAACGCGCCGGCAACGTCAACACCGAACTGGAGGCCACCTTGGATGCACAGAAGATGGGCATTGAAAAGGCAGATCTCGGCAGCGTCATCATGGACCTGAAGCTTCAGGAAACCAACTACCAGGTGGCCCTCGCGGCGACGGCCCGGGTGCTTCAGCCCACCCTGATGGACTTCCTGCGGTGAGCACCCCGGTCATGGACACTCCGGTCGCCAGCCTGCCCCTCACATTCACCACACCCATGCCTGGCTTCGAGGAGCTGCACGATTTCGCGCTGCGGAGCGTCGAGGGCGCGGCCGGACTGTACGCCCTGGAGGCAAGTTCCAGTCCGGTGCGGCTATTCCTGGCCGATGCGGCCGTGTTTGCACCGAGCTACGCTCCGCCGGTCCCGGCAGCTTCGTTGGAGGCCCTGGAACTCGACGAGCAGGCGGCCCCCCAGGTACTGGTCGTGGTCAACCACTCCCCCGGCTCCACGACCGTCAACCTCATGGCCCCGATCGTTCTGAACCGCGCCACGGGACGCTGCACCCAGCTGGTGCTCGACGGCCGGGACTACCCGCTCCGGGCCGAACTCAACTCCCTCTAGCCGACCCGCCCGGCAAGGCGCGCACTGCGTTGCGCCTGACCAGCCCTGCCTTGCGCCTCACCAGCCTGCCCTGCGCTTCACCAGAAATGCGCCACGTCCACCACGAGGCGGGATCCGGAGTCCGGACCTGGCAGTGCCAGGACCCGGAACGGCAGCCGGGCGCGGACCCCCAGGCCCATGGTCGAATAGCCCTCGAAGCTGCCCGCCCACGCCACCTGCCGGAAGGTCTGGTAGCCGGCCAGGTCAGCCAGTTCATTCTTGTTCGGCGGGTTGTAGGTGGGATTGCCGGCGTCGTCATATGCGGGCGCATTGACCGTAAGCTGAATGAAGGCCTGGCCCCGCAGCGGAACCGGCAGGCCGGACCCGTCCTGCACCACCGCGGGTACGTAGCGGACGGTGTAGCCGGCCACGGGGCCGTTGAGGTCAATGACCAGCCGGTCAAAGCAGTAGTGCTGACCGGTCCGAACGTTCACCACCTTGGCCTGGCTCATGGCCGGATCCGTTTTGACCAGCGACCCCCAGGCCTGTCCGCAGTACGGGTCTGCGGCAGCAGGCGCCGGCGCAAGAATCCCGAGACCTGCGGCCATCAGCACAGCCGCGAGCAACGCGTTGACCTTCAACTGGATCTTCTTCAACTGGGTCTTCTTCAAGCCCGCCACCCCCTGGTGCTGCCTGACCCTTGGGCTGGCGGAACAGTCAGCGCAGGTCAGACGCTTTCAGCGTAGGCGGGCCAAGGCCGGCGGGCGAGGTCCTCCGCAGTTTCGGCGCCCAACCGTTAGCGTGGCCCGCTGCTGGTCACGGACGGATTGCACGGACACCTCTCGTGAAGATCGTTCACGAACAGATAACACTGTCAGCCGCAGGCGTGGCCGGGAACGGCGAAGCGCCGGCACCCTCGCGGGTCCGGCGCTTCGTACGGCCTGGCTGTTGCCGGAAGGTTTTAGCCTTCGCAGTCGCGGCAGTACTTCATGCCGTTCTTCTCAAGGGCCACCTGGGACCTGTGACGGACCAGGAAGCAGGAGGAGCAGGTAAATTCATCGGACTGCTCCGGAACAACAATGACCGTCAGCTCTTCGCCGGACAGATCCGCACCGGGAAGATCAATGCCTTCAGCGGTGTCGTTCTCATCGACGTCGATCACAGCGGTCTGCGCGCCGCCGCCGCGGGACGCCTGAAGGGCCTCCAGCGACTCAGCGGGAGATTCTTCTTCTGTCTTGCGTGGGGCGTCGTAATCGGTAGCCATATCGGGGTTCACTTTCGTTGCTGCGCAGCGCCATTTCAGGCACCTCAGTGAAGCAGTTTAGGACATTATGCAGGGAGTTGAGCAATAGTGTGGCCTATCAGACAGAATGAGTCGGACGGGCCCTGGAAACCCGGGCAGCGGCCCCCGGACGGGAGCCCTCCGCGCGGCGGCCGGGCAGTTCAGGTGCGGCATTTCAGTCGACCGGCCAGACCACCAGCGTCTGCCACTTCGCTGGATCGGGTTCGACGCCGGGGTCGGTGAGGTAGTACTCCCACATCGCTCCCCCCGGGCTCGCGCCGTCCTGCCGCATCCGCGCCATGATCGCGCCGTAAGTACGCTGCAGTGATTCGTAGGGACCGGTGTGCATCGCCTCGTAGGCCGGGCCTGCCGGGAGGGTGCCGGCCACAACCGCCGTGTCCGCGCCACTGGGGTTCGTGAAAGGCGCGGCGAGGGGGAACCCCGCTTCCACGTCGACGACGTCCGTCGGCGTGCCGCGGTACAGCGCAAACGGGGGCCCGGCCAACTGGACATGCTGCTCCTGCACCGCACCCATGACGGCGGCGAAGGCACGGCCGAAAAAATCCCGCAACGCATTCATCGGAACTGTCTCATGCACCACCGCCGTGGGCTGTTCTTTGAGCTGGGCGGCCCTAATGTCCGGGGCCGGCCCCGGGTTCGTTTGAGTCATACCCCAGACTCTGCCGGGACTAATCCACGGTCTAGGGCCTTACGGCCCGCGCCCCGAGGGGAGGTCCGCGCCGTAGTCCAGTAGCGGTCCGGCTGCCGGCACGGGGAGGGCGCGGGTTTCGCCCCGAATAAATAAATGAACTTTATTCATATTAGGTCTTGCCCCACGAGGCTATCGCCCTCAAACTAAATGAACCACGTTCATTAATGTGACGCCCGTCTCACTGGAGTAGCCATGATCGAAATCACGTCCCTCGACACCCCGCCCTCCCTGGCCCGCACCACGCCGTCCAGCCCCGCATCGTCCAGCACCGCGCCGTCCAGCACAACACAGTCCAGCCGGCCGGCGCTGCGGATCGGCGTCGTGCAGCACCGCTGGCATCCGGACGCCGCGGCCCTGCACGCCGAACTGGACGAAGGCATCGGGCGCGCCGCCAGGCTGGGAGCCGCCGTCGTCTTCCTCCCCGAGCTCACGCTGTCCCGCTACCCCGCGGACACTCTTCCCGAAAATGACGCCGCCCGCGGCGGGACCAGCCGCCCGCGGCCCTCGGACATCGCCGAGGACCTGTTCACCGGCCCCACGTTCCGGTTCGCGGCGGACGCGGCCCGGAGGCACGGCATCTGCGTCCACGCTTCGCTGTACCAGAAGGCGGAGAACCCGGACGGCACAGACGACGGCCTGGGCCTGAACACCGCCATCCTGGTGTCCCCCGGGGGCGAACTCCTGGCCCGCACCCACAAGCTCCACATTCCCGTCACGGCCGGCTACTACGAGGACAAATTCTTCCGCCAGGGTCCGGACGGCGACGATGCCTACGAGGTCCACTCCCCCGCCGAACTCGGCGGCGCACGGTTGGGCATGCCCACCTGCTGGGACGAGTGGTTCCCGGAGCTGGCGCGGATCTACTCCCTCGGCGGCGCGGAACTCCTGGTCTACCCCACAGCCATCGGCTCCGAGCCGGACCACCCGGACTTCGACACCCAGCCGTTGTGGCAGCAGGTCATCGTGGGCAACGGCATCGCCAACGGGCTGTTCATGGTGGTCCCCAACCGGTGCGGCAGCGAAGGCACACTGAACTTCTACGGTTCCTCCTTCATCTCCGATCCCTACGGCCGGATCCTCGCCCAGGCGCCGCGGGACGAATCCGCGGTGCTCGTCGCGGACCTCGACCTCGACCAGCGCCGGGACTGGCTCACGCTCTTCCCATTCCTGGCGACCCGGCGCCCGGACACGTACGGGCGGCTGACCGAACCGGTACGCCCCGACGCCCCGCTCGGCGCCGACACCAGCAAGGCCACCGCATGAGCGCGTGGCGGATGCCGTCCGAAACGGCGCCCCAGGACCGTGTCTGGATGGCGTTCCCCACCGGCGGCTACACCCTGGGCGAAACAGCGGCAGAAGCCCACGCCGCCCGCTCCGTCTGGGCCGCCGTCGCGAACGCCGTCGTGGAATTCGAACCGGTCACCATGCTGGTGGCGCCGGCGGATGTGCGGACCGCTGCGGACTACCTCCACCCGGATATCGAGGTGGTCCCCGCCGCGCTGAACGACGCCTGGATGCGGGACATCGGCCCCACGTTCGTCCTCGACGACCGCGGCCGGCTCGGCGCCGTCGACTGGGTCTTCAACGGCTGGGGCGGCCAGGACTGGGCCGCCTGGGACAAGGACGCGCTCGTGGCGTCGGCCGTTGCGGCCCGCTCGGGGGCCAGCCATCTCGTCTCGCCGCTGGTGAACGAAGGCGGCGGCATCCACGTCGACGGCGAAGGCACGGTCCTCGTCACCGAGACGGTCCAGCTCGATCCGGGCCGCAATCCCGGGCTCAGCAGGGCCGACGTTGAGGCCGAGCTGGGCCGGACCCTGGGCGTGAGCCACGTCGTCTGGCTTCCCCGCGGCCTGACCCGGGATTCGGAACGGTTCGGCACGCGCGGCCACGTCGACATCGTCGCGGCCATCCCGTCCCCGGGCACCGTGCTGGTCCATTCCCAGCAGAACCCGGCACACCCCGACTTCGAAGTCTGCCGGGACATCATCAGCCACCTCGCCACCACCCGGGACGCGGCCGGCCGCGAATGGAACATCATCGAGGTCCCCGCCCCGGAAACCCTGACGGATGAGGAGGGCTTCGTCGACTACAGCTACATCAACCACCTGGTGGTCAACGGCGGCGTCATCGCCTGCACCTTCAACGACCCGATGGACGAAAAAGCCTTGCGCATCCTTAGCGACGCCTACCCCGGCCGCAGGGTAGTCGGCATCGACGCCCGCGAGCTTTTCGCCCGCGGCGGCGGCATCCACTGCATCACCCAACAGCAACCGTCCACCCCCCAGAAAAAAGGTCAGCAATGAGTCAGACTATCGGCCGCGAAGACGGCACCATCACGCACGACGTCGTCGATCCGGCCGGTTCCAAGCACGGCATCTCCGGCAAGGGCCTTAAAGGCGGCCAGCTGGGCCTGCTCGCCGTCGTCGTCCTCGGCATCTCCTCCGTGGCACCCGCCTACAGCCTGACCAGTTCGCTGGGACCCGCCGTCGGCGCCGTGGGCCTGCAGCTGCCGGCGATCTTCATCGTCGCGTTCATCCCGATGATCCTGGTGGCGTTCGCCTACCGGGAGCTCAACGCGGATTCACCGGACAGCGGCACCACCTTCACGTGGGCCACGAAGGCGTTCGGCCCGTTCGTCGGGTGGATGGGCGGCTGGGGTCTGCTGGCCGCCAACATCATTGTCCTGTCCAACCTGGCCGGCGTCGCGGTGGACTTCTTCTACCTCTTCCTGGCCCAGGTGTTCAACAACCCGGACCTCGCGGACCTGACCTCCAACACGGCCATAAACATCGTGACGTGCCTGGTGTTCGTGGCACTGGCCGTCTGGGTCAGCTACCGCGGGCTGCATGCCACCAAGCTGGTGCAGTACACCATGGTCGGATTCCAGGTCCTCGTCCTGGGCATCTTCGTCGTCATGGCACTCACCCACGCCGCCTCGGGCGAGTCGGGCACCGCGATCGCCTTCAGCTGGGACTGGTTCAACCCGATGAAGATCGGCAGCTTCGAGCAGTTCGCCGCCGGCATGTCGCTGGCCGTCTTCGTCTACTGGGGCTGGGACGTCTGCCTCACCGTGAACGAGGAAACCAAGGGCGGCAAGGGTACCGCCGGCCGGGCAGGAACCACGACGGCGGTCGCCGTCCTGGCCCTTTACCTCGTCGCGATCGTGGCCACCATGATGGTCGCCGGCACCGGAACCGACGGCATCGGCCTGAACAACCCGGACAACCAGTCGAATATCTTTGCGGCACTGGCTTCGCCCGTCATGGGTCCGCTGGCCATCCTGATGTCCCTGGCCGTGCTCTCCGGCACCGCGTCGTCCCTGCAGTCCACCATGGCCTCCCCCGCCCGCAGCCTGCTGGCGATGGGCCACTACGGGGCGCTGCCGCCGCGCTTCGCATCCGTCAGCAAGCGGTTCGGGTCCCCCGGTTTCGCCACGGTGATTGCCGGTGTGATCTCCGGCGGCTTCTATGCCGTCATGAAGGTGGTCAGCGAGAACGTCCTCAATGACACCATCATGGCCCTGGGCCTGATGATCTGCTTCTACTACGCCCTCACGGCCTTCGCCTGCACCTGGTATTTCCGGCACAGCCTGTTCTCCAGCGTCCGCAACTTCTTCATGCGGCTGCTGTTCCCGGTCCTGGGCGGCCTGGTCCTCACCGTGGTCTTCTTCCAGACGGCCGTGGACAGCTGGGCACCGGAATTCGGCAGCGGCTCGGAGGTCTTCGGCGTGGGCCTGGTGTTCATTCTGGGGATCGGCATCCTCGCCCTCGGCGTCGTGATCATGCTGGTCGCCGCGAAACTGCACCCGGGCTTCTTCCGGGGCGAGACCATCCGGAAGGACACCCCCGCCCTGGTGGTTCCGGAGTAGCCTCCCAGCAAGGACCCGCTGGCCCGGATGAGCTCTGGGCCGGCGGGTTTTTGCGTGCCTCCGTCGCCCGCAACGCTGCCATTGCATGTTGAGGAACACCTCCCCGTGCTAGATTCACGCTGTCTGCATCTCCGCAGGCTCTAGCGCAGCCTGTTCCGGGCGCGGCAACTTGGGGGAAATTTTTATGCTGCTATTCAACCGCGTCCGGGCTCTATCAATTCCGTTGTTCCTGGTTGGGGTCATGATGCTCTCCCTGGCGCAGCTTGCCCCCGCATCCGCTGCGCCGGCTCCGGCGACGGCGGTACTTGCAACGTCCGCCGCGCCGCTGAAGACAGCCCCGGTGCCGACGATCACGGGCACAACAAAGGTCGGCTACACCCTGACCGCGGTCCCGGGCACCTGGGGTCCGGCACCCGTCACCCTGCAGTATCAGTGGAAGGCCAACGGTGTCGTCGTCATCGGCGCGACTGCCGCCACCTACAAACTGACCGCGGCGCAGGCCGGCAAGGCCCTCACCGTCACCGGAACCAAGACCGGCTACACCACCGCCTCCAAAACCTCGGCCCCCACCGCAGCCATCGCCGCCGGCTCGCTCGGACCGGCCCCTGTGCCGACAATCACCGGCATGACAAAAGTCGGCTACACCCTGACCGCGGTCCCGGGCACGTGGGGTCCCGCGCCCGTCACCCTGAAGTATCAGTGGAAGGCGAACGGCGTCGTCATCGTCGGCGCCAACGCCGCTACCTACAAACCCGCCGCAGCGCAGGCCGGCAAGGCCCTCACCGTCACAGTCACCGCAACGAAGACCGGCTACACCACCGCCGCCAAGACGTCGGCCGGCACAGCAGCAATCACGCCCGCGGGACCCGGCGTCGACGTGTCCTGGCCGCAGTGCGGCAAACCCCTGCCCAAGGGCCAGAGCTTCGCGATCATCGGTGTGAACAACGGCCTGGCGAACAACACCAACCCGTGCCTGGCCACCCAGCTGTCCTGGGCCGCCACGTCCACCGGCGGGACCGGCCAGCCCCTCGTGGCCCTGTACGTAAACACCGGAAACCCTGGGACCGCCGGCTCCTGGTGGCCCACCAGCAACACCTACGCCGGGAAGACCGTGGCCAACCCGTACGGCCAGTGCACCAAGGGCTCGGTCGGCTCGGCGTGTTCCTTCATGTACGGGTACGCAAAGGCCTACGACGACGCCACCATCCGCGGGGTCAAGAACCCGGCCTCCTACACCTGGTGGCTGGACGTCGAGACCGAAAACTCCTGGTCAACGAACAAGGCCGCCAACAGAGCCGATCTGGAGGGCATGGCCGCCTACTTTGCCAGCATCGGCGCCAAAACAGGGCTCTACTCGACCGGCTACCAATGGGCACAAATCGTCGGCGCGGTGCCCTCGACAAGCAACCTTTACGCCCAGCGAAGCTGGCTCGCCGGCGGGAGCTCCCTCCAAAGCGCCAGCACCATGTGTTCGGCGGCACCGCTGACGGGCGGCGGGAAAGTCACCATGGCCCAGTACATCTCGGGCGGCCTCGACTACAACAAGTCCTGCATCTGAGTTCCAGGCGCCGGCCAGCCGCGCCCTAACGTTTATGCCGGGCAGCGCGCACGGCACGACGTTCAGCAGTGCCGGGTCTGACGCTGTCGCCTGTTGTGTTCTGGGATCATCATTGTTCGCCGTGTCGCACAGCTGAGTAGTCCGGGTTCAGTAGTCCGGATAGAGCTCCGCGGACGCTGTAACTGGATTGAGGGGCTCGGCAATCAATGCCGGGTCACCGAGTGCCGCTTCCGCGAGCGCTTCGCACGTCGAGAAGCGGACATCTCCTCGTTCCAGCGCCGTTTCGATAACGGTCCGCAGCGCCTCCAGCCGTCCTGCCCGTCCGGTGAGGAACGGGTGGCAAGTGAGCATGAACAGAGCACCATGACGTCGCATCGCGTCGATCTCATGAATCCACATGTCCGCCACGACAAGTGGCGACTGGATGATTTCACCGATCTTGGGTTCCGGAAGGAAGGCATACTGCTCCCAGTCATCCAGACTCCAATGTGGGGGCAGCTCCGCAACTGTGCCTGCCGGGGTTTCAATGAGATAGGGGACGTCCGCGTCCATCAGGCTGGAATCGTATTTCAGCCCGTATTCAGCCACCAACGACGGCGTCTGCCACGAGGGCTCCCACAGTGCGGCGCGATGCCCCTTTGGAGAAATGCCGAAACGCCCAAGCGCGGCAAGCGCCAGATCGAAGTCGGCGCGTTCGTCGTCGAAACTCATGTTCACCGCGGTGCGGTGAGTGTGTGAGTGGTGTGCGATCTCATGACCCGACTCCAGGACCTGTTCAACCATGCGGGGATATCGCTCCGCGGTTACCCCTGGAATGAAGAATGTCGCCGGCTGCTGCACATCCTTCAACATCTGGAGAATCCGGGGAACACCCACCTTAGGTCCGAACGCCTGGTGAGTCATCGCCATCGCATTGTCGGCGTAGCGCCGGCCGGCGGCCAGGACGGGGGACTCGGCGTCGACGTCGAACGTCAACGCGGCGACGCAGGCCGCCCCCTGCCTCCAGCCGCTTCTATCGAATGTCATGTTCGTTCCTATTAGAAGAAATGCAGAAGAAGGGGTCAGAAGTCATGGGTGGAGAGCCAGTCGGCGTAGTCGCCGAGGGCCCGCTGCAGCGGCCAGGCCGATTCGTAGCCGAGATCCGCGGCTGCGGAAGCGATGCTGAAGTGGCCCTGCAAATCCAGGGTTGGATCCGTCCCGGGCCCGATCTCCACGGTGGCGTCCGGGAATGCGATGCGGACTTCTTTGACGACGTCGCTAAGTGTCCAGTACTCGGTGCCGGAGATGTTGTAGGCCAGGGGCCTGGCCGAGGCCGTTTCTGGTGCCTGGACTGCCGCCAGGATGGCAAGAGCGACGTCGCGGACGTAGACAAGGTTGTAGCGGTGGTCGGCTCCGTGGTCCTGTGAGAATGAACCGTCGCGGACTACGCCGCGCATAATGTCCCGCATGACTTCATCCATGCGGTTTCCGGGTCCGTAAACCTGGCCGATGCGCAGGGAAATGACGTCGATTCCATACCTGTCGCCGTAGACCTGTCCGAGCCATTCCCCGGTAACCTTCGTCACGGCGTAAGGCGTCATCGGATTTACTGGCTCCGATTCGAGAACCACCGGCGCTGAGGTCTTTCCGTACACGCACTCCGACGAGAAGTTGATGATCCGTTTGACGCCGTGGAGTCGTGCCGCCTCGAAAACCGCCACCGTTCCCTCGACGTTGGCGGCAAAGGTTGCCAGGGGAAAGCTCAGGGAATAGGTCGGGTGGGATATGGCGGCGGTATGGACGATGGTGTCGACGTCGTGCGCCTTGAATACTTCGAGGAGACGAGGGATATCGAACAGTTCGCCCTGGACGGAAACGACGTCGGGGCGTGGAGCCTCGATGAAGTCCCGGTTGTAGCTGACCGTTTGATGGCCGGCGTCGGCGAGTTCGTTGACGATGTGGCGTCCGGTGAATCCGGCACCACCTGTGACCAGAACAGAGCTCATGTGATGTTGCCTTTTTTGTAGGTGCGTTGGATGTGGGATTCAATGTCCAAGGGGGAACGTCGTGGTCCGGCCACCGTCGACAACAAGGTTTGTTCCCGTGACATACGAGGATTCAGGACCCAACAGCCACAGCGCAGCAGCTGCAATCTCCTCCGGCAGGGCGAATCGGCCAAGCGGCACGGACGCTTCGTCCCTGGCGCGTTCTTCTTCGTTCGCGAACTCGGCCGCAAGCATCGGAGTATCAGTCGTCCCTGGCGACAGTGCGTTGACCCGGACGCCGGCAGGTGCGAGTTCGGCGGCCAGTGACCGCATCATCGACAGGACGCCGCCCTTGGTCGCGGTGTATGCGGTGTAGCCTGCTTGGCCGACGAGTGCCAGCTCACTGGCAGTGCAGACCAGCGATCCACCGCCGTTGGCCGAGAGCGTTCGCGCCGCTGCCCTGGCGAAGTGGAAAGTGCCGGTCAAGTTCACCCGGATCAGTCCCTGCCACAGCTCGTCGGACGTTTCGGCGATGGGCGCAACACTGGAGATTCCTGCAGCGTTGAAGGCTCCGCTCAGTGGTCCGAGTTCAGCTTCCGCCCGGGCGAAGGCGCTATCGACCTGTTGGGACTCAGATACGTCGGCTTCGAGGAAGATCACAGCGCCCGAGAGTTGGCCTTTTGCGTCTTCAAGCAGACGGTCCGGGAGACCGACAGCTGCAACCTTTGCCCCTTGCGCCAGAAGGGCCCGGGTGGTCGCGAGACCGATGCCGGAGCTGGCTCCGGTGACAAGGTAGGCCCTGTCCTGAAAATGGCTCATGTCTTCTCTTCCCCGTTGGATGTGGAAAGGCGGGCAGCATGCCCCCGGTCACGATTCGGGGGCATACGCCGGATTTACCGATTAAACTTTGATGGCTGATTTAGCCAACGAGCGCACGAGTGTGGTCGTTGAGGAACATGCCGCGGGGGTCGAACTCCCGGCGTATCTGGATGAAGGTGTCAAGCTCCGGGTAGAGACGCTCCAATCGGCTCCTCGTCATGAAATGGATCTTTCCCCAGTGCGCGCGGGGCTCGAATTCCTGCAGCACCGCATCCGCATCCCGGAAGAAGGGCCAGTAGTCGGTCCCGGGTTCGGTGGTCAGGGTGATGACGGTGGTGTCGCGTCCTTGGAACTGGGACATATAGCCTTCGTCGGCTTTCACCCAGCGGACCTCAACGGGGTACTTCTGGTCGGAATGCTTGGTGCGGATCAGGTCCTGGACGGCTTGGACGGCCGCCAGACCGTGTTCGCTGGGAACGAAGTACTCGAGTTCATGGAACGGTGTGGTGAATCCGCCCGGGTAGATGCGGTACGACCGGTCCAGCCGGGCACCTTCCGTGCGGGAAATTTCGCGCTCGTCCTGGACCTGGGCGATGTTGTACCGCTTGGTGTAGCTGCGGTTTGCCATGCTCTGGCCCGGCGAACCGGGCAGGTCCAGGAGCTCACAGGAATCGTCGTCCGGGCACCAGAGGAACGAGTAGTGCCGGTTCCCGTCGATGTCGGCCTGCCAGGTTGCCGCGGTCTCCGCCCAGGTGGGGTACGTGATCTGCTCCTGCAGGTAATAGCGGTCCTCGACCGCCATTTCGACCTCCAGGAAGATTCCGAGCGTCCCCAAGGCGACCTGGGCGGCCCTGAGTTCGCGGAGTTGCCCTTCGCCGATTTCGACGATTTCGCCGTAACCGTTGATCAGCCGGACCCAGCGCAGTGCTGATGAGAAGCTGCCCAGATTCCTTCCGGAGCCATGGGTGCTGGTCGCCAGTGCCCCGGCGATCTGCTGCTTGTCAATGTCGCCCTGGTTGCCCAGTGCCAGCCCCTGCTCCCACAGCGGATCGCCAAAGGCGTTGATTGTGGTGCCGGCCAGGGCCCGTGCGCGGCGCCGTATGAGGTCGGTTCCGGTGATTGCCGAGAGTGCGGACATGTCCATCAGGACGCCGCCCGTCTGAACCAGCGGAGAGGACGAATGCCCTGAGCCGACCGCGCGTACGGGCAAACCTTCCCGGATGGCGAACCGGACGGCGTCGAGCGCCTCCTGTTCATTCCGCGGCCGGACGGTGAAGGCTGGCGTCGCGCTCTGGTTTCCGCCCCAATTGGTCCACGTTACGTCTGTTCCGAAAGGAGCGGACGGCGTCGCGGCACGGGCGGACGACGCGGCGTGGTGATGATTCGTGGTGGTCATTGCTGCGCTCCGATGCTGGTCTTAAGGCTCATGCGCCGTGGTTGATCATGACGTGCTTGGTCCGGGAGTAATCGTCCAAGGCATACAGCGAGAGGTCGCGGCCATAGCCGGATCCCTTGAATCCGCCCCACGGAACCTCGCAGGCCAACACCAGGTGTGAATTGACCCAGACGGTGCCGAAATCGAGCTGCTTCGGAACCCTGAGCGAGAGGCTCGAATCCCGGGTCCATACCGAGGCGGAAAGCCCGTAAGGACTCTCGTTGGCCCGGATGATGGCCTCTTCAGTGGAGCTGAAGGACTCGACGGTGACGACTGGGCCAAAGATTTCGTGGGTAGCAATATGCGCCCCGGCCGGGACGTTGCTGATTACGGTGGGTTCAATGAAGTAGCCGGGGCCTTCCAAGGCCGAGCCGCCGATGGCCACCTGCAGGCCAGCAGCTTCTGCCTCGGCAAGGGCTTCCTTCACGCGTTCGAAGTGCGGGCGCGAAATCATGGGACCGATTTCCACGTCTTCCCCTGCGCCCGGAGCGCCGACGACGAGCGTGCTGACTTCGCGTACCAGGTGTTCGGTGAACTCCTCGGCCACGGACTCGTGCACGAGCACACGGCAAGCGGCGCCGCAGTCCTGGCCGGCATTCCAGAAGCCGGCGTTTCGCACGCCGGCGGCGGCGGCGCGGAGGTCGGCGTCGGGGAAGACAACAACCGGGGCCTTGCCGCCGAGCTCCAGATGGACGCGCTTGACAGACCTGGCCGCGGTCTCCGCGACTGCCTGTCCGCTGACGACGCTCCCCGTCAGCGCAATGAGCGCCACATCAGGGTGTTCGGAGAGTCGCTGCCCGACGGTTCGGCCCTTTCCCGTCACGACGTTGAGGATGCCATCGGGGATGCGCCCGGCGACAAGTTCTGCCAGCTTCAGCGTAGAGAGCGGCGTCTGTTCCGAGGGTTTGAGGACGATGCTGTTTCCGGCGGCGAGGATGGGCGCGATCTTCCAGGCAGCCATCAGCAGCGGGTAGTTCCAAGGGGTGATGACGCCGACGACGCCGACGGGTTCCCTGAGGATGACCGAGGTGTGTCCGGTGGCGTAGTCTCCGCCCGCCATGGAGGTCAGTGTGCGGGAAGCTCCGGCCATGAACCGGAAGGTGTCGATGGTGCTGGAGACATCGTCCTCCGCGACGGTTCGCGGTTTGCCGGTGTTGGCGGACTCGATGATTTCGAAGGCTTCACGGTTGGCTTCAATGATGTTGGCGATCAGGGAGAGCACCTCGGAGCGTTCCTTCGGTGTCGTGGTGCCCCAGGACTTCTGGGCCGCCACGGCTGCTTCAACCGCAGCGTCCACATCCGCGGCCGTGCCGGCCCGAACCGATGCGATGACCTGTTCCGTGGTGGGGTCGACGACGTCGATCAGCCGGGTCGCGGAACCGGAGACAAACGTTCCGCCGATGAAGTGCCCCGCCGGAGGCAAAACGGGTGGCAGGAGTCCGGCGCTGCTTTGCTCCGTTGCAGAGCGTCGGACTGTGAACCGCTCGAGGTCAGTGAGTGTCATGATATTTCGCCTTTGTTTTCTGCGCCGATCGCGGCGCCGGGAGTTTGGTGTAGGGGGTGTGGGCGGTATGTGCGCGGTGTGCCGGAGCGGGCGTTACGCCCGCGGCGCCTCAATCAGGTCACTTGCGAATGCGGGCGACTGAAAGGGGGCGGCTTCCGGCGTTTTCCGGAACAGGCGTGCCGCGAAGTAGTACAGGGGTGCAACAACCACCAGGCCGACAATCCACGAGAGGTCCACGCCGTTCATCGCTGCGGCAGCGGGGCCCGTGAACATCGCTGTCGCCGAGAACGGAACCTGGATCAGTGCGCCGGCAACATAGGCTCCGATCGCCACCCAGTTGAACCTTCCGTACACTCCACCGTCGCGCTTGAAGAAGTCTTCAACCCGGTAGTCGCCGTGCCGCAGGAGGTAGTAATCGACCAGGTTGATGGCCGTCCAGGGAACCAGGACGTACATCAGGAAGGAGAGGAAGTTCGTGTAGAAGAAGATGAAATTGTCACGGGCGAACAGCGCGATCATAAGGGCGAGGGTGAAGAGGAGGATTGACGCAATGGTCCGGGTCTTGGCGTGGGGCAACCAGGCCGGCCTGAACGTCTGCCCAATGGTGAGGGTGCATAGGACCCCGCAGTAGAGGTTCATGGCGTTCGACGCCGCAACGCCGAGGCAGAAGATTCCGATGATCACCATGGTCCATGGCCCGAGCAGGGCTCCCAGGCTACCTACTATTTCGACGCTGCTGCCATCGTTGATCAGTGCCAGTGCGAGCGTTCCCACCAGGGCACCCAGGACCATCGGGAAGAGAGTTCCCAAGACGCAGCCCGAGTAGGACGCCCAGAACGCCGGGGCCGAGCCGGTGCCCTGAGGCATGTAGCGGGAGTAGTCCGAGACGTAGGGAGCGTAGGCGAGCTGCCAGAGGGCGGAGACGGAGATAGTGGCCATGAAGCCGACCCAGTTGAAGTTTCCCTGGTCCAGGAAGCTGGCCGGCAATCCGTGGACGGCCAGGATCCAGACGAAGGCCAGCACCAGCGCCAGACCGGCCACGACGCTCAAGATGCGTGCATAGGCGTGGATGAGCCGGTAGCCGAAGATGGTGGCCACGACGCTCACGACGCCAATGACAATGATGCCTGCATCGACACTGATGCCCGGGGTGACTGCGGCCAGCGCTTGGCCGCCAAAGACGAGGTTCGCCGCAAAGAACCCGACGTACATGACCACCACGATGACCACGATCAGCAGTGCCCCGTACGAACCGAACTGCCCGCGGGTCTGAATCATCTGCGCCACGCCCAGCTGCGGGCCCTGGGCCGAATGCAGTGCCATGAAGATGCCACCGACAACGTTCCCAATGATGATTCCGACGATTGCCGGCACAAAGCTGAGCCCGAACACCGTCGTCGCGAGTCCCCCGGTCACGATGGTCATGATCATGATGTTGGAACCGAACCAGATGGTGAAGAGGTCCCGGGCCTTGCCATGGCGTTCGTGGGCCGGGATGGGTTGAATGGTCTTGTCCTCGAGCCGGGGTACTTCGGCTGTGACGGCGTGGGTGGGTCGAGCGTTCATGATGCGTTCCGGGAGTTCATGGGAACCTCTTTGTTCTGTCCCGGCACTTCGTCGAGCACGGGATCTGATGTATCAATCATTCGTGACTTTTGTCACAGTGGTAATCCGGCGATTGAATAGTTGCCGTAGACCTATTCATACATATGTATAAATCAGGTGCGATAGCCCAGGAGTTGTGGTCAGACAGTGGCCGCTTGCAGCTCCTCAGTGAGGTTGGCGGCCTTGCTGCGGTTCACCATCAGGGCGAGGAGGTCGAAGACCAGCGTCGCCGCGGCGACTGTGGTGATGTCTGCATGGTCGTAGGCCGGAGCGACCTCGACGACGTCGGCGCCCACAATGTTGATGCCGTTCAATCCGCGGAGCAGCGCGAGGAGTTCGCGGGAGTGGAGCCCGCCCATTTCCGGAGTGCCGGTGCCCGGGGCGTAGGCCGGGTCCAGGACGTCGATGTCGATGGAGACATAGACCGGGGTGTCACCCAGCCGCTCCTTGACGCGCTGGATCGCGGCCGGCACCCCGATGACGTCCAGGTCCGAGCAGCGGATGATCTGGAAGCCGAACTCGTGGTCGCGAAGGAAATCGTTGCGGTCATAAACCGGGCCGCGGATGCCAACGTGCATCGACTTGTCCTCGACCAGAAGGCCTTCCTCGAAGGCCCGGCGGAAGATGGTTCCGTGCGTGACCGGCTGATCGAAATAGGTGTCCCAGGTATCAAGGTGTGCGTCGAAGTGGAGCAGGGCCACGGGGCCGTGGACCTTATTCAGGGCCCGCAGCATCGGGAGCGCGATGGTGTGGTCGCCGCCAATGGAGATGAGCCTCTTGCCGGAGCCGGCGTCGCCAAGGAGCGGGAGGGCCTGCTCCTCGATCTCGCGGACTGCGCGGGCGATGTCGTAGGGGGTACAGGCGATGTCGCCGGCGTCCACAACCTGGGCTTCGTATACGGGCTCAACGTCGAGCTCCGGGTGGTAGCCGGGGCGCAGGAGCCGCGACGCTTCACGGACAGCGGCCGGACCGAAGCGGGCGCCGGGGCGGTAGGACGTACCGCCGTCGAACGGGACACCGACGATCGCAATGTCGTAGTCCGGGACCCGGTCAATCTGAGGAAGCCGGGCAAAGGTGCCCAGGCCCGCGTAGCGGGGAACTTTTGTTGCGTCGACAGGGCCGATTGGCTTGTGCATGGTCATGACTGGGGTCCTCCGGTTGCTGTGGTTTCAGTCGGCCTGGCAATTTCTTCCTGCGCCGGTCGAGGTCTATGCCTTAACTATTAGTGATCGGCGTCACGCGGTACATCCGCCGATTGACTACAAACAGCCGAGAGGCTTATACATATGTATAAGCGGCCCGGGGACGGCCTCCGGACTCATGAACAGGAACCGCGCATGGCGATCACCGTGGCCGAACTGCTAGCCGAACCCCAGCTGGGACTGAGCCTTCTGGCGGGCTCCGCCGGCCTGGACAACCGGGTCACCTGGGCCCATACCTCCGACCTGCCACGCCTGTGGGAATGGGTCACCGGCGGCGAGCTCATGATGACTAACGGGCTCTCCATTCCGGCCGATCCCGAGGGGCAGGTTGAGCTAGCCGAGGCACTGGTCAACGCAGGTGCCAGTGCACTGGCGATCGGCGAGCAGATGCATGCCCCTGAACTCTGTCCCGAGTTCCTCGAAGCCTGTGACCGCTTGCCGTTGCCGGTCATCAGCATCCCCTACCCGCTTCCGTTCATCGCCATCGCACGTTCGGTCGCTGAGTCTTCGTTGCTCGAAGAGTCCCGCAGGCTGCGCCAAACGGCCCGTATTTATGACCTGCTGCGGCTGGCGGGACCATCTGAGGACAACTGGCTGGGACTGATCCTGGGTATCGAAGCCGAACTCGATGCCCGCCTCTTCGTCATTGATCGACGGTGCCTGCACGCCTGGCATCCCGGAGGCCAGCCGCTGCCACCAGGCCTCAAACGGCAACTTGAACCGCTGACCAGCAAGTCACCGGTGGCCAGCAAGAAGTTCCAGTGGCATCGGTTGGGGGAAGGCCACCTTCTGATGATGGATATTCCGACCCACGCCAACGCGCTTCTGGTGGTGCTGCCGAAATCCGAACCGCTCCCGGACGCGGTAGTGCTGCTCCACGCAGCCACAGTCCTGGGACTCGAGCTGTCGCGGACGGTGCTGTCTCTCGAGAACCAGCGCCGGCTGGGTGCGGAGTTCCTTTTGCAGGCTTTTGACGGGCGCCTGGGCATAGCCGATATTGAAAGCCGACTGCCTGAGTTCGGGATTTCGTCACGGGAATTCCTCATCATCTCTATGTCCAGCGACGACGGTGAGCGCCTGGCAGGGATCCACGTTGATCTCTGGCGACACGGCTACCCGACGGCGTGCCAGCGCAGATTCGACACAATCCATTTGGCTGTCGCAGCAGACTGCACCGATGATCTGCTGCGACACACGGTCCCCTTGGACGTCATGATCGGGATCAGCCGGCCTTCCGCGGCCGCTGGTGTGCAGAGAGCTCTTCAGGAATCGATGTGGGCACTTGGGACGGCGTCAAGCACCGGCGAGCGGTTGGTCCGCTATGCCGAGGGACCCTCGTGGCTCGGGCTCACCAGCTTCGAGGAAGGCCACGCCCTGGTCCAGCGGCTCCTCGGACCCATTTTCGAGTACGAACAGCGGGAAAACGGGGACCTCATCGTCACGCTCAAGACGTTCCTCGACACGCAACGGTCCTGGCAGAAAACGGCAGCCGCCCTGTTCGCGCATCGGCAGACCATCATCTATCGCATCCGAAAGATCAGCGAGCTGACGGGCCTCGATATGACCGAAACCTCCACTCTGGCGCAACTGTGGTTTGCCCTGCAGATCCATGAAGCCATGGACCTCCACGACAATCCGCGGCGCCTGCCGTCGGCTGAGGTCAGCACTCCACGACGTTGACGGCGAGGCCGCCCATCGCGGTTTCCTTGTATTTCGAGCTCATGTCCTTGCCGGTTTCGCGCATGGTCACAATGACTTCGTCCAGGGAGACCCGGTGCGTGCCGTCGCCCCACAGCGCCATCTTGGCGGCGTTGATGGCCTTGGCGGCGGCGATCGCATTGCGTTCGATGCACGGGACCTGCACGAGCCCGCCGATCGGATCGCAGGTCAGGCCCAGGTTGTGCTCCATCGCGATTTCCGCGGCGTTCTCCACCTGCTGGGGCGTGCCGCCCATGACTTCGGCCAGGCCGGCGGCCGCCATCGACGACGCCGAGCCCACCTCGCCCTGGCAGCCGACTTCCGCCCCGGAAATCGAGGCCTGCTCCTTGTACAGCACCCCGATCGCGCCCGCGGTCAGCAGGAACTTAACCACGACGTCGTCGCGGTCGGCCTGGGTGGCCTTGTCCATGCCGGGGGCGAAGTGCAGCGCGTAATAGAGCACGGCCGGGATGATGCCGGCGGCGCCGTTCGTGGGGGCGGTGACGACGCGGCCGCCGGAGGCGTTTTCCTCGTTCACGGCCAGTGCGATCAGGTTGACCCATTCCTGCCAGTACTTCGGGTCCCGGAAGTCGGGGTCCTGATCCAGGGTTTCCTTCATCA
>NZ_FUZD01000020.1:0-82779 GCF_900168135.1 Arthrobacter sp. 49Tsu3.1M3
CGTGAGCTGACGCAGCGCCCAGAGGTCAGCGATCACGGCATCGTGGCGGGCAGCGATGATGTGCAGGTTCTCATTGAAGATGGCCACCCTCCCGCGGACCTGTCCCAGTACCGGTGTCGCGCCCCAGTCCGGACCGGCGAAGAGCACTACCGTTGCCCCCGTGGAGGCCAGAAGTTCGACACCGGCATCGAGGCGGACAGCGAGCTTGTCAGGGTCGCTCCGTCGGAAAATCAGATCATTGCCCCCGGCGTTGAGCGTGATCAGATCCGGTCGCAGCGCCAGCGCAGGACCAACTTGCTCATCCAGGATCTGCCCGAGCAGCAGCCCGCGGACTGCCAAATTCGCGTAAGCGAAATCCTCGTGCCGGATACTCAACTCTTCGGCGACCCGGTCTGCCCAGCCCCGCAGACCCCCGGGGCTCCGCGGTTCCGGGTCTCCGACACCTTCAGTGAACGAATCTCCCAGAGCCACATAACGGGTCCACGGGTGCAGGCGTGCCGCGTACTCAACGGAGCCACCCTGCGCCGGACCATCGGCGCTGGAAGCGTTCATTCCCTCATACTGCCCCCGCTCCAGCGCGGGCGCTACGCCCACCAGCTCGTCGCCGGCCGTCGCCAGGCCAGGGACGAGAGAGCAACGTTTGGCGTGCAAAAGTGCGCACCCAGGCCAGTGCTGCCACATCCCCCAACGGCGACGGGGCCCGGGGCCTCATTGTTCCGTCCCTGACCAGTCCTTTGTTCTGGCCCGTGCCACGGCCGTTTCCCGCAGGGTCCACCGGGCCACGGCAAGCTGGTCCTCGGCGGCCCCGATAACAGAGGCCAGGGAGCGCAAACGGTCAAGCTCTACGGTCATCCCACTCACCCCTCCTCCGCTCTGTAATGGCCCTTTCTCCGGCAGACAACCCGCCGTAATCTGTGTTGGCTGATATAAATTTTCTATATCACCGGCTGGACGGGAACGCAAGAAGTTCAGCCCCTTTGCCGGGCGGCTGGATCTGCCTGCGGCCACGGGGGATTCGGCCGGGGTTCTGTGCAAAACTGCGGGCGGGACGCCGCTGTACCAAAGGACCGATGCCCTGGCCCCGAGGGGTGTCCAGCCGGCGGAATCGGGCTAGCAGCTCGTGTCCCGGTTCGGGCTGGGTCCTGTTCAGAGTTTGGCGTAGTCGGCGAATCCCTGCCAGTCAATCACCACGCACGGCTCGTCTCCCAGCACCCAGGCGTCGTGCCCAGGGGCCATTGTGGCGAAGATGTCGACCAGCAGTACCAGTAACGCCGGGAAGTTAGACGCGGCAAGGCTCGCCCACCGCGGAGAGCGAATTACTCACCGTCAGATCGCGGCATCGGGAGCGCCCGGCGGCGCCGGGAAAACTCGGGCGAGGCGTATCCTGCGGCCAGGACAACGGTGCTGCCCAGCCTTCCGGCCGTCGTCAGCCCATCCGGTGACCCTTCGCATGCCTCCATCAAGCGCTTCGGCCCCGGCGGCGCTTGGAAAGACGGGAGAAAATCGAAGAAGCGACCAACTTGACTCGGGAAGATGAACTTCGCCGTACGCGGCGACTCAGGCCGGAAGTCATTCGTTTCCGGTGTCGTTCAGGGCGGGGTTGTATGCGGTGAATCCTTCCCGGAGGCGGACGGTGTCCGTGCCGATCATGTCGATGTCGGCCCAGAGCACGAGGAAAGAGCCGCGGTGCCGCCAGCGGAGCAGGTGGGCGATGGGCCAGGGCCGGGCGATGCCGGTGCGTTCGTAGCCCAGGAATGAGGAGGCGCTGTGCGGGCTGACGATCAGGCCCAGCAGCCTGGCATCGGCGAGCAGCTGGCCGGGTGGTCCGTTGATGGTGAACCGGGCATCGGCGACGCGTCCGAGGCGTAGACCGGCAGCGTCGTGGACGGGTGTCCCGAGGAGATCACCGAGGATCATGGCGGCCTCCGGGGATGCGGGCGATGATTTTGTCGCGAATCCAGCGTTCCACCCAGTCCGCGTCCAGGGGCTCTCCGCGGACGCCCAGCCGGATGACGACCCCGACGTCGGCGACGTCACGCCAGGGGATGCGGATGAGCCGGGATGACGGGGGCCGGCCTCCGAAAATCCGTGTTCCAAGGACCGGCCCGGTGAGCAGGGCGGTGAGCGTCGGGGCGGGGGTTCCGGCCGGTATGGGTGTGTCCGGGGGAGGGGCGCTGATTTCGATGTCGTCGACCGTAGTGACCGGGACGCCGTCCACGTCCAGTACCTGCCGGTCCAGCAGGTGCAGCTGGGCATCGAGGGTCCGCCCCGGGGTCCGGAGGTATCTGGGCCTGCGTGCTGTGGTCATGATCCGGCTCCCGTGACGATCATCAGTGGTATGGCGGCGAGGGACGCGGCGAGGATGATGACCAGATAGATCATGGCCAGCACGTTCACCGGGCGGGCGTTGACGTGTTCGCCCATGTACTGGGGGTCGTTGGCCACGATCAGGATGGGCAGATAGGTCAGCGGCAACGCGATGGCCGAGAACACGACCGAGTATTCCGTGACCAGGACGGGATCGACTCCGGTGGCCAGGACTGCCGCGCCGATCAGGAGGCAGATGATCATGGACAAATGAAAGCGCGCGGCCTGGGCCGGGCGGCGGAACTTGCCCCAGGACCATCCAAAGAACTGCGCCAGAGTATACCCGCTGGACAAAGTGGTCTCCAGGGCCGCTCCGAAGGTTGCTGCGACAATGCCGACCAGGACAAAGGCCAGACCGACTTTCCCGGCTGCCTCGGCGACGGGCAGGATGACCTGGGACAGGGAGGTGACGGCGATCCCTGCCGGGAGCAGCACCACGGCGGCGCAGGCGGCAATGGACACGGAGAGCAGGCCGCCGAGCGGAAACCCGACCAACACGTTGATTCTGGACTGGGCCAGGTCTTTGATGGACCAGCCTTCCTCCACGGCCCCGGAGGAGAAAAAGAACACCTCATAGGGCGTCATGGCCGCCCCGAACAGGGCCACCGCGTAATACCAGTACGAGGCTGCTGTTTCCTGCTCCGGGACGGACGGGGCCAGGACCTGGGCGCCAAGGGAGCCCCAGTCCGGCTTCAGCAGAAACAGTGCCACGGCGAAAACAATGAGCGTCAGGCCGAGCAGTCCGGTGACGTTTTCCATGATGGAGAACCTCACCCGCCAGATGACCAGCCATACGGCGACCACGGCCACGGGAACCCACAGCAGATACTGAACACTGCTGGCCAACTGCAGCGCCAGGGCAATACCCCCGAGTTCCGCTGTGACGGTCATCAGGTTGATCAGGAACGACGCGGCCAGATTGGCAAGGCCTGCCCGGGGACCGAGCCGTTCGCGGATGACTTCGAAGGTCGCCCGCCCCGACGCGGCAGCCACCCGCCCGGACATGTTGGCGAACACGCAAATGCCGACCACACCCATTGCGACGACCCAGACCAGGGAGAGCCCGAACCGTGAGCCGACGACGGCGTTGGTGACCAGATCACCGATGTCCACGAAGCCGCCGATGGCGGTCAGGACCCCCAAGGCCACACCGAGGAGACGTTTCATTGTCCCCCCAGCTGTGCCGTCAATGCGGACATCTGGCCGGCGGCAGCCTTCAGCAGCTGGTCGCCGTCCTGGATGGTGGGGCTGCCGTCGGTGCTGGCGACCGCGTCCTGCGCCGTCGTCAGTCCTGAGATGCCTTCATCCAGGACGGCGAGGGCCTCCCGGCGCAGGTCGCGGTCGTTCTGGACGGTAGGGGACAGCTGCAGGAGGCTCGTCCGGGCCGTCTCAAGTTCCTTGAGGGAGTCGTCAAGGGTCGTGGCCGTCGCCGCCATGGTCAGCTTTCCGCTGGCGTCGAGCCCCAGCGCGAGCCGGGCGGTGGCAACTGCGGAGGAACTGTCTTTCACCGCCGTAAATACGGTGTCAGGGACGCTGCCCGGCGCCCCGGCGCAACCGCTCAGAAGGACGGCACCCGCGACGCCGGCACAGACAAGCCAAGCACGGCGGAACGCGGTCCGGGACCGCTGTGACCCGATCGCCATATCCGCCTCCACTTCGGGAACCGGCCCCGGCCGGCATCTGTGGCCTCCGCGGCGAGGACGCGCCTCTGAGCTAGGTATAGCACTCCCGGAATGAAAAAAGCACGGAAAAGAGCGGCTGGCCTAGACGGGGCTTCGACGTCCTGCACCGGCGCCCCGCGTACCCTGCTGGATGCGGCCCAGGCACTCGGATCCAGTGGGCCTCGGGCTCTTGCGGCCTGGCGGGTGCGGGGGTATGTTTTCGCACGCCGTGGACGTCCGGGTTCGCAGTGGGGCGGGACGCGGCGGCGGTGGCTGGCCCTCCTCGGCGTCATTGGAGCACGTTTCATTTGATCCGCTCGATCGCCCTCGTATTTCCCGCGCTCACGTAGGCGACGACGTGCCCCTTCTGTACTCCCGTGCGACGAATGCGTCGAGCAAAGCGGTCGCGTCCTTACGCCATTCCGGTGGGGTCAGGAAGACGGGACCCGAGGCGGGACCCGCCTTCGGTGACTAGGTAGTTGCGGCTGGGGTCCAGCCTGTCGGCTGACCTGGCGCATGAGTTTTGCCTGAACGGGGTGTCCGGAGTCTCCCGCTCTCCAAGCCTGGCTCCGGAAGGCTGAACTTCGGGAAGAGGCGAGCGTCAGGCTGTAATTTGCGCGGAGAGTCTATCTGTCCGGCCGAAGTCGCGGTCCGGATGGCAGGCCGCATGACGCCGTTAGATTCCAGCTGCACGCACGTGCTCGGCTGTAGGCGGCAGGGTCCACGCCAAGGGGGGGCATGGTCCTTGCCGGAAGGTCACCATAGGGCCAAGTGATGTGATCTACGCCAGAATGTGCTGCAACCCGAATTGGAACCAATTCGGATATTTACCGTGTGCACTCAGGAGTAATCTGAAAGGCATCACCAGCAATGGTGCTGGTGCTGACCAAGGAGTCGTGCCATGAGTGTCGAATCAAGCTCCGCGGCCGGGACCGTCCCGGCGGGGAGTGGTCGCAGGGCTGAAAATCTCCTACCAACCCAAGACGCTGTTGTTTCTCCACAGGCGAGTACCAGCCCACCTTTTGCCGATCCGGCGGCTCTAGGACTGGGCGCTTTCGCCTTGACCACGTTTGTCCTCAGTGTCATCAACGCCGGCCTGATCCCGAAAACGGTCGAACCGGTAGTCCTGGGACTGGCACTTTTCTACGGCGGCTTGGCGCAGTTCGCCGCCGGGCTCTGGGAATTTGCCAACCGCAACGTCTTTGGCGCCACGGCGTTCTGCTCATACGGAGCCTTCTGGCTGTCTTTCTGGTTCTTGAGCCAGTTCAGCGCGGGCAGCCTTCCGGCAGCGGACGCCAGCAAGGGAGTCGGCCTTTACCTTCTGGCCTGGGCGATCTTTACGGCCTACATGACCATTTCCGCGTGGCGCATCAGCATGGGCGTCTTTGCCGTCTTCGTCTTCTTGACCCTGACGTTCATTGCCCTGTTTCTTGGTGCCTTCTTCGGGGCAGCCGGGCTGTCAATGCTGGGCGGCTGGCTGGGGATCGTGACGGCGCTGGTTGCATGGTATTGCTCCCTCGCGGTGGTTGCGAACTCCACCTACAAACGGACTGTTTTTCCCGTGGGGCGTCGGTGAAAGGCCATGGTTACAGACCCCACAGAATCGGTTGAGACCCTCGCAAACCTGATGCGCGAACAGCGGCGCTTTCCTCCGGAAGAGGGCTTTTCCGCGCAGGCTAACGCCACGTCGTCGGACTATGCCGCAGCAGACGGCGACAGGCTGGCGTTTTGGGCGCGGCAGGCGGAGCGGCTGGACTGGTCCCAAAAATGGAATGAGGTCTTGGACTGGTCAAATCGGCCATTCGCCAAGTGGTTCGTCGGGGGCAGGCTCAATGCCGCCTACAACTGCCTGGACCGGCATGTAGCTGCCGGCCGCGGAGATAAGGTCGCCTACTACTTTGAAGGTGAAGGCGGGGACACCCGTGCCATCACGTATGCCCAGCTCACCGACATGGTCTGCCGGGCAGCGAACACGCTGACCGATTTGGGTGTCTCCGCTGGAGACCGGGTGGCGATTTACATGCCGATGATTCCCGAGACGGTCGTGGCGATGCTGGCCTGCGCACGAATCGGGGCACCGCACACAGTCGTGTTCGGCGGGTTCTCGGCGGACGCGCTGCGGACCCGGATCCACGACTGCGACGCGCGTATCGTCATCACCTCCGACGGCGCCTACCGCCGCGGGAAGGCCAGCGGGTTGAAGCCCGCGGTCGACGAGGCCCTGATGGACTGCCCTGATGTTCGTAATGTCCTGGTGGTCCGCCGCACTGGCCAGGAGGTCGATTGGACACCGGGCCGGGATATTTGGTGGCACGAATCGGTGGAGCTGGCTTCTGCCGATCATGTCGCCGAGCCCTTCGACGCCGAACATCCCCTGTACGTGATGTACACATCGGGCACCACGGGCAAGCCCAAGGGCATTCTGCACACCACCGGCGGCTACCTCACGGCATGCGCCTACACCCACTGGGCGGTGTTCGACCTCAAGGCTGAATCCGATATTTTCTGGACCGCTGCGGACATCGGCTGGGTTACCGGGCATAGCTACATCGTGTACGGTCCCCTGGCTAACGGTGCTACTTCCGTGCTCTACGAGGGCACGCCGGACACCCCGCATCAGGGCCGTTGGTGGGAGATCATCGACAAGTACAAAGTCTCCATTCTCTACTGCGCCCCGACGGCTATCCGTACGTTCATGAAATGGGGTGCCGAGATACCGGCCAAGTACGGGCTCAGGAGTTTGCGCGTGATCGGCACCGTAGGCGAACCGATCAACCCGGCCGCATACATTTGGTATCGCGAGAACATCGGACACAACCAAACGCCCGTTGTGGACACCTGGTGGCAGACCGAGACCGGCGCCATCATGATCAGCCCGCTCCCGGGCGTTACAGCCGGAAAACCGGGCGCCGCCATGAGGGCGCTGCCCGGGGTCGTGGCGGACGTCGTCAATGACGCGGGCGCACCTGTGTCTAACGGTTCCGGCGGTTATCTGGTGCTGAAGGAACCCTGGCCATCCATGTTGCGCACCATCTGGGGAGACAACGACCGCTACGTGGAGACGTATTGGTCACGGTTCCCGGGGCTCTACTTCGCGGGGGACGGCGCGAAGAAGGACGAGGATGGGGATATTTGGCTTCTCGGCCGGGTGGACGACGTGATGAACGTGGCAGGACACCGGCTTTCGACGACGGAGATCGAATCGGCGCTGGTCGCCCATCCGAAGGTGGCCGAAGCCGCCGTCGTCGGAGCCCTGGACGACACGACAGGGCAGGCCATTGTCGCCTTCGTCATCCTCCGCAGCGAGGTAGGCGACGGCGGACCCGAGGTCGTGCAGGAGCTGCGGGAACATGTGGCCAAGGAAATCGGCAAAATCGCCCGGCCGCGGCAAATCATGGTCGTAGCGGAGCTGCCTAAAACCCGGTCCGGCAAGATCATGCGACGGCTCCTCAAAGACGTGGCGCAGGACCGGCCGATCGGGGATGTCACCACCCTGGCGGACTCCTCAGTCATGGAGCTGATCAAGGCGGGCATGCCCGGCGGCGGCGCGGGCGGGCTGCACTAGTTGGCGCCCAGGAACTGCCGTCAAGACACCCGTGACACGATCTCACTGAATTTCTCCACCCGGTCGACGCCTTCGCAACCGGAACCTGCAGAGTTTTCGGGTGATCATGGCCGGGCTGTACATCCGTTGGGTGCACTTCGCAATGGGCCAGAACGACACGGTAGGTCGGGTCCAGGGTCCCTTCGGCCGCTTCGCGCCGGCGACCGGCGAGCCTCCGGGCCATCGACCGTTTACCCGTCTGCCCAGAGTGGTCATCGGGGGGGCTGGGCCTCTGCCGTGACCCAGGCGATGACCTCGTCCATGCGGGCGAGACCTTTGGGGAGGGATAAGGACTTGGTGCGGCAACGGCCTGGTGCTCGGCCTCGAGCCCCCCGGGTCCTGGCGGCGGGCGATATCCAGTTGGTATCCGACGGCGGCGGGCTGGGCGCGCACGAGGGCAGCGATGCGTTTCCGGCTCAGCCCGAGCCGGTACATCAACACCCAGTCCGCGTCCGGGGCGCGCCGTAACCGGCTGTCCATAGCGGAGCCCATCCTGCCATGGCCGCCCCGTGATGGGCCGGCGGCGTGGAGGCCAGCGACGGACTTCCCGGTCCGGGCTTTGCCGGGCAGCACTTCTCGCGCCTGAGGACACCGAACGTTGGTGGGACTTTGGCAAGACCATGTTCAGGGTCAATCCTTGGCCTGGGGCAAATTATTTTGCCCCACGGCGCCACGGCGCCACGGCGCCACAGCGGTCTCAGGCGAGTGCTTTGCGCTTGATCCTTTCGTAATCGGCGGCGCTGATGGTTCCGGAGTCCAGGAGTGCCTTTGCTTTGGCGATCTCCCCGGTTGGGCTGGGCGCGGTGACGCTGCGGATGTATGCGTCCGAGGCTTCCCGGTGGGCCCGTGCCCGTTCCATGGACCGCTCGGCCATGCCCTTGCCGCGGGCAATCACGTACACCAGCACGCTCAAAATGGGCACGAACACCAGGAAGAGGACCCAGACTACTTTCCACCAGCCGCTCAGCGTGTGGTCGCGGAAGAGGTCCCCGAAAACGGCGAACAACGCCCAGAGGAAGGCGATGAACGCGTAGACGAAGAAGAACCACCAGAAAATCTCCCAGAAGTTTTCCCAGAAACTCATGTCGTCTTCCCTGCTTTCGGTAGGAGCGGTGTTGTTAGGGACTGCATCCGGGGCAGGACTGAGGCCAGCTGAGGGTCTGCCGAAAGGGTATGGGCGTCAGCATTTGGTCGCCGTCTGGAGGTCACTGACCGCGGCCTGGACGTTGGCGGCATCGTCGCGCAGGGACGCGGCCGCCTGGGTCAGGGTGGCGTCATCCGGGACGGCTCTGACGGCCGCGTCGAACTTGTTTTCGGCCGTCTTGACGGCGTCCATCTCGTCTTTGGCGACGTCCTGGCTGGCCTTGGCCAGGTCGTCGTAGGTCTTGGCGACCTGTTCTCGCGCCGATTTGATCTGTTCTATCGTGGCGCCCGGTTTGAGTGTCTGTTTGAAATTTGTCAGGGATGCGGCGTAGGCGCTGGCGGCCGTGCATGCCTGCGAAACGTTCTTCTCCGCTCTGGCGCTGCTGACGGATGTGCCGGGGCTGGATGTGCCGCAGGACGTGAGCAGCGCCAGGGCTGCCGCGACGGCGATCGGTCCTGCAAGGATCGGGTGTTCTTTGGACATCGGGGGCTCCTTTCCGAAAGAGAGTGTGGCAGGGAGCCCTGCCACACGCAGGTATACCCATTCTCTGTCCGTATGGCGGCGCGGACCTCATCCCGGGAAGGTGATCCCGGGTGAGTATGCAGCATTTGTTCAGAGCGGGGTGGCAGGGAATTTTTTCCATTGGCGGTGGAATTGTGCTTCGGCTTCGAGTGCAAGGGTTTGTTCCAGCGCGTGGAGTCGTCCGTAGCTGAATCCGTTCTCGCCCAGGGTGAAGGCCTCGGCGCCGAGCCTGCGCAGGAGCTGGCGGGTAACGACGCTGTCCTGGTGGTCACCGAGGATTTTCTGGACGCCGTGGGCGGCGTCGGCCAGGCGGGCGGCCTGCTTGGGGTTGACGGGGGCGGCGGCTTCGGCGGCGTACCGCAGGCGTTTCCCGTCTTTCCGGGCCTCGTGCAGGGCGGGGTGGTCACCGGTGCCGGCAGGATGACGCTTGGCTTCCTTGACCGCGGTGCGCAGCCGTTTGACGTCGCGTTCGACCATGCCGGGGATGACCTTGACCGCCGGTTGGGAGGCCAGTGCCGAGAGGTGCGGGACGGTGACGAGGGCATCGAGGGAATCGAGCAGCCGGAAGTAGCGCTGTCCGTCCAATGCCTTCAGTGCCTTCTCGTGGGCTTTCTGGTAGGCGCCGCCGAGTTCAAGATCAACCCGGCGGGTGACCGGTCCCATGACCAGCTCGCCGGGTTCGTGGGCGACCATCTCCTTCAGGCGTGCGTGCATGACCTCGGCGTCACGGGCCTCACCGAGCACGCCGGCGAGCCATTTCAGTTCCTCGCGCAGGTTTTTCACCGTCTCGGCATCGTCCAGCAGTTTCCGGTAGGTGGCCAGCACTGAACGCATGCGTCTGGTGGCTACCCTCATCTTGTGGACCGCGTCGTGGGTGTCCTCCCGCACGAGGGGGTCCTGTTCCTTGAGCTCTCTGACCTGGTCCTTGAGGTAGGCGAGCATGACATCGCCGGCGGGTCCTTTCCGCTTCGGTGCCGGCACCGGCCCGGGGGATACCGGGTCGCGGTTCAGGGCGCGTGCGAGTTTGGACTGGTGCGTGGACGGCCTGGCGGCCGGCGCTGGCGAGCCGGTCCTGCCCGGCCTCGAGCAGTGCCCGGGGGCCGCGGTGATTTCTATTTCCCATTCCCGCCAGCGCCGGGTGCCCGGGATGGGGGCCAGCACCTCAGCTTGGACCCGGTCATCGCTGATGTCTGCGAGGACGGCGTCCTTTTTGTTCCTGAGCCGGTATACGGTGCGCTTGGTCCTCAGCCTGGCCACCGGGACCAGGGTCTCGCCCCTGGTGTGCACGCGGACCAGCCGGAGGAGGGCGTCGGGGACGCCGTCGTCAGGCTCTCCGAGGGGTTCGCGGAATTCCGTCCGCTCGTCGGAACCCGCGGCAGCTTCAGGTGCCATCCGCCGTCCTCGCCGCCGGTCCGGCGGCGCAGGGTGACCGCCGCGGAGGCCAGGCGCAGGTCCTTGGTGTCGAAGTACTCGTCCTCACCGCCGTTGCATTCTTCTCCGTTGCAACCTGGGCCCGGGCCGTTGGTGTCGTCCTTGCGGGTCTCAGCGCGGTCGTGCAACTGATTCTCATCCCGGCGCAGCCGTGGTGGTCCGCCATCGTCATCGCCATCGACGAGCTGATCGTCTACGCGATTGTCGCGCACGGCAGTGAGTTACGGACCGCAGAAACGCCGCCAAACGTCCGCTCCTGATCGGGTGCGAACTGATTTCCGCCCGGACGGGGACGGCGCGTAATCCCAGGGCGCGCCCACGTTCACCACGGCCCGGTTTCGACACACGCCTCGCCGGCTGGGGCAAGGACGGCCAAGCCCAGGCCTTTTGAAAGCCGCAGGTGACCCGCGTTTGTTCCAGGAGAGGCTCCCCGGGAACCGATGCGGCTGGCCGCAACGAGCTGGCGGCGGGGCCCTCTCACTTTTGCCGGAGCATTAATTGGTTTAGCCTTTGGGAAATGGGCCTTGGCGTATGAAGGTCCGCTGATCGGGGAGCGCCGGATGGGGTCCGGCGCTGGTCGCCGTAGTCCGGCGGGTCGGCCATAAACATCCGAATGAGCGCGTCCGGGGTCTCACGGACAATCAGAACGGAACGGCTATGATCGCTGACCCCGAATTCCTCCCGCAGCAGCCATTACCCGGCCGGAGCGTGTACTTGCTGGATGACCACGAGGTCGTGAGGCGCGGCCTGCGCCAGGTGCTGGAATCCGAGGGTTTCAGTATCGCCGGAGAGTCTGGGTCCGCGCGGGAAGCGGTCCGGCGGATCGCGGACGTCCGGCCGGAACTAGCCATCCTTGACGATCATCTCCCCGACGGTTCCGGGGCGGAGGTGTGCCGGGCCATCGTCGCGGCCGGTCTTGCTACCCGGTGTGTTCTCTTGACTGGGGACGCCGACGAAGAGGTGCTGATCGACTCCATCCTCGCCGGCGCGTGGGGGTGCCTGTCGAAACAGGATGGCAGCAGTGAACAGCTCCGGCTGATCCGCCGCGCATTGGCTGGGCACACTGCCTACAGCGGTCGGTTCCGGCCGGCGCTCCTGGGCCAGGTTCACAGCCCCGGGCCCAGCGGCCCGGATGAGAGGCTACTGACCCTGACGAGACAGGAGATGAATGTCGCCGTCCGTCTGGGTAAAGGACTGACCAACCGCCAGATCAGCCGGGAGATGGGGCTCTCAGAGAAAACGATCAAGAACATGGTCTCGGCCATGCTGACAAAACTCCGTATGGGGCGCAGAACCCAGATCGCCGTTTTGATCGTTGGGGCCCTGGACCACGCCGAGGACCCCGGCTACGGCAGCTACCGGCTCAGCCTGCTCCCGGACCGGGTCGCGGATGTCACGGCGGCGCTGCTGAACTGCACGAGCGAGACCCGCACCGTTCCGCCCACGGAAGCCGAACGGGCAGAGGGCGCCCTCCGACTTGCCGACGCCCTTGCCGCAACCTGGACCGGCCCGACGGGCCGCCGCCCACGGCTCAGCCGGGCATAGCAGCCCAAGGCCTTGGCAACACGGGTGCCGCACCCAGGAAGACGCACCCCGGCATCAGGTCTTGGTACTTATCGACTCGCAGCGTCTGATCTATGCGTGCCGGCCACCGTCTGGGACATCATCACCGGTATTGGAAACTGCCGGCCCGGGATTCCGCACCACGGCAATTTCGGGCAGCATCCGAATGGGGCACGATAAGAGCTCGCACCCGGACAGTGGGCGAAAAAGCGCCTTAGGCGAAAGAGTACTCCGCGCCGGTGAACCGACGGGAGGGCCGGACAAGCCCCAAGAGCGTGCTTCGTCGCGGCGAAGTCGAAATCCACCCGGCCAGTTGTCCCAGGAAGCCGTCCCCGGCACGAAGCGGGCCCTGATCGACTTCGTCGGCGCCGTGACGCGGGCCGCGGCAAATCGTTGGCTGAAACCCGCAAACCACGGGACGTTGGCTCTCAGAAGCCCCCGAAGCGTCTGCGGGGAGGGCCGCCGCCGATCCTGACGGTCCTGGGGCTGCCTTCCAGAACCGTCGGCGGCCACACCATGGCGATTGCCACGAGAACACTTTGGGGTCGAAAGGACAAGGGGCATGGCGGACGTCATTGGTTTCCTGACAACGTCCCGCTCGTGACCGACATTTCATCACAAAGAGGCGGAACCAGCGGGTACGTGCTCATTTGGCCCGCTTCGGAGTCACCATCCGGACTACGAGGAGGGCTGGCTGGTGGAGGGCCTGGACGAAGCGCCTCCGACGAATAAAAGACGGTTGAGCTCACGCGGCGCGCAGCTCTAATGCCGGTCCGCTTCGGCAAGAACAGCGCGAAACAGACTCACGAGGGCCAATGCCAGTGTCATCAGATTTGATCCTGCTTCGAATTCTCCAACCGGAGGCTCGTTCTGGATGTTGCCTGCCCTGGGCCACAAGGCTGATAGAGCTGATTGAATCCTTCGGGCGGCCCCTCCCTTGTGTTTCAGAGCTTCCCACGAAGCATCGGCGCCATCTCATCCGCAGTCTGCTCGCCAAGGGAAGTGCCGGGGCTGTCATTGACTGTCTTACGACCAGGAGTTTGGATTCCAGCGGCAACGTTCTGTGGCGAAGGGACCTGCGGCTGCGATGCGGACAAAAAGCATGACACAAGTATGCTGCGGGTCCAATGGCATCAGTGGAATGGTGTTGGTAGGCTTACCCCCACGGTCCGCTCCGAGGCCGGCGAATTTCACATGAGGCAGAATCCATGGACAGCCAAGGGACACCAGCGCACCCCGGTCCCGGGGCGTGCTGCGCTCCACCTCGGATGGCTGCGCCCTCACGCATCTGGGAGGGCGGACTCTTCCCGCCCACCGGCGGGGGCGGTCACGAGGACGTTCTTGTGCCCGCCGGTACCTTCCTGATGGGGGATGCCTTCGACGAGGGATACCCAGCCGACGGGGAGCTCCCGGTTCATGCCGTGAAAGTCGACTCGTTCCGCATTGATGCGACTGCGGTGACAAGCGGGATGTTTGCGCGTTTCGTGGAGGCCACGGGCTACCGGACCGAGGCCGAGGAATTCGGGAGTTCGGCGGTGTTCCATCTGCTCGTGAAAGCGCCGCGGGCGGAGGTCCTGGGTCCGGCAGCAGGGGCGCCGTGGTGGCTGAACGTGCGAGGTGCCGATTGGGCCCACCCCGCCGGTCCCGACTCGCACTGGTCCGAGGTTGCCGACCATCCGGTGGTCCACGTCTCACACACTGACGCCCGGGCCTACTGTGGTTGGGCGGGACGGCGCCTGCCCACCGAGGCCGAGTGGGAGTTCGCGGCCCGCGGCGGACTCGCCGGGAAACGCTTTGCCTGGGGGGACGAGCTCTTCCCATCCGAAAAACACCAATGCAACATCTGGCAGGGCACTTTCCCCACCTTGGATACCGCCGCAGACGGATTCTGCGGCACGGCCCCGGTGAAGTCGTTCCCGCCGAATGGTTACGGGCTTCATGAGGTGGCCGGGAATGTCTGGGAATGGTGCTCGGACATGTTCCATCCCGGGTATTACGGCGCGTCCCCCTTCGACAACCCGCAAGGTCCGCCGGCCGGTTCCGGGCGGGTGATGCGCGGAGGCTCTTACCTCTGCCACGATTCGTACTGCAATCGCTACCGGGTTGCCGCCCGCACCTCTAACACCCCGGATTCCTCCAGCGGGAATTGCGGCTTCCGCACCGTAGCCCTGGTGCCTGCCAGCCCCGGGTGAGTGTGCAGGACCCACCGGACAAGGGCCGCCCCGCACCGCCCGCTCGACAGGGGCCCAAGAAATGTTCCGCACCGCGTGCGTGGGTGGCCGGAATTGGCTGATCGCGTAATTGCGTAGAGCACGGGGACGGGAGCATCCCGGACCAAGCTCGGGCTATCCGGACGAGGGCCTTGAGGGAGCGATACGGTTCAGTCTCTGCTATTTACCTGGGCGGCTGCGGCGCGGAGGATTTGCCTCACGCCGGCCAGAAACATTTCCCGGTGGTCGAGGGAGAGGATTTCTTCGCGAAGCGATGAGACCAGCGGATGGCTTGAAGGGTCTGCGAGCAAGGGACCCGTGAACCATCCGCGTGAATCGGAATCGGGCGATTCGGCCTGGTCCCTGGCTAGACCGGCGGCACCTGCAAGGATGTATGCGCCGAGTATTGCATACTGTTCGACCAGGGCCTCACCGCTCAGGCCGGCCGCGGAGAAGCAGGACAGTATCAATTCGATGCTGTCGAGTTCGCCCTTCCCGCTGGTGGTCAGCGAGGTTGCCCTCACGGCGATGGCGGGGTAATCCAGGAAGGTATCGAGGGTTACTCCGGCGAATTCCATCAGGCATTCTTCCCACCGCGCAGTGGGGACGGTCATCCTGTCGCGTGCCATCCTGAAGAGTCGGTCCAACAGCTCCTGCATGAGGCTTTCCTTGCTCTGGAAATGCCGGTATATCGCGGTGGGATCAACACCCAGCTCCTTGCCAAGATCACGATAAGTCAGGGTCACCGTGTGCGGTCGTGCGGCAAGCCGAAACGCAGCCTCGACGAAGACTTCGCGATCCAGCGGCGCCTTGGCCGGCCTTCCGACGGATGGTTTGCCTGACACGCGGTTCTCCGTTCCACCCGCTGTGCGGGAGCAGTTGTACTTTTTCGATCATCCTACATTCAAGCTGACAATATATCTGTCAACAGCATTGACAACCCCGTTGACCGTCCTTAGTGTCGTAGCTATCCCTCGGGGGAGGTGGGGGCGGGGAGCTGGTACTCAGGTCATTTCCGGGAGCCACCATCTCCATCGTGCCGACGCGTAACCGACCGCGTCCAGGTCCTCGCCCACCGATTTCCTCTGATAATCATCGAGCAGTTCCCTCCGAGCTAGGAGCCCCAAAATTGAGAAATAAGTCCCTGCAACGTGCGCTTGCGGCAAGTGCGGTCTTGGCCCTTTCCGCCTGCTCCTCCCCTCCGGATGGCGGTTCGAATGCTCCGGCGTCGAGTTATGAAACAACCGCCAACACCCCCGCGCCAACCGGCGACCTCGACAAGCTCACTTGGTCCATCTACGCCGAGCCCAACTCGCTGGATTACGTCTATGCCTTTGATTACGCGGACAACCAGGTCCTCGCCAACGTCTGCGAATCCCTGCTTCGCCTCAACGAAGACATGTCAGTTTCTGCCGGCCTGGCCACAAAGTTCGAGAACCCGACCCCCACCACCTGGGTCTATACCATCCGCGAGGGAGTTAAATTCCATGACGGAACGACGCTCACGGCGGATGATGTCGTGGCCTCCATGAATCGTCACCTGGACCCACGAGTCGGGTCGTTCTGGTACTCGGTATACCAGAACGTTGAAAGCATCAAGAAGAGCGGTCCGAATGAGGTCACGGTGACGTCGAAGGTGCCCGACGCACTGTTCAATGAGTCGATGTCCGGTGCTGCAGGAGCCATCGATTCGGCCGCCTCCTTCAAGAAGTTTGGTGCCAACTACGGTAACTCCAGCGGCGGCGTGAACTGCACGGGTCCGTTTGAGCTCACGAAGTGGCAGAACGGTGAAAAGATCTCCCTCTCTCGGTTTGACGACTACTGGGACGCTGATCTGAAGGCCAGGTCCAAGCAACTCGATTTCGTGATCATGACCGATTCGGTGGCACGCGTAAACGCGATGAAATCGGGCGAGGTCGACGGGGGGTGGATGGTTCCCCCGAACGCCGTCGCCGAATTGAAGACCTCGGGTGCCGGGCAGATTTACTTCGGGTTGAACACTGCCGTGCAGTCACTGGTCGTCTCCAACCCCGAGGGCCCATTGGGGAACGCGGAAGTCCGCAAGGCGCTGCTGATGGCCATTGACCGCGACGGATTGGTCCAGGCTGCCGAGGCCGGTCTCGGCAAGCGCACCAACTCGCTGACCTCCGAATCGGTGTGGGCCCACGCGGACCCTGCCACCCGTGAGGCCGCGTTCAAGCAATTGGCGGACTATCCCTACGATGTCGAAGCTGCCAGCAAGATCATCAGAGAACAAGCCGTTGAGGGCAAGGAAATCACCATCACCACTGCTCCCATGGGACAAGGCTTCGCTGTGGTTGCCCAAACCGCCGCCGCGGCCGCGGAATCGATCGGGCTAAAGGCCAAGATCAATACCGTGACCCCGAGCGCCTACACGGCACTTTTTTCGGATCCTGAAGCCCGCAAGGGAACGGACCTCTTCTTCACCAGCTGGTATCTCTCGGTCGGCGACCCCCGGGAAATGTTCTCTGTTTTGCGGACCGGGGACTTCTCCAACTACGGGCAGTGGTCAAACAAGGACTATGACAAGGCCGTGAACGCCGGATTGCAAACCATGGACGGCGCCGAGCGTTTCACGAAGTCGCTTGAACCGCAAAAAATCCTCAACCAGGAGGTGCCCTGGCTGCCGCTTTACGAGAGCCCTACAGTGATGTGGATGAACGACAGGGTCACCGGCGCCTCGCCGTCGCTCAACTTCTTGTACTTCCCCTGGGCTGCAAAGATCGGCAAGCGGTAGGAGCATTTCCCTGGTGGAATGGCAATTGCAGAAAGCTGTCGAAAATGCCCCTTGGTTCGAAATCGACTCCGCCCAAGGGCGTTTTCGTGGCATGGATCTGAGCGGTAGAAGATCGACGATCTTCTCAACCAGGGAGCCCATGATGCGAAATCTTGCTTGAGGGTCGAGGGCATGGCTGCGAGGCAGGATGTCCTCGAGCCATGTCCTTGGCCGTGGTCACAAGCTGCTCTATCCCGGCAGGGAACATCTCCCGATGGTTCAGGGCCTAGACGTCGCTGCGACCCGACGCGGTCACCGACGGCAGAGGGGCCGGACATGAAAGGGCCAGTAAACCCTGCGGCGGTTGAGGAACCGGCCGCTTTTGCATGGTCCAGGGCCAATGCTGCAGCGCCGGCAGCATGCAGGAACCGAACGTTGCATATTGTTCCGCGGGGTCCCGACGCCTGGGGCCCCGCGGAAAACAGGAAGAACGGCGCCAGCGCGAAGCCAATACTTGGCGGACGTCGGTGGTATTCGTTTCTTCTCTGATGGCAACGGCAGGCTGCTCCAAGAACGCGTCCAGTGTCGATTCGCCTATCCGCCTGGCGGCCCTCCCAAGAGGTTGCGGCGCCGTTGTCCTGTCACGGATCGTCTCGGAGGCGTCGTAGGGCAGTTCCTGCATCAGCACGCCTTTTGCTCTGAAGATGCCGGAAAAATGACGGTCGATCAACGGAAAGCTTGCGGCCAAAGTCGCGATAGGTCAGCCACCGTGCCCGTGTCGGCAGGAACACGCGGAGCGGCCTCCACAGCACCTCGCCATCAAGAACGGCGACCCTTGCCGCTTTCGGCTTCTTCACTTTGTCTTCCGTGCGTCGCTCGGGCCCTCCCGCCGGCGGGCGGCGCAAGCCACCTCCCAGCAACCAAAATATAGTTGACAACATCCATGTCAACGACATTGACAGCGGCCTTGACCTGGCTTAGTGTCTTATCAAACAGGCTACTGAGATGAGGGTCACAAAGTGCAGGCAATTGCGGATGTCGCGTTTCGAGGCGGCAGTATATTTTTGGGTTCCGGGGCACCGGTTGCTGACCGGGCGGTATTGGTCAAGGACGGCCGCATCGGGGCAATCGTGCCCGAGGCCGAACTAGCGTTGCACCTCGGTTCCCAGACCAAGGTCGTCGAGCTCGACGGCGCCCTGCTCATGCCCGGCTTCCAGGACTCCCACATTCACCCGGCCGGGGGCGGGACGGAATTGCTCCAATGCAACCTCTCCGAAGCGGAAAACGCCGAGGCAGCCATTGCTGCAATAGCTGCCTACGCGGCAGCCAACCCGGATGTTGCCTGGATTCAGGGCGGCGGCTGGTCCATGGACCACTACGAGGGTGGCGCGCCGCTGGCGGCGCACATCGATGCCGTTGTATCCGATCGCCCGGTTTCGCTGGCCAGCCGCGACCACCACTCGATGTGGGCTAACAGTGCGGCGTTCCGCGCGGCCGGCGTGGATGCAAACACCCAGGACCCCTCCGACGGACGCATCGAGCGGCTGGCCGACGGCACACCGGCCGGAACGCTGCATGAAGGTGCCATGGCCCTGGTCCAGAAAAACGCCCCCGCTGCCTCGCTGGATCTCCTGGTGACCGGCCTCTCCCGTGCGCAGGACGAGCTGATCGCCCAGGGTATCACCGGGTGGCAGGACGCGCTGGTCGGTGCCGGCTCGGGCATCCCCGATCCCAAGGACGCCTACTACCGGCTAATTGCCCAGGGCAATCTGAAGGTTCGCGTTCGCGGCGCCCAGTGGTGGAGGCGCGACCAGGGGCTGGAACAAATCGATGCGATGATCGAGGCTCGCGCCGAAGCCGAGGCACTGGGGCTACCCGAGCGCTTCAACTTGGGCACCGTGAAGATCATGGTTGACGGCATTGCCGAGAACTTCACTGCGTCCATGATCGATTCCTATCGTGACAAGTGCGGGCACAGCACTCACAACAACGGGCTTTCCTTCATTTCCGCCGAAGATCTGGCGCTATACGTTACGGCACTGGACGCCGCGGGCTTCCAGTGCCACTTCCACGCTTTGGGCGACCGTGCAGTGCGCGATGCACTGGACGCTTTGGAAGCAGCGCGGAAGGCCAACGGGCCGAGCAGCTTGCGCCACCACTTGGCACACCTGCAGGTCGTCTCGGCGGTAGACGCAGCACGGTTCGCCCAGCTCGATGCCGTGGCAAACCTGCAGCCCCTCTGGGCCTGCCACGAGGACCAGCTTGACCGGCTCACCCTGCCGTTCATGCCGGAATCCGCGCAGGACCGACAGTACCCGTTCGGGGACCTGGTCAACCATGGTGCAATGCTGGCTGCCGGCAGCGACTGGCCGGTCTCCAGTGCCGACCCCCTAGCCGGTTCGCACACGGCGGTGAACCGCGTGGCTCCCCAAGGCGACGGGAAGCCACTCGGCGGCGAAAAGCAACGCCTTGACCTGGCCACGATCCTTGCCGCTTACACCTCCGGGACCGCCTACGTGAACCATCGCGATACGACCACCGGAAGCATCGCCCCGGGCTACTTCGCCGACCTCGCGGTGGTTTCCCCAAACCCCTTCGACGTGCCGGCCGAGGAAATCTTCCGCAGTCGCGTCATCTCCACCTGGATCGACGGCGCGTGCGTCTATGCAGCAGCCGATGTCCCTATTTCATCCAAGTAAGGCCTTGAAGAACATGATTAAGAAGCCCCTCCAGGCTGCGTTCGCGGCAGGTTCCATCCTGGCACTTGCCGCCTGCTCGACCTCGCCGAACGCTGCCGGGCCGGCGGCGAAGCCCAGCTTCGACCTCACCACGGGCACCCCGGCCCCAACCGGAGAACTCGATAAACTGACCTGGTCGCTCTACGCCGAGCCGCACTCGCTGGACTACGCCTACGCGTTCGATTATGCAGACAACCAGGTCCTGTCCAACGTCTGTGAGTCGCTGCTGCGCCTGAATGCCGACATGAGTGTTTCCCCGGGCCTGGCCACGAAGTTCGAGAACCCCGTTCCGACCAGCTGGGTGTACACGATTCGGGAGGGCGTGAAATTCCACGACGGGACTCCGCTGACCGCGGACGACGTCGTCTATTCGATGAACCGCCACCTGGATCCTGCTGTGGGTTCCTTCTGGTACGCGGCCTACGCCAATGTCAAGGACATTAAGAAGACCGGAGAGCACCAAGTCACCGTGAGAACCAAGGTTCCGGACGCATTGTTCAACGAAACGATGTCAGGTGCAGCGGGCGTCGTCGAGTCGGCGGCGACGCTGAAGAAGTCAGCCAGCGACTACGGAAACTCCACCGGCGGCGTGAACTGCACGGGGCCGTTCGAGTTCGAGAACTGGCAGAGCGGCGAGACGATCAAGCTCGCCCGCTTCGACAGCTACTGGAACAAGGATCTCAAGGCCAAGGCCAAGGAACTGGAGTTCGTCATCCAGACCGACCCCGTGGCACGCACCAACGCGCTGAAGTCCGGCGAGGTCGACGGCGGCTGGATGCTTCCCACCAACGCCATCAGCGAGTTGAAAGCCTCCGGGGCCGGCCAGGTCCTCTTCGGCCTCAATTCCTCGGTCAGCAGCCTGGTTGTCTGCAACTCGAAGGGCCCGCTGGGCGACCCAAAGGTCCGAAAAGCCCTACTGATGGCGATCGACCGCAACGGCCTGACGCAGGCGGCGGAAGCCGGCTACGCCACTCTGACCAACTCCCTGACCGCCGAATCAGTCTGGGGATCGGCCGATGCCGCAACCAGAGACGCCGCATTCAAGGATCTCATCGACTACCCCTACGACGTCGAGGCAGCTGCCAAAATCATTCAGGAGCAGGGCGTTGCCGGCCAGGAAATCACCATCACGACCGCGCCAATGGGCAACGGCTTCGCTGTGGTCGCCCAGGCAACTGCCGCCGCGGCGGAATCGATCGGCCTGAAGGCCACGATCAACACAGTGACCCCGAGCGCGTATACCTCGCTCTTCTCGGATCCGGCGGCACGCGAGGGAACCGACCTCTTCTACACCAACTGGTACCTCTCCACGGCGAACCCGCTGGAGATGTTCAGCATCCTGCGCACCGGGGACTTCTCCAACTACGGCAACTGGTCCAGCCCGGAGTTCGACAACGCAACGAACGCCGGTCTGCAGAACACCGACCCGGCCAAGAGCATGGCAAAGGCGGTCGAAGCCCAAAAGACTGCCAATAAGGAGCTTCCGTGGTTACCTCTCTACGAAAGCCCGACCAATATCTGGCTGAACAACAAGATCACAGGTGCCTCACCGTCGGTGAATTACCTGTACTACCCCTGGGCGGCCGAAATTGGCGCAAAGTAACCTCGCCGTAGGCGCCCCGCCCGTTCCGGGGGCAATCAAGCCCCGGCGGCAGGCGGGCCCGGCGCTGAAACTCGCGGCCGGAAAGGTGGGCGCATTCCTCTTCACCGTGTTCGTGTCCTCGGTGATCGTGTTCTTCTCCCGCTGGCTGGTGCCGGGAGACCCAATCAACTTCCTGCTTCGCGGGCGCAGCCCCAATCCGGAAGCCATCGCCGAAGTCACGGCCATATACGGCCTGGACAAGCCCCCGCTGGAGCAGTATTTGAACTGGATCGGCGGCGTGCTGGAGGGCGACTTCGGCCGTTCACTGCAGTACCGCCAGGACGTCACCGACGTGATTCTGAACCGCCTGCCCGTTACCCTGGGCCTGGTGGTCATGGCCGGTGCGATGATCGCGATCCTCGGCCTGGCCGCGGGCATCGCAGCCGCGTTGTTGCGCGGTACCTGGGCCGACCGGGCGATCGTGGCCTCGATGTCCGGCCTTGCTGCCGTCCCTTCGTTCGTGGGTGCGATTGTCCTGATCGCCATCTTTGCGGTGCAGCTTGGCATGTTCCCGTCTTTCGGATCGGGAACCGGGTTCGGGGACATGGTGTACCACTTGGTCCTTCCCTCCCTGGCATTGGCGCTCTCCTTCATCGCCGTGGTGGGGCGCGTGACCCGCTCGGCCATGGTCGAGCAGTTCGCCCGCGAGCACGTCGAGGTGGCCCGTTCCCGCGGCGTCACCCCGGCGGCGGTGGTCATCCGCCACGTCCTGCGCAACGCCACGGGTCCGATCCTCACCGTCTCCGGCCTGCTGGTTGCGGGCCTGCTGGTGTCGTCAGCGATCGTGGAGCAGGCCTTCGGCCTGGCCGGACTCGGCTCCCTGTTGGTTTCCTCCGTGGACCGCCTGGACTTTCCCGTGGTGCAGGCGATCGTGCTGATCGTCGTAACCGCATTCGTGGCCATCAACACGCTGGTGGACCTCCTGGGTCCCGTTATCGATCCGCGCCTGAAGGCCGGAGAGGGAGCACGATGAGCATTCAAACTGCTTCGCGTTTGCCGATCAAACGCCTGAGCCTGAAAAACCGCCGATGGGGACTAATCCTCTCCACGACATTCCTGGCACTGGTGCTGTTCATCGCCCTCCTTGCACCCCTGGTGGCACCGTACCCGCCGTCCGCAGTTGACCTGCTGCGGGTCAACTCCGGTCCGACGCCACAGCACTGGCTGGGCACCGACGCCCTGGGCCGCGACATCCTCTCACGCATGGTCCACGGATCTCGCACCGCGCTGGCCGGCCCGGCATTCGTGGTGCTGCTCTCCAGCATCCTGGGCCTGCTGATCGGTTTGTGGGCGGGCTGGGCCGGAGGCAGAGTCGATGCAGTCATCAGCCGTGTCTTCGACATCGTGCTGGCTTTCCCCGGCCTCTTGCTGGCGATCCTTGCCGTGGCACTCTTCGGCAAGGGCCTGGTGGCCCCCGTCCTGGCGATGTCGATAGCGTACACCCCGTACATCGGCCGCCTGACCCGCCAGCTGGTGGCCACGGAAAAACACCGCCAGTACGTTGCGGCCTACAAGGTCCAGGGCTTCTCCGCGCCGTGGATCGCCACTCGCGCCGTCATGCCCAATGTGTTGGGCGTCGTCGGGTCGCAGACTACGCAGAACTTCGGCTACGTGTTGGTTGAGCTGGCCGCCCTGTCCTTCTTAGGCCTCGGCATCCAGGCGCCGCAGGCCGACTGGGGCAACATGATCAACGAAGGCCAGACCGCACTGGTCAGTGGAAACTTCATGCCGGCCCTCATCCCGGCGTTTGCCGTGGTGCTCGTAGTCGTGGCAGTGAACACCGTTGGTGGCTGGCTATCAGACAAGCTGGGAGATCCCTTCGCATGAACCTCTTAAACGTCTCTGACCTAAGCATCGAGATCACCAAGCCCAGGGGATCGACCCTGCTGCTGGACAGGGTTTCGCTGCACATCGCGCGCGGCGAAACCGTGGCGCTGGTTGGCGAATCCGGATCCGGGAAGTCGCTGACGGCCCGCGCCGTGCTGGGCCTGCTGCCTTCCTCGGCCGACGTCACCGGCGAGATCGACCTTGAGGGCGTCCAGGTCCTGAAGGCTTCCGCGGCCGAGCTGCGCGCCATGCGCCGCACCCGTGCCGCCATGGTCTTCCAGGACCCGCGTTCGTCCATCAACCCGGTGCGCACCCTCGGTGCCCACCTGATCGAACCGATGATGCAGGTTCCGGGTACAGACAAGGCTGTGCTTGAGGCCCGCGCGGTCGCACTGCTTGGTTCCATGGGGTTGACAAGCCCCGAGGCCCGGATGAAGCAGTACCCGCACGAGTTCTCCGGCGGCATGCTGCAACGCGTGATGATCGCCGGCGCCCTGATGAACGACCCGAAACTGCTGATCTGTGACGAGTCGACGACCGCCCTGGACGTCACCACCCAGGCGGCGGTGATCCAGCTACTCTCCGAGGCCGTCTCCGAGCGCTCCATGGGCATGCTCTTCATCACCCACGACCTTGCCCTGGCCGCGTCGATCGCTGACCGCGCCTACGTGCTGCGCAACGGCGTTGTCCAGGAGCACGGCGAGACCCGCCAGGTCTTCGAACGCCCCGTCTCCGACTACGCCAGGAAACTGGTTGCGGCAACGCCAAGCATGCAGAATGCGCTGCAGACCAGCGTCCACCGTACCGGGTCCCGCGACGCCCCCGTGCTGAGCGTGGACAACGTCTCAAAGACCTACCACATCCACGGGCAGCCGCAGGTTGAGGCGCTGAAATCCGTGTCGCTGGCCATTCCGGCGGGTGGCGGACTCGCCGTCGTTGGCGAGTCGGGTTCGGGAAAATCCACCCTCGGTCGCATCATTGCCGGCCTCGAGCACGCAGACACGGGTGAAATGACGACGGCTGGTGGCCAGGTGAAGGGCGGCAGCGCCAAGGAACGCCGACTGAAGACGGCATCACGCGTCCAAATGGTCTTCCAAGACCCCTACCAGTCCCTGGATTCCCGGCTCACCCCGGCCAAGGCCCTGGAAACGGTCCTGAAACTGCACTACAAGCTCGACGTCAAGACCATGAAGGCGCGAATCAAGGAATTGCTTGAATCCGTAGGCCTTGAGGAAAAGCACGCTAACCTCTACCCCCGCCAGCTGTCCGGCGGTCAGCGGCAGCGCGTTGCCATTGCCAAGGCCATGGCCCTGAATCCGCGCCTGCTGGTGCTCGACGAGGCGACCAGCGCGCTTGACGTCTCAGTCCAGGCCCAGGTTCTTGAACTGGTCAACAAGCTGCGCAACGAGAGCGGCGTCTCGGTGCTGTTCATCAGCCACGACCTGGCGATCGTGGGGGAGATCTGTGACGAGCTCTTGGTGGTCCAGGCCGGATCAATCGTGGAAAGCGGGCCGACGAAACAGGTACTGAACAATCCACAGCACCCCTATACCCAGGCGCTGCTGGCCTCCGTGCCGCGTCCCCGCTGGAGTAGCGACAGAAGCACAGAAGCCGCTCCGCAGGATGCGGATTTGGAACCGGCCAAGAACAACAGCCACTAAACAAGAAACAAGGCAATGACTACATCAAAACCGACATTCTTTGAGAACGCCGAAATAACCATCGACCCGGCGCTCTGTGCCGCGGCCCTGCGAGAGACCAAGCGCGCGGTGTACTGGCTCGATACTCCGGCTAGACCGGACGGGCGCGAACCCCTGCGCGCACAGATAAACGCCGACCTGCTGGTGGTCGGTGGCGGTTACACCGGGTTGTGGACGGCGCTCCAGGCCAAGGAACGCAACCCGGAAACCGATGTGGTGCTCCTCGAGGCCGGCTGGATCGGATCGGAGGCCTCGGGCCGTAATGGCGGTTTCTGCGAGGCCTCGCTGGTGCACGGCGCATCCAACGGAGAGGCCCACCTGCCCAAGGAAAACGCACGGCTCACCGAACTGGGCAACGAGAACCTTGCCGAGCTGATCGCGACCATCGACCGCCACGGGATCGATTGCGACCTTATCCGCGAGGGCACCCTGACGGTGGCCACCGAGCCGCACCAGGACGCCTGGCTGCGCGCGGAAGCGAACGGCGGGGACGTCGTGTACCTCGACCGCGGCCAAACCGCGGAACTCCTCAAGTCCGATGCCTTCCTCTCCGGCTCGTGGTCCAAGCAGGACACCGTGTTGGTGAACCCCGCCAAGCTGGCCTGGGGCCTGCTTGGGGCCTGTGAGAAGCTCGGGGTCAAGGTCTTTGAGCAGTCCAAGGTCAACGGACTTCAGGAAGCCGGTGGCCGGATCGTGGCCAGGACCACGTCAGGTGCCGTGAATGCGGGCCGCGTTGCGTTGGCCACAAACGCCTTCCCGTCGCTGCTCAAGCGCAACGCGCTGATGACCGTACCGGTCTACGACTACGTGCTGGTCACCGACCCGTTGACCAAGAGGCAGCGCGAAGCCATCGGCTGGGACACTTTGCACGGTCTGGTGGACCTGAACAACCGGTTCCACTACTCGCGCCCGATTATTGACGAAAGCGGAGGGTTCCGTATCCTCTACGGCGGCTGGGATGCCATCTACCGTTTCGGCGGAAGGGTCGACCACGACCACTACGACAGCGAGAAGACCTATACCAAGCTCGCTGCGCACTTCTTTGCCACCTTTCCAGAGCTGCAGGAACTGAAGTTCTCGCACGCCTGGGGCGGGGCCATCGACTCATGCAGCCGGTTCTTCTCCTTCTTCGATCTGGCCTACAAAGGCAAGGTTGCCTCCTGCGCCGGATTCACCGGGCTGGGTGTTGGGGCCTCGCGCTTCGGCGCGAAGGTCATGCTGGACCTGCTTGAGGGCCAGGGCACCGAATTGACCGAGTTGGAAATGGTCAAGAAGAAGCCGCTGCCCTTCCCTCCGGAGCCGGCAGCCTGGCTAGGGGTCAAAATGATGACCGCGGCCATGGCCCGTGCGGACCACCGTGGGGGAGAGCGGGGCCTGTTCCTCAAGACCATGGATGCCGTGGGCATCGGGTTCGACTCATGAACACGTCCACGGCTCCGGACCCCGCACCCGTAAGGCATCGCCAACGCCGGACCATCAACACGGCCAGAATCGTGCTCGAGCACGACCCGGTTCCGCCCGGCCACGTGCCGGGGGAGCCGAGCAGCGCAGCGAAGCGCCTGGGCGAGATCTTCGGCGTGGAAATCGGGTTATGGGAAATGAGCCAAGGGGCCATGAGCGACGTGGAGGCCGAGGAACTGTTCGTGGTGCTCAGCGGTTCTGCAACCGTGCAGGTCCATGCGACGAACGGCTTCGAGGCAGCCGAACTTCGCCTGATGCCTGGTACCGTGTGCCACCTCTCCGAGGGCATGCACACCACCTGGACGCTGCATGAGCCGCTGCGCAAAATGTACCTGGTCTCGGCCGACTAGCAAATCCAGTTGAGCACGACCGAATAGGGCCTGTGCCCGCTGGCTGCCAGCGGGCACAGGCCCTATTCGGCATTCTTGGCTCACCTTGGGCGGGGCATTTCCCGGTTGGTGGGAGCGGCAACCGGTTCATCAGCCCGCCCGGGCCGACGAGCTCGATTCCTGCTCCCGGGCTTGGGCCAGGTGCTGCTGCGCCAACTCTTGCTGATCCGCTTGAGTCGCCATGGGATCCATGGTTCCGCTCATGATCAATCCTCCCCGCCAGGTAACTCCCGGCGTGTCAGCCAACCCCGGATCCACGTTATTCAGACACTCCCCATCAGCCACACACTCCAACTCCCAATAGCCGCGCTTCCGTCGTGAGTGTGGCTGTCGGGCGTTTTGCGGGCCTTGCCTATTGGTGTCGTTGCCGGATGAGACCGTATGGCACCGCAGGGTGAGCCCGGACGATGTACCGGCCTGGGCCGGTTCGGGTGACCATGACGCCTGTATGGTGCCGGGTGGCTGCCTCCATGACTTTCGCGACCCCGTCCTTGAGGGCCTGGTCGACCTGTGCGGAGTCTGTGACAATGACCTCGACCATCCCCGGGGATGATGCGGTTGGGACTGTTATTGTCATGGTGCGACGACAACTGTGGCGGCGGCGGGCAGATCTGTCACTGATACTCCGGCCCGGAGTTGGTATTCGCCGGGTTCGTAGGTCCAGCCGTTGTCCCAGTATGCAAGGAGGCGGGTCGGAACATTTAGGACAGCCGATACGGTTTCGCCGGCTTCTGCCCACACCGGTGTGGAGGCGACGAGCCAGCGGACCGGCCGGTCCACGGCCGAGCCGGACTTTTCGGCGTAAATCTGCACCACCTGCTTTCCTGCCCGGTTACCCGTGTTAGTCAGACTAACGGCGACAGGCAGGACCTCGTCGGGTGAGACTGGGGTGGCGGGCACTTCAAAGGAGTGCAGCGTCCAAGTGGTGTAGCCGAGGCCGTAGCCGAATTCGTAAGCGGGCGTAGTACCGGCTTTGAGCCAGGCCCGGTAGCCGATATGGATGCCTTCGTCGTAGCGGAGTTTCCCGTCTGCGTCCGGGGTGGTGTTAAGGACGGGGACGCTGCCTTCGGTGGCGGGCCAGGTGGTGGGAAGCCGTCCGCCGGGTTCGGCCGCGCCGGTGAGGATGTCCGCGAGGGCGTTGCCGAACTCCTGGCCGCCGAAGTATCCGATCAAGGTGGCCGCGACGTCGTGGCGCCAGGGCATGAGGACGGGGGATCCGGAGTTGACGATCACGATCGTGCGCGGGTTGGCGGCCGCGACGGCGTGCACCAGGCGGTCTTGCTGCCCCGGCAGGTTCAGGCTGGACCGGTCATAGCCTTCGGACTCGACGCGGGAGTTAGTGCCGACCACGACGACGGCGACGTCGGATTCCCGGGCAGCCGTGGCTGCTTCAATGATGAGCGCATCGGGGTCGGAGTGGTCCGCCTCCGTGCCGATTGTGATGCTGAGCGCGTTGGACAGCGCATCGGCCTGACTGGCGATGTCCAGTTCGACGCGGACGTCGACAGGTATCCCGGTGGTGACGTGGACGGGGACGGTTTCCGAAGGTGGGGCCAGGAATGCGGCCCCCAGATCAGTGCCAACGGGGACGATCGTGGCCTCGTGCCGGAGTTGCCCGTCGACGAAGATCCGGCCGTGACCGGCGGTGGCGAAGCCAAGGCGGATCGTGCCGGTCACTTCTGGGGTGTAGAGGGTATGGAACTGCACCATGGAAGACTCCGCGATCGGCGCGTCGCCGCCGAACCAGACCAAGGCGGTTGAACGGCGGTCCTCCGCGAATATTTCCTCGTCGGTGGAGGCAAAGAACCGCACCCGTAGTCCCGGGTCGCCAGTGACCGGGTTGGTCAACTGCTCCAGCGGCAGCTCGGCGACGCCTTCCTGGACCACGGCGCCGACGTTGTAGCTGACCTTATCTTTGCCGAAGGCGGCACGGATCCCGTCCAGCGGTGTGACGATTTTCTCGGGCAACACCGTCGCCGAGCCGCCACCTTGGGTGCGGGCCTGCAACGCGTTGTTCCCGATCACGGCGATCTTGCCGACAGAAGCAGAGTCGAGCGGCAGCACGCCGTCATTCTTCACCATCACGGTGCCGGCCGCGGACGCTTCGCGGCAAAACGCTCCCGGATCCTCACGGTCCACCGGTTCAGCCTGCACAGGGTCGAACCCTTCCAGAGCGCCGACCCGGGCAGCCAGCTGCAGGATCCGCAGCACCTTGCGGTCAATACTGGCCTCAGGAATCTTCCCGCATTTCACCGCTGACACGAGTGCTGGACCCCACGGGCCGTCCGGGCCGGGCATGACCAGGTCCTGTGAGGCGTTGGCGGAGTTGATGCTACGCACGGCGGTCCAGTCACTGATCACGACACCGTCGAAACCCCATTCGCTGTTCAGCGGCGTCTCCAGCAGCTCGTTTTCCGTGGCCGTGGCTCCGTTGACCGCGTTGTAGGCGCTCATCACCAGCCAGGCACGGGATTCAACGATGGCCTTTTCGAAGGCCAACAGGTACAGCTCCCGGAGGGGGCGCTCGTCGACGAGCACATCCACGGTGAAACGGTCCGTTTCTGAATCGTTGCCCACGTAGTGCTTCGGCGTGGCGCCCACGCCATTGCGCTGGACACCGGCCACATACGCTGCCGCCAATTCGCCAGTGAGGACGGGGTCCTCGCTGAACGCTTCGAAGTGCCGGCCGCCCAGCGGGGAGCGGTGCAGGTTGATCGTCGGGCCCAGGACGACGTCGACTCCCTTGCGGCGGGCTTCGACGGCGGAAGCGGCACCGAGCCGATCCGCTATGGCCGGGTCCCAACTGGAGCTGATTGCGGCGGCGGAGGGGAAATTGATGGAAGGTTCGCGCTCGTCCCAGACCTCTCCGCGCACACCCGACGGGCCGTCGGAGACCAGCATGCGCCGCAGGCCGATCTTCTCCATCGGCCACGTGGTCCAGAAATCACGACCGGTCAGGAGTTGGACTTTGTCCTCGAGCATGAGTTTGGCCAGCAGTGCCTTGAGCCGATGGTCGCTGGCGGCTTCGGGGGACAGTTTTGAGGTGAGGGTTTCCATGACTTCTTTCTTGTCTGCCGTGCTGGTCGCGGAACGGAACCCGCTCGGTCAGTTGAGTGATTGAGAGGAAATTGTGTCGAAGGGGCGGGCCCTGTCACGCTTGTCGTTCCTGTGTGAGGGCTTCCTGGCGGCGCTCCTGGAGAGTGTGTCGGACACGAGCGACGTCCCGCGGGTAGCAGAAATAAAGGGCCGTGAGAATTGCTGCGTTGATCAACATGAGGATGACTAGAGTCCAGAGGAATACCGCCTGAATGCCGAGCGTCTCGGCGAGTGCTCCGGCCACGAGCGAGAAGACGGCCCAGCCGATGGTCTCGAACACGGTCAGGAAGATCGCAAAGGCTTGACCACGCAGTTCGGGGAGTGCCACCGCGGCGACAATGGGCCTGTTAGCGGGCGGGTTGGCACCTTGGGCGAAGCCCATCAGTGCCCAAAATGCGCCGTAGATGCCGATGTTGTCATAGCTGAATTGCGTTGCGAAGAACGCCACGGCGGCGAAGAGGAATTGGGCTCCTTGCAAGTAGGCTACCCGGCCGCGATCCGGCAAGATCCGGTCCAGCAGGGCCACGAGCCAGCCGCCTCCAGCGGTGCCGGCGAAGTAGCCAAGGCCGAACGGTACGAAGACTATCGCAGCGACCGCGTTGGTAAATCCCCGCTCGGCGACGAGGAATTGTATGCCGAAGATCATGATGAGCAGGTGTCCCGAGAGAAGCCTCGAGAGCATCATGACCGTGAAGCTGGGAACGCGGAACAGCGAGAGGACGGAGCGCACTGTGGCCTTGGGGGCTAAATGCTCGCGGCTTCCAAGATCGGCGAGTTGCTTCTCTGACGCGCCTACTTCGGGGTCTTTCAGAAATTGAGACACCACCAGGCCGGCCAGGATGCATATCGCTCCGATGGTCCACATGCCGAACCGCCAGCCGTCATTAATGCCAGTGAACAGTGCGATGAGAGGGGCGATGAAAGAGCTGATGAGGCTCATGAATCCGTAGAAGTAGCCGACCGCCTTTGCCCGCTCGCTGTCGTCAAAGGAATCAGCGATGATTGCGTTCGCGATGGGGCTTCCACCGATGATCGCCCCCGACATCAGCGTGTTGAATATCAACAGTTGGGCGAAGTCCTGGGAGAAACCTGCGGCAATACCGAAGACTCCGCCGGTGAGGGTTGTGGCAACGAGCGCGTTGCGGCGCCCCATCTTCCCCGCAAGCCATGTCCAGGCAGGTCCGGCCGGGACCGAAACAAGTCTTCCGAGGGCGGCGAGCAGGCCCAGATGGCCGCTCTGCAGTTTCAGGGCGTCTGCGATGGTGGGAAAAAGGGTGGCGCTGAGACCGGCTTCGGTGTTATCGACAACAGTGACGCCGGTGAGGACTATAAGGTTCCTCCAGCGGTAGGGGAGTTTACTGGCTTGGGCCGCTCCCTCAGAGACAGTGTCTGCGGCAAGTGCGGAGCCGGCTTGGGTGGTCATGGGCTTTTGGTCCTGTCTACATTGTCAGGCTGTCGTGACTCGCCGTAGGGACGGCAGCTAGTTCCTTCGAGATGGCTTGGAGAACGCTCGGAGACAGCGGGATGACGGCTGCGAGCCGATAGAGGCTAAGGTCGGCGGGGATGTTAACCATCTCCGTATGGACAAGGTCGGGGAGATGCTTTTCCAGGGCTTGGCGGCTTCGGGCATCCTGAAGGAGTTCAAGGACGGGGACCGTTAGTGCCGTGCCCCCATCTGGGAAGTCGGCTAGGGGAGGAAGCGGCTCCAGGGCTTGCCTGGCCCTGTCTGCCTGCTTGCTGGCGAGCAGGTGCTGTGCGTTTGGTTCGGAGTCGAAGGGGATACCGAGCCGCTGGAACTGGCTTTGGGGTGCGTCGTTTATGTGCATGAGACCTGCCAAAAGCCTCAGCATGCGAAGCTCGAGTTCGTCGTCCACGACAGGGTGCTGTTGCTGGGGGTCGGTTTCGAGGTCAAAAAGTAGCGTCCCGTGGACCCAGGAGTTCATCATCGAGGACGCGTCGACCTGAAGGGTGCGCAGTCCTTTGGTGAAGGTGAACGGTTCTGCGGGTTGCCATTGGGCGAGTTCGTCGACGCCGAACCGTGAACGCATGTGGGTCGGCATGAGCGTGTAGTCCTCCAAGGGCGCATTGGAGGCGTCGATGGCGGCGCGCATGTAGACGTAGCGGCCGTCCGTGACGTTGACGTGGCCGCCATGGATGCCAAACAGGGCAGCTTCCCGGACCTCCGCGTCGGTGTGGAGAACGAGGGCGAGGTCCTGGCCTTGCATATCGGGGGTAGGTTCAAGGCCGAAGAACCGCAGCATGGTGGGGGCGATGTCAATGGTCTGCGCGAGAGCTCCCCGGCGGGTGTCCTTGCCGCCGGTGCGCGGGTCCCACAGGAACATGGGCAGGTGGACGAGCTCGTTGAACCACGGTTGGACGGATTTTGCCCACCATCCATGTTCGCCGAGCAGGAATCCGTGGTCAGTGTTGACCAGCAGGAGGGTGTCTTCCCACATGTCGAAGCGGTCCATGGCATCCATTACCCGTCCGAGGGACTTGTCGCACATGGAAACCAGAGCCGCATATTGGAAGCGGGCGTGCCTCACCTGGTCTTGGGGCTCGGTGACCTTCTGATAGCCGGGCCAGTCAAATTCCGGACCGTCATAGTCGTGTTCGTACATAGCCTTGTATGCGTTGTGCGTGAAGAAGGGCTCATGCGGGTCGAAAAGCTCGATTTGGAGCATCCACTTGTCGGCCTTGTGGTTGGTATCTAAGAAGTGCAGACCGGCGTCCACTGTCTTGGTTTGGGAGTGTTCGGCCTCGGTGGCCATGTAGGTGCGGTTGACCTGGTCCTGCCGCTTCATTCCGCCGTAGGGGTCATGTGAGTTGCCCACGGGTTCTACTACGCCCTTCCAGGGGTCGCCTTCCTGGCCTCGGAAGAACTCCCACGTTGTGTAGCGTGGGTGGTAGGTTGCACCGCCGTCTTCCCAGTAGTGAGGGTGGTCGGAGACAAGGTGCGTGTGGACGCCGGCCTGGCTGAGCATCTCGGGCATGGAGTCGTCGAAGGGCTCCAGTGGCCCCCACCCACGGTGCAGGAAGTTGTAGCGGCCCGTATGCAGCTCACGGCGGGCGGGCATGCACGGCATGGAGCCGGCATAAAAGTTTTCGAAGGTCACCGTCTTGGACGCAAGGCGGGCGAAGTTGGGTGCGTTGACGAACGTGTCCAGGGCATACGGGGACAACATGTGCCTGTTGAGGCTATCGAACATGAGATTTATGGCACGCATGGGGCCCTTCCGGAAGAATGATGAACAACTAAGCGCCGTTGAGGCGAGTGCTGAACTTCAGCGGGCGTTGTTGACCGGCATGTCGCCAGGGACCGCCGTCAGCGAGCGGGAGGAGAGCTTGCCGTCGAGCAGGTCGCGCCGCAGTTCCACCAAAAATGCAACGTGGGCGTCCATGGCATTCGCTCCCTTGGTGTGCATCCGTTCCCCCACCGATTCAGCCAGCTCGGAGTCAAAGGCGATGGTCGGTGCCCAAGTCTCGCGCCGGTCGCGGTATCGGTATCGTGCGACTTCCTCTTGGCGGGTCTGGATTTCGACGTCGAGAATTCTAAGGAGCTGCTCGGCGCTCATGAATCCGGCAAACGCCAACCGGGCACTAAGCTCAGGATCCTGAAAGCGGCTGGCGGGGTGGTACGGCCCGGTCAACCAGTCAAGAAACACAGTCGCCCCCTCGTCGGTGACACGGTGCGTCTTCGCGTCCTGGGCGCCTGGGCGTGGATCCACACTGTATGTCACCAGGCCCTGCTTCTCCATAGTCCCCAAGGACCGGTAGACCTGGCTCATTTGGGTATTCGAGCGAAGGAATCGACCGTGGGAATCGAGGAATTTCTTGAGTTCGTACCCTGTGCTCGGATGCTCCAGCAGGACTCCGAGGAGAATGTGTTCGAGTTTCATGCCTGCTCCCTTGGCGGTGTTACGGGTAATTTGTCTCACACTTCTGATGAAGGATAGCATAAGTAGAATGCTCAACTCAGAGCACAAGTAAAATGCTGAAATTATGACTAAAGTAGAATAGCGCCGTGTCCTGAGTGGCACGCCCATCACGGCGTGCTCTGTGGCTTCAGCACTTTCGCTCGCCAGAGGATTAACCGCACTGAGCTCACAGGCACAAGCCATACCTGCAACGACCACACAACTATGGAAAGCAGACACGTGGAAGAAGCTCCAGCCTCAAGAGGAAGTCTCGTGAGAAGCGGTATCTCCATCCGCCTTCTGGGCGGCGGTACCGAACCCGACCCCCGGTTCACGTTAGCCAACGAACGGACGTTCCTTGCGTGGATCCGTACCTCCCTCGCGTTACTCGCCAGCGGTGTGGCCATCGAAGCCTTCAGTGCCGACTTTTTTGCTCCCGAACTGCGCAAAACCATTGCCGTCCTCCTGCTCGTTCTCTCCCTTTCGATCGGGGGAGGCTCGTTCTTCCGCTGGCTGAACGTCGAACGCTCCATGCGACGCAAAACCCCGTTGCCACTGCCCTTCATCGCGCCGATTCTCGCGGTCGCCGGTGCCTTCGTTGCCACGGTCATGGTTGTCTTCGTGATCGTCCGACCCATCTGACTCATGCCGCCGCAGCGGAATACACCAAGCCACGCCGACTCGGGACTCCAGCCTGAACGCACCGACCTCGCCTGGGGCCGTACCATCTTGTCCCTCATGGTTGCTGCAGCCACGTTCCTGCGCTGGATACCGCACCACGGCTGGTTCGTTGGCACGCCAGTGGCCGCCGCCACGCTCATCTCGGTGGGAATTGAGGTCAATCGCAAGCGCCGTCTCCTCCGCTCCGTCCACGGGATCAACGAGGAAAAAATTAACCCGGACATCACATCCACAGCAACCGTTTCGGCCGCAGTTGTGACCCTCGCAGCAATGGGAACTTACACCGTCCTTTTCCTGCCGATACGCTGATAAACCCCCAGGGCAACGCCGCAAAAGTGGGCGCATCCCCCGGCGACGCCCCTCGTCTTGAGGAGCCACCTGGCCCGGTTCATCGTGGTCTTGTGGGCCAAGAGCTTGACCTGACGCGGTTCTACGTCTCGTTTCGCGAAAACGAAGGGCCGTCCCCTGATAATCCGCCGCTGATGGTGAGGATCCTGAATACGGGTACGGCGTGCACCGAAGCCGAACGCACGACGAAGGACCGCGGCGACGAGTACACCACTACCGGTACACCGGCCAGGCCGGGCGTTTCTAGCCCGGGGATGGGTCAACGGGCTATTTCGTCATAGAGTTCAAGGCCGGAAAGGCTCTAGCGGCATGCGCGCCGACAATGCGGCGCCTCAGTCGCCAAAGTCCACTGACGCTGAGGCGCAAGCTGCAATTTCGTCTCCATTGCGCGGTGCCTGGCGCGAAAGCATGACGAGGGCAAGCTGCCACCTTCATCAGCGCAGCTGGAAAACGGTGCGGTGCCACTCCTTTTCCGCGCGCCCGCTCAGTTCGAACATGACGTGTTTGACTTGGGTGTACTCGTCCAAGGAGTAGGAGGACATGTCCTTTCCGAAGCCGGACTGCTTGAAGCCGCCGTGGGGCATCTCGGAGCTCATCGGGATGTGGTCATTGACCCACACGCATCCGGCGTTGATCTCCCGGGTCGCGCGCAACGCCCGGCGCACGTTGCTGGTCCACGCGGAGGCCGCCAGCCCGTAGACAGTGTCGTTCGCCAAACGGATGGCCTCGTCATCGTCGTCGAAGGGCAATACCACCATGACCGGGCCGAACACTTCATCCTTGACGATCTCACTATCTGGAGCGGCGTCAATGATGAGCGTGGGCGGGTAGAAGGCCCCTCGGGCCAGGACGCCTTCGCTGGGCACTTCACCGCCGGTTATCACCGTCGCATAGCCGCGGGCACGCTCAATCATGCCGGCCACGTGCTCGCGATGCTTGAGGGAGACCAGGGAACCAAGATCCGCGCCATCGTCGTCCTGCAAACCCAGGCGGATGTCCCGGAAACGATCTGCGAGTTTGTCCACAAATTCCTGGTAGATCGAACGGTGCACGATAGCCCGGGTGGCGGCCGTGCAGTCCTGGCCCGAGTTGATCAGGGACCCGGCGACGGCACCGTTCACTGCGGCGTCCACGTCCGCGTCTTCGAAGACGACGAACGGTGCCTTTCCCCCGAGCTCAAGATGAACCCGTTTGGTGTTGACTGCGGCGGCTTCCATCACGGTCCGGCCGATCGCAGTGGAGCCCGTGAAAGAGACCATGTCTACGCCCTCGTGGCGCATCAGTGCCGCACCCGCTTCGGGACCGGTGCCCACCAGGACATTGACGACGCCGGGCGGCAGGCCGGCGTCGCTGAGCGCTTGGGCGAACATCACTGACGTCAGGGGTGTAATCTCGGCGGGTTTGAAGACGATCGTGTTGCCTGCAGCGATGGCCGGAAGAATTTTCCATGCCGCCATCTGGAGCGGGTAGTTCCAGGGGGCAATTGAGCCCACCACTCCGATAGGTTCGCGTCGAATGCTGGACGTGTGCCCGGGCGAGTATTCGCCCGTTGCCTTGCCTTCAAGGTGCCGCGCGGCGCCTGCAAAGAACTCGACATTGTCAATGGTGCCCGGGACGTCAAAACAACGGGTCAATCTCAAGGGTTTGCCGGTCTGGCTGCTCTCCACGCGGGCGAATTCCTCGGCCCGCTCTGTGAGGATCGATGCGAAACGATGCAATATCGTGGATCGTTCAGCGGGTGCTGTGTGGGCCCATGGGGCGAAGGCCGCCCGGGCCGCCACCACAGCGCGGTCAACGTCGTCCGCGCTGGCAAGGTCCACGGTGGCCACAACCTCGCCGGTGGCGGGGTTCAGGACCTCGTGCGTATGGGCTGCAGTGCCCTGCTGGGCGCGGCCGTTGATGAATTGATACATGATGCTCCCTCGGGGATGGATAGGTAGTTGATGCCGGGCCGCCGTGACACGGCGGTCTACCGGCGGACCCCTCCTAGCAGGTTCTGGCTATTGGGTGCCCTCGCGCTCGGCGGAATCGAGAATGGCGCCGAGACCTGCGGAGAATACGTTGAGACCGTCAAGACTCACTAGCCGATGGCGGTGTTCTTCGATAAGCGGGAAGCCCCTCACCGAGGCGACTGCAACCGCTTGAAGCCAAGGCTCGTGGCCATCCGAATTCGGTTTGGCCAGCACTTCTTGGGCGATCCCGGAACCCTGTCCCAGGGTGTAGCTCTCCAGCGCACCGTAGTAGTGCACGAGGCGGTCGCCCGACAGTCCTGCGTCCCTCAGGCAACCAAGGATGAATTCGATGGTGTGCAGTTCGCCCTGGCCAAATGTGTCGGTGGCAAAGGCATCGCATCCAATCGAAGGGTACTCGATGAAAACTTCGATCAGGGAGTTGAGGTATCGCTCCAGGCGGGTCCGCCAATCCTTGGGTGCATTTCCGGTGGTTTCTCCTGCTAGTGCCATGGAGAAGAGCCTGTCCAGCGCCGCCCGTAGGATCGCCTCCCGGTTACGGAAGTGGCGGTACATGGCGGTGGGGTCCACCCCTAGCGCGTCACCGAGGCTTTTGAAAGTGAAGCGGGACTGGGGATCGTCATGTGCAAGTTCCAACACGGCCTCGACGATGGTATCCGCATCGAGCCGTGCTGGTTTGCGGGTGGGTTGGACCTCGACTCGACCGTTCCTGGGCTGAGCCACATATCACCGCCTCTCCTGGAGTGCTCTTCTCTAATGCGATCTCCACCGTACACCAATGTCAACGCGATTGTCATCGTCCTTGTCAACTGCGGTGACACGCAGATTCTTGCGACATACTGTGGGCGGGATACGGGTTCGGCGCAAGGAAGCTTTGGCGTATGAACGCCGGGTTTGTCAGGACCGCCGGGATCCCACCACCTAATAGCCGCTCCTCACAAGCGGTCGACAACGATGACTGCGAAAATCGTCAGCCGCAAAGTAAGGAGTCATGACCGTTCAAACAGCGCCCGATCGCCTCGTCGTAGTAGTTCAAACACGACTGGTGTTAGACGCAGCCTTGGACGCGGCGCAAGATCTACTGAAGGTAGTGGGGATCACCCAACGAGTCGCCTCTTGGTTGGGCGCCCGTTGCCTCTAACCTCAAATCGCTGCTCGAGACGGGCAAAGTCCCCCCGCAGGCTCCCTGGGATATGCGCGCCGACATGCGCGATGCGCAGATGAACACCAACGACTAAGGCCTCGCTGGCGGGGGACACACGGTGGGGCCGGCTTGTACGACGCCGAAGATCCCATAGCGAATGAGCGGAGAATTCGACGCAACTCGACGACGTGCACGGACACCGGAGCGGAGGTACTCGCTACGGGTGGTCTTGGCTGAGGCAGGGATTTCAACGCAGAGGATGAATCGAGAGAACGACGACAGATGCCAGTCTCTGCCGTGCTGTGCGGCCCGGTAGATATCGCCGTGGGGATCCTTCACACAGGCGCGCCCCAGCAGGTCCCTGTGAGCGAGCCGGCCAGCGATCTCCTCCTGATCGGGCGGCATCGATGCAAACCGTCTATAACGAGGTACCAGGCACCCTAGACCCGTGCCGTCCCGCGCCGTCCAAGGCGAGGGCTTCAAACAGGCGCGACACCACTTCGTTCCTGGTAACGGGGTAGAAGCGCCGGATCCGGTGCCCTTCCGGATGCACATTTTCCGGCGCCCCGTGCTGACGGCGGCCGAAGGTCAGTGGTGAGCGGACCCGACGAAGTCCAGGGCCTCACGGGCCAGGGCCAGCCATGACACCTCATCGTCGCCGGTGACCGTGAGCCACTCTTTCATCGGCCGGCCCTTTCCCGCATCGAAGGGCGTCCCGGCTCCGGTCCCGATCAGCGTGGTGACCCGATCACGTGGCAGCTTCAGGACCAGCTTGCCGTCGGAGATCATCGCGAAAATCGAGCCGTTGACTTTCAGTGCGGACGAACCGAATCCGTGCCGCCCCGGTTCGCCCGGTACGTTGACGCCCGGACTGGCGGCGAACCCGTCGACCAGTGCTTTGAAGCGCTCCTCGGGCAGCATAGGAACATCCTGCCTTTCCGGAGTCCGGGGGACAATCCCAGACGTTGGACCGGCCCGACGGGGCCGTTTCAGTGGCTCTTGGGGGTGCTGCGGCCGCCGGTCCGGTTCCGTTTGCGGTACACGAAGAGCCACCAGAGGAAAAGGACCGGCCTCGGCGTTGAGGTAGCCCAGGAGCGAGGCCACGAGGAACACGACGTCGTGCTGGCAGGTCTCCTCCTGAGGCGCCGGAAACGTTGTGCACGAGGTAGAAGGGCGCCCCAACCACAGGGAACGGCGCCATGACGAACGCCGCCCCGGTGTCGGTTCACCAGCAGAACGCCGGAGGCTAGGTGCCAGTCCTTCAGGGCGCCGGCGCGCACGGCATGCGTGACGGTGGTGGCCGAAAGGACCGGCGCTTCTCTTCAGTCCTTGCCGCGGGTCCATCAGGTCAATGCGCCCGGCTGCCCATTTTTCGTGTGAGTGTCTGCGGATTCGGTCATGAGATAACTGGAAGCAGGTAGACGCCGGGAACATCGTTCAGGCCGGTCAGCTACGTAGCCCAGCCCGTGGGCTTAGCCGCATACGGGTGGTGGCGGATATGTTGCAGCCGAGAACTTGTCACAACAAACAAGATCCGTATCCCGACGAGTGGGCTTGCGGTGTGCTGGTTGCCTCCTCTCGTGTTTGGGTAAGGGTGTCACTGGTTACACGTTCATGGCGGGGAGGGCCGCTAAGTGCATGACGTGACGCTGGCTGGGGGAGCGGGTTGCCTTGGCTGGCTTGCACTCATTGATGTGTCAACTGTTCAGGGCTGCTTACCGGGTAAGCGCATGACCGTGCGCGACTAGTAGGCGGGTTCTGCCTGGAGTGACTGCAGACCCCGGCCAACCGGCTGAACCAGCCGCTGCAAGCGGCGGCTTAAACCCCGGCGTTGCTCCGACTCCTTGACTTTGCCCCGGCAACGCCGCCGAATCTGACAGCGCAAAGGGTGCCGGGAAGCCGGGACGTGGGACAGAATGGGTCTATGACCCGCATCGCAATCATCGGCGGCCACGGAAAAGTGGCTAGGGAACTCTCCAAAGTCCTGGCCACGGGCGGGCAGGAGGTCACCGCCATCTTCCGCAACCCCGAACACGAGTCCGACGTCGCGGCAACCGGCGCCACCCCAGTCGTCCTGGACGTGGAGAATGCGACGACGGCGGAAATCGCGGAGGCGCTCTCGGGTCACGACGCCGTCGTATGGTCGGCCGGTGCCGGCGGCGGAAACCCCGGGAGGACCTACGCCGTGGACCGTGACGCCGCGATCCGCTCGATGGACGCCGCTGCCCAGTCCGGCGTCGGCCGCTACGTCATGGTGTCCTATCTTGGAGCCGGACCGGACCACGGAGTGCCCCGGGACAACCCCTTCTTCCACTACGCGGAGGCCAAGGCCGCCGCTGACTCCTACCTGCGTCGCACCAGCCTGGACTGGACCATCCTCGGCCCCGGCGCGCTCACGGACAAGCCGGGCAGCGGCCTGATAGACGTCCACGTCAACGAGCCCTGGCAGGCTGCCGAAACCGCCCGCGCCAACGTCGCCCTCGTCGCTGCGGCCGTCCTGAAGCTGCCCGCCGCAATCGGCCGGACTATCGGGTTCCGCGACGGCAGCCAGCCCATCGCTGCAGCCCTGCAGGCGGTGGCCTAGCCCGTTCGGGGAAAGTGGGCACAAGGAGCAGCTGGCACTCATTATGGACTGCTGCTCGCCACGGTGGTCGCTGAAATGCATCACCGTCATCTACCACAACCTCATGGAGTCCGGGAAAACGGCGCCTCGGGCAGATGGCGATACGGCACAGTGATACGGCACGACGCGACAGCTTCGGCCGGGCACACAGGGTGGCTGTGTACCCGGCCGTTTACCGGATCCGCCCGCTGGCGGATCCGGAGGTGGCTTACGCCGCCAGCGGCATCGCCTCATGGCGGGCCTCGACGACGAGCGACTGCCCGTCGACCGAGACGGCCACCTGGCCGCCAGACTGAAGGTCCGACGCCACGAACAGATCCGCGATCCGGTCGTCCAGCTCGCGCTGGATCACACGGCGCATCGGCCGGGCTCCGTATTCGGGCTCGTAGCCGCGTTCGGCGATCCAGTCGACAGCCGTTTCGCTGACCTCGAGAGTGATGCCCTGGGACTGCAGGCGGGCTTCCGTCTGGTTCAGCATCAGCCGAACGATCCGGCGCAGCTGCGCCTGGTCCAGCTTGCGGAACAGGACGATCTCGTCGATCCGGTTGAGGAACTCCGGCCGCATCGTCTCGCGCAGCCGGCCCAGCACCCGGTCCCGCAGCGCCTTCTCTGAGCCGAAGCCGTTGCCCTCGTCGGCCTTGGATACAAAGCCCATCGCGCCGCCCTTGCTGGCCAGGAACTCCGAGCCGAGGTTGGAGGTCATGATGATCACCGTGTTGCGGAAGTCCACCATGCGGCCCTGTCCGTCGGTCAGCCGCCCGTCGTCGAGCACCTGAAGCAGAAGGTTGAACACATCCGGGTGGGCCTTCTCCACTTCGTCGAGCAACACCACGGAGTACGGGTTACGACGGACTCGTTCGGTCAGCTGCCCGGCTTCGCCGTAGCCGACATAGCCCGGAGGGGCTCCGACCAGCCGGCTTACGGTGTGCCGTTCGCCGAACTCGCTCATGTCGAAGCGCACCATTGCATTCTCATCCCCGAACATCGACCCGGCCAGCGCCTTGGCGAGTTCGGTCTTGCCCACACCGGTCGGGCCGAGGAACAGGAAGCTGCCGACGGGCCTGTCCGCGTCCCCCATGCCGGTACGGCTACGCCGAACCGCCTTCGCGATCAGCGTCACGGCGTCGTCCTGCCCGACGATCCGCTGATGCAGTTCGTCCTCGAGCCTGGCCAGGCGTTCCCGGTCGTCTTCTGTGAGTCGGCTGGCTGGGATTCCGGTGGACCGTGAGATGATCCCTGCGATCTCCGCTTCGCTGACGACGGCCTCAGCGCCTTCGGAAGCCTCAGGTGCACTGGAAATCGAAGCGGATAGCTTCCCGTTCACTGCGTCGATCTCATCCCTCAGCCGCGAGGCCTCTTCATAGCGTTCCGCGGCGACGGCGTCGTTCTTGGACTTTTCCAGGGTTGCGAGCTGTTCGCGAAGAACAGCCACGTCGGTCTGTGAGCCGAGTTTGATGCTCAGCCGCGCACCTGCCTGGTCGATGAGGTCGATGGCCTTGTCGGGTAGGAAACGGTCCGTCACGTAGCGTGCGGAGAGTTCGACGGCGGCGCGGATCGCCTCGTCGGTGTAGCGGACGCCGTGGTGTTCCTCGTACCGTCCGCGCAGGCCATCGAGGATCTGTACGGCGTCCTCGATGCTCGGCTCGCCGACCTGGACGGGCTGGAAGCGGCGTTCCAGTGCCGCGTCCTTCTCCACCTTTCGGTATTCGTTCAGGGTGGTGGCGCCGACGAGATGAAGTTCACCACGGGCCAGGCGCGGCTTCAGGATGTTTCCTGCGTCCATGCCGCCTTCCCCTGCGCCGCCGGCTCCGACGACCGTGTGAAGTTCGTCGATGAACAGGATAACTTCCCCGGCGTGAGAACCGACCTCGTCCATCGCCTTGGTCAGGCGCTCCTCGAAGTCACCGCGGTACCGCGTTCCGGCCAACATGGCCGGCAGATCCAGGGCAATGACGCGCTTGCCGCGGAGCTGTTCGGGCACGGCACCCGCGATGATCGCCTGGGCCAGCCCTTCGATGATCGCAGTCTTGCCCACGCCGGCTTCCCCGACTAGGACGGGGTTGTTCTTGGTGCGCCGGGCCAGGATCTCGATAGTCTGCTCGATCTCGGCGCTCCGGCCGATCACCGGGTCCAGGCTGCCTTCGCGGGCACGTGCCGTGAGGTCGCTGCCGTAGGTGTCCAGGGTCGGGGTGTCCGACCCGGCGGCAGCCGCCGGCGACAGTCCGGGCTCCGCGCCGGTCGGCGTGGCCCCACGCCGAGCGGACTGCTCGCGCGGACCGGACTGCAGGGACTCCGGCGTCACCCCGGCCGCGGCGAGGACCTGGCCGGCCGGGGCCTCCTGGTTGACGACGAGCGCGAAGAACACGTGTTCGGGATCGATGTAGGTTGAGCCGAATGCCCGGGCAACCTGGTAGGCGTCGAGCAGGGCCCGCTGGGCCGACGGCGTCAGGGCCGGCGTCGTTTCCGCCCTGGCGGTTGCCTGCTCCGGGAGACGCTCCTCGGCCGCCGTGGCGATGGCAGCAGGTTCCGCGCCTGCGTGGCGGATGTAGTCGGCGGCCGGTTCCCTCTCGACCATGACACGCAGGATGTGCAGCGCGTCCACATGGATGTGACCGTGCTGCGCGGCGAACTGTGCGGCACGCGCGAGCACGTCATGGGTGCGGCGGCTCAGCAGCCGGGTGATGTCCATCGGGTGCCCGGGGCCGGCCGCGCGCTGGCCCTGCAGGTAACGGGCAAGGAATTCGTCGAACGAGCCGTGGCCGGACTCCGCCGGCCCAAAAAATTCAGCCATGAAACCTCCGTAAGAGAGTTGAGTGTACTTGACTCAACGTTGGAAAAACGGATTTATTCCCGGGACTGGGCCATCTCCACCTGGGTCCTGATCCTGCATCAGGGGCTAGCTCCGCCCCGCACTATCTGGCGTGGACTGGAACAACTGACCGGAACACGGGTCGGGCGGGGCCGCTGCAACACCAGCACCCATCCGCACGCGCTGTCGCTTGTGGGAGCCATCACGGTGCTGACCTTCCTCATCGAACGCACAGTGGTGCGCAACCATGGCTTGCCGCGCCGTCGCGCTCGCGGTGTTCCCGCTGATTATTCCCGCGGCCGTGAACCATCTGGCTGCCCACGGCAATCGCCGAACCGTCGATTCGGTCGGCACCGCCCTCGCCGCCCTGAAGGCCGCCGCGGCCACAACAGCCGTCCTCAGAACGGCACGAACAATAGGCCGAGGAGCACGAAACAATGCTCTCTCAGCGACTGGGGGAGCACTAGAGGACGACTAGTGGTGCACTCTATACACAGGGAAGATATTCACGACTCGGCAGATACTCAACGTTGGTAGACGCCAGGCAGGAACTGAACAATGAGAGTGGGACTGCGGCTACAGGGAACCAGCTGCCGGACCGTTGTACTGGACGGGCGGACTGTAGTTTCCGCCGCTCGGGAGGTGCACGCGGGCAGCTTGTCGGATGCCTTGGAGTCGTGCCTGTCCGGGCTCCGTCGGGAGTTCGGGGCAGGCATTACCGAGATCACTGCCGACGTCGGACGGGTCTTGGTGGAGCGGAAACTGGCAGACGTCGTCGCCATCCGTATTTCACCCCGTCCCCCCGCGGACGACTTTCACATGACCGTGCTGCCAGCCCTTGTTGAACCGGCAGTGACCCGGACCGTGCATGTCCGCGGGGGTCACGACCTGCGGGGACGGCCTCTGGCCCGGTTGGACCTGGAGGCGTTCCTGGCCGATCTCCCCGGCATCCTTGCCGGTGACGTGCGGAACGTGGCGATCACTTCCGTCGGTTCGACAGCGTCAAAGGACCATGAAACGCGCATAGCCGATGCCATCCTAAGCAACGACAGAGATATGCGGATCAGTATTTCCAATGACTTCTATTCCAGCGTTTTCCGGGACCGCGACTACACAGCCATCCTTAACAGCGCCCTGATGGAGACGGGGGAAGAGCTGGCTGCCATGCTTGAGGAGGCAGGCCGGCGCCAGCTCCCGGCCACCCTCTTGTCGTTTGCAAAGAACGACGGCGGCCGCGCACCTCTGTCACGGCTGGCCTTGGCGCCTGTGCACGGGTTGCGCGCCGAGCCCGCGATGGGAATCCTTGGCGCGGCCACGTTGGCGGGAATGCCCGAAGGGGAAGTCATTCTCTGCATGGAGGCCGGGGTCACCGTGGGCCACACCCGTGGAGGCCTGCCTGTCACCAGAAGCCTCATTCGCCAAGGATTTGACGCAAGCCTCGCCAGCAACGCCGCCATTCTGGAGCCGTACACCGTCCACCATCCGGTTCGCGCCGACATCCCCTCCGTGATTGCCGACCTCCGCGAGTGGCAGCAGAGTGCGCTGCCCTTCGGGCTGGTGCCCACTCTGCCGGCGGTGCAGGACGCCGCACTGGAAGGATCTGCCGTGGCCCCGCTGACGGCGTGGATCGACAGGCTCGAGACCGTTAGCGGCCGGGTTGACTTGAAACGCGTGCAGAACCTCGCCGAAGAGGACGCCCACTCAGCGGCGGTCCAGTTGGGCGCCAGCCCCGGGCAGACCCACATCGTTGAATCGAACGTCTTTGCCATGCCCTACGGCAACCCCGGAATCGTTCGAATCCGGGTCCAGGCGGCAGGAGAAACGTCCGCCGCCGAGGAACACGTGCTGCCCGCAGCCGCGCGAGGAACCAACCCATGAGCACCGTACTCACTACCGAGGACGTCCGGAACCTCAGAACAGGTGCCCACTTCCTGGCCTGCACCATCGACCCGACGGCCATCTACGTCTACGCTGAGATGATCCAGCGGGCGATGGAGGACCGGTCATTGGAACTCATCACCGTCGACGAGCTTGCTCCCGACGATCTGGTCGTGGCGGTCGGAATGGTCACGCAGGGCCTTTTCATCGCCGACATGCCCCCCGTGGGCGATGAGTTCCTCGGCTGCATCAGTGCCATCGAGGCCAGTCTCGGCCGGAAGGTGAGGGCGATCTATCCGCTCGCCGCCGCCAACATCAATGGAATCGTCCCCCTCATGGTTGGGCTGCAGTCCTCGCTGTCCGTCATCGATTCCGACCCCATGGGCCGCGTTTTCCCCTTGATCAGCCAGACAACTCTGAACATTGGAAACGTGGCGATCGGCCCTATCGCGCTCATGGGGGTAACCGGGGAGCGGGCGGTGGTTGAGGTCGAAAGCCCACAGCGGGCCGAGACACTGGTGCGTGCACTGGTGACCGAACTCGGCGGTTGGGCAGCCACCGCCATGTATCCGTGTTCCGCACAACAGCTGAGGGAACATGGCGTTCATGGCTCCGTCAGCCGGATGATCCGGATCGGGCAAATCCTCGACGCGAGCACCTCGGTTGATAGAAAGTTGTTGTTGCTCGCCGATCTCCTCGGCGCCACGCGCATCGCCCGGGCCCGAGTGAGCCACATCGAAAGCCTTTCCCGGCCCACCGATCTCGGCTTGCCGGCGCAGCCGTCCAGCGTAACGCTCGAAGACGAAACCACCGGACGCATCGTCCGTCTTGAACTCCAGAATGAGATCCTGCTGGTCCTCGTGGATGGTGAGATAACAGCCGCCGTCCCGGACATGGTGACGCTACTCAATTCCGAGCAGGGCACGGTGGTCAACCTCGACGACGTCCAGGTGGGCGACGTCATCGACATCGTGAAGATCACGGCAGCGGCGCAGTGGTATTCGGAGGAGGGGCTTGATCTCACCGAGCCCAAGGCCTTCGGCATTCCGATCGCCCACCCACGGCGGCGACATGCGTAGATCGAAAAATGAAACCCGGCTCGATGTCGCCGCGCTATTGGCGCACGGTTCCCTCCGTGGTGCCACGCCGCTATATCTCACTCCATCCAGCGGGTTGATAGAAAGTGTTGTTCTCGTCTCCCAGCTTGAGGCAATCCGGCAGGTGCGGCCCAACACTGTGGTGGTCCTCTCCTCAGAGATGGGATCAGGGGGTTGGCTGGTGTCCGCGGCGCTGCGCCATGCGTGGGAGCGGCGCGCCAGCGCCGTCGTCGTGGCCGGCAGCGCCTATGCAAGCGCGGCGGTCGGACTGGCGGAGCGGTTGGGCATCACGCTGCTGGCCACTGACGGGGAGCCTGCAGCGCTTGCCTTGGCACTGGCGGCCGAGATCGGCGCGGCCCTGTCGGTGGTCGATGCGGAACTGGCCAGGGTCGCCCGGACAGTCGCAAAGGACACCACACTCGGTGACGTCCTCAAGACCATTTCCAGGGAACTGGACGGGGTCGGAGTTTCGCTGGAGTACGACGGCGTGGTTCTGGCCTCCGTCGGGCTGCCTCCACGGGAGACTGACGAAGTCATCACCGTGGAAGTCGGCGGGGCCAACAGCGTCGTCCGCTGCACCCTCACGGCCCGCGTGCCCACTTCCGGCATCCACAACCTGCGGCTAGTGCGCTCAATCCTTGAGGTGGCCACCCCCGCGGTGAAGGCTGCCTGGCTGTTGGAGGAGCTACTTAGTACTGCCCGGGCCGTTCCCACCGCGGCGATCGCCGGGTTGGATCAGGACCCTGCCGCGTCGGGCGCGGAGTTCGAGGAAAAACACCGCCATCTGCTGACCCAGTTGGGCTGGCGCGGAGGGGAGCCGTATGTGGCCGTGTGGCTCCGCAGCGGGCAGGTGCAAGACCACCCGCCCGAGTTGACGGCCGTGTTGCGCCTGCTCTGGCGCAAGGTCACAGCACGCAGCCCCTTGGCTGAGGTTCAAGGCGGTTGGCTGACGCTCGTACCCGCCGGGGATCAGGACGCCTCGACCCAGCTCGAAACCCGAATCAGGACACGTCTGGGGCCAGCTCTTGCCGAGCTTGGCCTGGTGGCGGGACTGTCACGATGGCAGGAGGATGCCCCGGCGCTGGCGTTGATCGTGCGTGAGGCGCGGCTGGCTGGACAATCCGCCCGGTCAACGGGGCCCGGCACGGTTCTAGGCTTCGCCAGCCTCGGGGTGGTCGCGGCCACGACCTTCGTCGACATGGACGCCGTCGCGCTCGTGGCAGAACTATCACTGCCGCGACTGATGAATTCCCCGGACCGCGACGTGATCATTACGGCAGTGGCCGCCTTCCTCGATCACCGCGGCTCAGTCAGCCTCGCTGCCAAATCCCTCAACCTGCACCGGAACACCCTGCAGGCCCGGCTTAACCGGGCACGGGAACTCGGTGTCCCGCTTGATATCCCCTCTGAGCTGCTGTCCGTCCACCTCATCGTCAAAGTGCTGCGGCGATCTATGCGAGACAAAACGACTTCCGAAGACACCCTCGAAAACCAGAAAGGACTCCCTGAGTTCCCAGTCCGATTCCATCAATGATTGCGCCGAGGATTTCTGGCTTCGGCCAGCGCTTAAAGCTGCCCCCATCGAACGCCGGGCACGAGCACGGCGCGCGTCTCCATCCGTCAGCAGTCAGTGACGGCGGTCCATGCCTGAGCCCGACCCCGGTCCGTGCCCCGGGCTGTTCCACGGACACGGACACGGACGCGGGCCCAGGCGCGGCAGGGCTAACTTATTTCGACGACAATCTTCCCTGACTGTTCGTTCGACTCCGTGTAGCGGTAGGCATCAAGCACTTGGTCGAAAGCAAAAACCCTGTCGACTCTAGGCCGCAGGGCCCCGGAGCTAATCCGCTTGAGGATGAAGTCGACACCTCGCCGCCGCTCATCGGGCCGCCCGACGTGGTTGAACATTGAGTACGGGTGGAAAACCGATTGAGTTCTGCACATTGCGGCCATAGGGATAACGGGCTGCAAATCGCTCAGCGTTCCGTAGCCGAAAATGACGGCGTTAGGTGCGAGATGATCGACGTAGGTGCCGAGGGACTCTCCTCCGACAGGGTCGAAAGCGACCCGCACGCCCTTGCCATCGGTGGTGCGGTCGATGACCTCGCCGAGGTCGTCGACCCCCACGAGGGCTACTTCGTTTGCGCCGGCCTCGAGGAGGAGCGATCGCTTCTTCTCTGACCGTGTCGTCGCGACCACCTTCGCCCCAAGTGCGCGTGCGATCTCGATGGCACCAAGCCCGGCCGAACTGGCGGCGGCAGTGACGAGCACTGTGTCTTCGCATCCGAGATTGGCTGCCTCTGCGAAGGCGAAGTAAGAAGTGAGATATTGCATCCAAACAGAGCAGGCCTGGGCATCCGAAAGTTCCGGTGGAGCAAGGGTTAGGTAGTCTGCCGGTAGGACAGCTGTTGTTCCCTGCACGCCGTCGGTTGCGGTGAAGAAGGGAATGCTCGTGACGCGGTCGCCGATGTTGAAGGCTGTGACGTTCTCGCCGATCTCGGTGACGGTACCCACTGCCTCGGACCCAATGCGCGAGGGGAACGCCGGGATGGTGTAGTGCTCTCCGTGGATGAACATTAGATCTGCCCTGTTGAGTGCGAATGCTGCGACGTTGATGCGGACATCGTTTTCCGCGACTTGACGTGGAGCAGCAGCTTCGACGGCCAGCACTTCGGGGCCGCCCAATCTGCGGAAGACAACCGCGGATTCCGGCCTGCTCATCGCTGGTCCAGCGAGAGGTCGGGCTCGAGGGGGGACAGCAGTCCGATAGGGACATAGTAAGCGTGGGTCATCATGGGCTTGATACATAGGGTCCGTCTGGACATAGCCTTACCTCCGTTTTTGCTTGGTGCTATATGCCACGTTTGATTTTGATTGGGTTAGCCGGCGCTGATGCCGCCGGGGTTATGGGAAGGATGCGGTTGCGTGTTCCCGCAGTGCTGGTGACCGCGGGGGTTCCCTCGCCTGCCTCGATCACGGAATGTCAAGGCAAGCGAGGGCATCGGGGTAACCTCCGGCCAAAGATGCCCTAGGGTGGAGGGGCTCTGTGACGCGCAAGCAGTCGGCGTGACGGGCAGTGCAATGTATTTACGAGGACACCGTGGTCATTGACACCATGTGCTTTGGCTCGAGAGCCGGGAAGAACCGCTGGCGTTCTTGGGCTGTGGGCCCGTCGTAGCCCAGGCGCTTGCTGTGCGTCCAACCGAACCGGCGAACCGAATCAACGAGCTGCTCGGCGTGTTTGAGCGGGGCCACAGTCGCGTCGATCACGGGTACGCCAATTTCCTCTTGGACCGTTCGGAAGAATCCGAATTCGGCCGTGCAGCCGAGGATGACGACGTCTGCGCCGTCCTGCTCCACGGCCTTGCGGGCTTCGGTCATGATCCGCTTTTCCGTGAGCGCCGGGTTCTCCTGGAAGTCATCGACGCCCATCTCGAGCACGCGCCATGAGGCAAGACGCTCTGATGCGCCGCAACGATGGACGTTCTCGGCCATCTCGGGAATCCACTTTTTTCGTCCGACGAGAATGGAGAATCGCTCGCCCAGACTTCCGGCGATGCTCAGCGCCGAGTGCGCCGGGCCTACAACCACCATGCGATCGGTGATTTCGCGTGCCGCCCGCAGCGCCGGATCGTAAAAACAACCGACGACGGCGGCGTCATAGCCTTCTTCTTCCGCCCACCGCACCGTTCGCAACAGCTGTGGAAGCATGAGTGCCTCGAAGGCGTTGTATTCAACGTGGGAGGGGCCCTCTCCGTCAAGGGAAACGACATCAACTTCGGTACCCGGACGGACTATCTGGCGGAAGGAGTCCGCCATCGCTCGATTGTACACATCGGTGTAGAGCGGGTTGATCCACAGGATTCGGGCGTTCTCCGAGAGATCGTCAAGATTGTCGGTGGGGGTGATCATTCCAATTCACTTCCTTCGGTTTCGGGCAAGAACAGGCTGAGGATGACCGTGACAAACAAGAACATGTTGATAAACAGAATTGTCGAGGTGACTCCAGTGGCGGAGGCTAGGAGGAACCCGACAAGACTCGGTGCGACCGTATTTGCGACGCGCTGACCGAAGATACCGAACCCGTAACCTGAGCCACGAAGGGCCGAGGGATAGAGCTCGCCCATCCACGTGTCCCAGACACCCCAGGCTCCCAGAGCGAAGAAGGCCAGAGAGAACATGCCCACATACATCTCGGTCTCGGTTGAGGCTGTCGCGAAGAAGAAACCGCCGCCAGCCGCGGCGAGGACATAGATCGTGAATATCCATTTGCGTCCAAAGCGTCCGGTCAGGTAGGAGGCCGTCATGTATCCCGGGATCATGAGGACCGCGCTCAGGGCAATGAAGGAAAAGCTTGATGAGGCGCTCAGTCCTCGCCCCTGAAGCAATGTTGGCATCCACGATTGAAGTCCCCAGTAGCCCCAAGAGAAGGTGAAGTTGATGAGGACTTGAATGACCGTGATCCGGCCCATTCTCCCCTTGAAGAGGCTCCAGATGGACTGCTTCTCGCCCTCCGACACGGTGAAAATGGTGCCACGGGAGATGGGGCGTGCTCCCAGACGGTCGAGGACATCGTGCGCGTCTTCATTCCGCCCCCGCCTCGCGAGCCAGTACGGGGATTCCGGAACGATCTTGTACAGAACGATGCCCCACAGGCTGGCAAGTGCGCTAACAGCAATGACCCAGCGCCAGCCGTGCCCGCCGATCAGAGCAGCGGTGCCGAGGGCGGCCAGGATACCGATCGGCCACCCTGCGGCAAGATAGACCGTGGCCTTTCCGCGGACCTTAACCGGGAGCAGCTCTTCAAAATAGGGGAAAGTCACAGTGAAGACGCCCGAGAACAACAGCCCGGAGAGGAAGCGAGCCACCGAGAGGGTCTCAAAGTTCGGTGCGAGGCAACTCAGGAGCGTGAAGACGCCATAACCGGCGAAGCTCCATGCACACGTGGACTTCCTCCCGATCCGGTCAGAGATGGGCCCCCAAATTAGTGACCCGGGGATCATGCCCAGGAAGAGCGCCGAGATGGCGATTCCTACCTCCGTCATGCCGACCTGCAGGCTAGTAGCCAGATCACCAGCAACGTAGGTGAGCATGAGCATTTCCCAGGCTTCGATTGCGAAAGCGAAGAAGAGGACCGCGCAGATTTTAAAGTGGATGGACCCGAAAGGCATGTCGCGGAACGCGTGCCCGACGGCCATGGAGCGAGGTGGGCTCGCCGTCCCGGGCGCTTGCCCTGAAATGAGTGGGTCGATACTGGACATGTCTTGACCTCCGATATTTTGGACAGGATAAGAAGTACACGCAGCGGTTCTGTGCACGGAGAACAGTCCGGATATCAAGGAATTCACCTCGGAGCAGCTCACCCAAGCCTCCACTCGGAGTAGGTCGCCTAACCCCTCGCCGAGTGATTGCCCTCACACTACAAACGAAGAGCGCTCAGACGGTGTTCACTTTGCACTTCTTTGATTCGCCCGTTTGGGCGGAAAGCACTGCTCTTGTAAACGCGCACCCTCTGCGCAGGTCAAAAGGGCTTTGTTTTTGGTGACATGGGCAGGCTCTATCCGCCGTTATTGCCTTTCGGGCTGGTGCCAGGCGTCCTAGAGGGATCGCCAAAAGGGGGCGCCGGCCAGGTTCGTCTCCAGCACTTCTGCTCTGCCTGCCCGGGCAGAATGACCCGTCCCACTACAGCCCATCCGGGAGCGCCTTCGTTGTCGCACTGAGGAGGACAAGCGCCAATTCATAAACCTCACGCCGCTGGCGCGCCGAGCCCACCGGCCTCGACAGTTCCAGTGCCCGCACACCACTGCTATGCACTCTGCCCGTCCAGGTGCAGCCGAATCATGCAGTATGCCCCCCATCTTGGTCGGCCCGTCTGTACCGTGATCTCCCACACACAAAGTTCCATTCCAAGACCATGAGGAGATACACATGCCGAACTACAGGGTGTCGATGGATATCGGCGGAACCTTTACTGACATTGTGGCGTACGACCAGGACGCCGGAACCTACGCGGCTACGAAAGCGTCCACCACGCCGGGAAACCTGAGTGCCGGCGTCATCGCAGGCCTGGAATCGATAGTTGATGATCTATCGGACATCGATTTCCTGGTCCACGGCACCACCCAGGGCCTGAATGCGTTCCTAGAACGTCGTGGGGTTCCCGTGCTACTGCTGGCCACGGCCGGCATCGAAGATACCTATCACATCGCCCGCGGCCCCCGTCTTGAGCTCTACAATGCCCAGTACCGCAAGCCTGCCCCGCTGATCGAGCGCAAGGACGTCATCGGCGTCGGTGGCAGGCTGGACAGTCAAGGCCAGGAACTCGTGCCCTTGGACGAACTGGCAGTCCGCCAGGCCGCGCGCCGGGCAGTGGAGGAGGGCTACGGCGCCGTCGCCGTTGCGTTCCTGTTCAGCTACAAGAACCCCTCGCACGAACTCCGGGCCCGCGAAATCTTGATCGAGGAACTCGGGGAACAGTTCACAGTCTCCCTTTCGCACGAAGCAGCCAAGGAATGGCGCGAATACGAGCGCACGTCCTCCGCCGTCGTCGAGGCCTACACGGGGCCGGTCGTACGCAACTACCTCCTGGACTTGGAAGAGAAACTTGCTGACCGGGGAGTGGAAGCCCCGCTGCACATTATGCAGTCCTCCGGCGGCGTGCTTACCGCTGAGTCCGCCCGTAAGCGCCCGCTGCAGACACTGCTTTCCGGCCCCGTCGGCGGTGCCATGGGCGATGTCGAACTGGCGGGCGTCTCGGGAAGCCGCAACCTCATCGGTGTGGACATGGGCGGGACATCCTTTGACGTTTCCTTGGTGGTTGACGGCAAGCCGGACGTCTCCATGGAGGCCCACCTTGAAGGTCTGCCGATGCTCATGAGCGTCGTGAACATCCACACAGTCGGCGCAGGCGGCGGCTCCGTCGCATGGCTCGAAGCCGGCGGCCTGCGGGTGGGACCGCGCTCCGCGGGAGCCACCCCAGGACCGGCCTGCTACGGTCGCGGCGGGACGGAACCCACCGTTACCGACGCCAATCTGGTGCTCGGACGAGTCGACCCCGGCTGGTTCGCCGGCGGACAGGTGGCCTTGGACCGCGAAGCCGCGATCACAGCCCTGAAAACGGTAGGTGACCAGCTCGGCCTGGACCCCATCGCCATGGCCGAAGGCATCTGCGACGTGGCCAACTCGCAGATGGCCCAGGCCATCCGGACCATCACCATCTCCCGGGGTATCGAACCCCGCGACTTCTCCCTCGTGGCCTTCGGCGGAGCCGGACCCATGCACGCCGTCTTCCTCGCTAAGGAACTTGGCATCCCGGAAACGGTCGTTCCCCGCTTCCCCGGCGCTTTCTCGGCCTGGGGCATGCTGCAAACCAACATCCGTAAGGACTTTTCCGAACCGTACTTCTACCTCGACGAAGACATCGACGTTGCAGACATGGCCGGCATCCTGCGCTCCATGGAAGTCGAAGGCCTGTCGTCACTGATCTCGGAAGGCGTCCCGGAGGAAAGCCGCGCCACCACGGCGTCCGTGGACGTCCGCTACCAGTCGCAGGAGTTCTCCCTGAACGTTCCGCTGACGTCCGCTGACGAACCCGAGTCCCCGGACTTCGTCGCCAACCTCGCTGTCCGTTTCTCCGCGATGTACCACGAGCGCTACGGCCACTCCAATCTCGGCGCCCCGATCGAAATCGTCACGCTGCGCACGCAGGCCGTCGGCGACCTGGGACGGCTGGAAGCTCCGAGTTACGTAACCGCACAGGGCCCGGAGTTCAAGCACGAAATCCGCCGGGTGGTCTTTGACCACGTCGAACACGACACCACCGTGGTCCGCCGTGACGACCTCGGCGCCGGCCACACATTCGAAGGACCCGCCATCATCGTGGAGCAGACCGCCACCACCGTGGTGCCCCCCGGGTTCAACGTCAAGGTCGACGAGTTCGGCTCCCTGGTCATCCGCTCTGAAGACGTCGAAGGAAACTGAGGTACCAAAAATGACAATTACAGCAGTCAAAACCCTTGATCCCGTCACCGTGGAAATCATCCGCAACGCGCTCACCAGCGCCGCGGATGACATGAACGCCACCCTGATCCGCTCCGCTTATTCACCCATCCTCTACGAGGGCGGGGATTGCGTCGTGGCCCTCCTGGACACCGAGCACCGCGTGCTCGGACAGTCCGCCGGTCTGCCGCTGTTCCTAGGCAATCTGGAAACCTGTTCCATCGCCGTGGAGGAGATGTACGGCCGCACGGTCTGGCAGGAAGGGGACATCTGGATTCTCAACGACTCATACCTGGGCGGCACCCACCTGAACGATGTGACCATTTTTGCTCCGATCTTCGACGAAGGCGCGGTAGTCGGATTCGCGGCCACCCGTGCTCACTGGATGGACATGGGGTCCAAGGATGTCGGTGGTTCGATGGACTCGACGGACATTTTTCAAGAGGGCTTCAGGATGGGGCCGGTCAAGCTGGTCGAGGCCGGAGTTGAGACTTCTGTTGTGGACCTGATCCGGACCAACGTGCGCTTCCCTTACCAGACCATTGGTGACATGCACGCGATGATCGCCGCCCTCCGGATGGGGACCACCCGAATGAAGGAGCTCGTGGGCCGGTACGGGATGGAGCAGCTCGATGCCGCCCGGGATGAGATATTCCGCCAGACGGAGGAAATCGAGCGTGCGACGGTACGCAACATCCCGGACGGCATCTACGAAGCCGAGGGCTTCCTGGACAACGACGGCATCAATCTGGACACTCCCATTGCGATCAAGCTGCGGATCACCGTAGCTGGCGACACAGTTGACTTCGACGTCACCGGATCGGCGGACCAGACCATGGGGCCGGTCAACTGCGGCGCCGCCCAGGCCGTCTCGGCGCTGCGCGTGGGTTACAAGCTCCTCGTCAGCCCGGAGTCCAACTCCAACGGCGGATCCTTCCGGCCAATGACCACCCAGGTACGGTCCGGCTCAGTGCTCGGCGCCGTGACGCCAGCCCCGTGCCAGTGGTACTTCTCCCACCTCGGGCTTCTGATCGACCTCGTCTCCAAGGCAATGGCCCCGGCCATGCCGGAACGCGTCGCCAGCGCCAGCCACGGTGACTCAATGATCATCACCGCCGCCGGTTTTGACACCCGTTTCGGCCGGAACTTCGTCACCATGGAAGCCACTCTGGGCGGTTGGGGTGCCTGGCAGGGCACGGATGGTGAATCCGCCATGATCAACAACGTCAACGGCTCACTCAAGGACCTGCCCATCGAGATGCTGGAGACCCGCTACCCGTTCCGGATCAACGAGTACTCCATCCGCCCCAACTCCGGCGGCCCCGGCCAGTACCGCGGCGGCAACGGCGTGGTACGCGAATACGAATTCCTGGCCGACTGCGTGGTCGGGCTCTGGTTCGAACGGTCAAAGACCCCCGCTTGGGGGCTCTTCGGCGGATCGGACGCCCAGGGCCCCGAAGTTGTGATCAACCCCGGCCGCCGTGATGAGGTCCGCACCCTGAAGGCGAACGCCCACAAGGTCAAGGCCGGCGACGTCGTCCGCCTTGCCGTGGGAGGCGGCGGCGGCTTCGGAGAGGTCTCCAAGCGCTCCCGCGAGGACATAACCTACGACATCGTCAACGGTTTCATCACCGAGGACTTCGCCAAGACGCACTACGGCTACTAAGCACCGCCAGCGGATGGGTTCCATCAAGAAAAGAAAGGACTCTATGAGTTCCCAATTTGAATCCTTTGACGACGTGTACGCTCACGCCCGGGTGGCAGTCGGTGTCACGCTCTTTACCGCCTCCGTCCTTGCCGATAATGGCACCAGTATGGCCCGCGTCTACACCACCCATCCCAATGTCTATCCGGTGGGCGGGAAGAAGACTCTCGCCGGGGACACGAACCGGGTGTGGCTGGAGCAGGTGCTCAATGGACAGCAGCCGTTCCTGGGGGCGGATAAGGAAGCGGTCCGCGCATTCTTCTTTGATTCGGCAACCATCGAGTCATTGGGCTGCGGGGCCATCGTCAACGTTCCGGTCCTAAGCAACGGCCGGACTATCGGTTCCATGAACTTCCTCGCACCTGAGGGCAGCTACGACCAGAATTCGGTGGACGCAGCCGTGGACGTTGCACGGCGGTCCGTCCATCTGCTCGAAAAATCCCTTACCGCAGCCAACTAGTTCCTTCACGGGCGGGCACCAATTGGGGGGCCCGCCCGCGGGGGACAACAGGAAGGAACAGCACGTGACCACTCGGGGAAGCCTGACAATACGGAACGCCCTCATCTTCGACGGTGAATCACCCGACCTGATTGAGGGTTCTATCAGCATCCGGGATGGCCGGATCACTGCCGTAGGGCGGGAGGTGGAAGAGACCGGCGCTGTCCTTGACGCAGGTGGCCGAACCGTGATTCCAGGACTTATCGATGCGCATTTTCATGCCTACGCGCTGAGCCTGACGTCCGCCAGGAACGAGACGGGGCCACTGAGCTATTCCGCACTTGCCGGGGCACGGCGCCTCGCGGCTGCCCTGCTGCGCGGGTTCACTGCGGTTCGTGACGTAGCCGGTGGTGACGTTGGCCTTGCCAGCGCCATCGAGGAGGGTCTGTACCCCGGTCCGCGCTACTTCTTCACCGGCCCGGCGCTAAGCCAGACAGGCGGCCACGGCGATATCCGGGCCGCGAACCACGGAGGATGCTTCCATGGCGGCCACATGTGCGAAGTGGTGGACGGCGCCGATGACCTGCTGCGGGCCGTGCGTCACCGATTCCGCACAGGTGCCTCCGCTATCAAGCTAATGACCTCCGGCGGGGTCGTTTCACCGGTCGATCCGATTCGGGTTCCGCAGTACAGCGCGGCGGAAATCCGCGCCGTAACGGAGGAGGCTTCCCGCCGGGGCAGCTACGCCACGGCTCACGCATATTCGCCCGAGGCCATTCGCCATTCAGTACTTAACGGGGTTCGCTGCATCGAACACGGCAACCTGCTGGATGCAGAAACCGCCCAGCTAATGGCTGACAATGACGTCTATCTAGTCCCCACCTTGGTGACCTACGAAGCCATGGAACGGCGAGGCACGGAAGTCGGCCTCACCGAAGTGGGAGCGGCCAAGAACCGGGAAGTTCTAGAGGCAGGGAGGAACGCCGTGGCACTGGCCCGAGATGCTGGGGTCCGGATTGGGTTCGGAACAGACCTCATGGGTGAACTGGAGGATGAGCAACTGGCCGGACTCCGCCTGCAGTGTGAAGTGCTTGGCGTGTACGGCGCACTCCGGTCGGCTACATCAACCAACGCCGCCCTGCTTCGGCGCGGTGACCTTGGACGCATCACCCGAGGGTCCTGCGCGGACTTGGTGGTCCTGGACGGGAATCCCTTCCATGAACCCTCGATCCTCTGGGACGAAAGCAAGACGCGTACCGTTATCAAGGACGGCCAGATCATCTCCATGGGTGCCCTTTGGGGTGCCAGGGATTTGCCGCTAGACGTTCCGGTTGCCTAAGAAAGCGGCAAAATAGCCGCTAGTAGGCGGAGGGCTCGCCAAGGCTGAAAATCGGAGCAATGCGCCATAACCTCACACAATATCCGCTATCGGCCGTCAACTCGGTTGTGCGTAATGCTTGCTGGCGCCCTCATTTGAGGGCCGATAGCGGACTTTTTGTTTGGCGTGGCAGCGGTGCGCCTGATGCTGCGGCTGACCGGAATTCCGTTCCGAAAGTCTCCTGGCACAGAATTCAGAACAGCCATCTCGACTCGGGGAGTGGGGCCGCAATGATCTGAACTAGCCAATCTTGGGGTGTACACCGTCCACACTTCGGGCCCCGGATCGAGTCGTACATGGGTCGGATCGGGCCGGATCCCTCATGTTTTAGCGGGAGTCCAGTGTTTGCATGGGGTGGAATGCGGTTCGAGGCCCACCTCGGGCACGTGTTTTCGCTGTTCAGGGGCTTGTGGGCCGCTGAGTGTGCACACATCTCCTTTTATAGGCCCCTGCGGAGCCCAGTTTTGTTGGTGCCGGGTGTTCTGCGGCTCCTTCTCGTGGCTTGGACAGCGGTGTTGCCGCGTACTCCTTCATGGCCGGGAGCGCTTGGAACTGCATGACTTGCTGCGACTTGTAGTCAAACCCTCATGATCATCCCGATCGGCAGCCGGAACTCCTGGGAACCTCTTGTCATGCCCTCGTTGATGTTCTCGAGCATCGTGTAGGGCCGGGCGAACCTATCGGCTTTGGTGACGGGAAGAGCCTCACCGGGACGGACAGCCGGTAGGGTTTCCCGCAGTCCGTGCCGATGAGTGGAGGGCACCACGCCGGGAAGCGCCAAGCAGATGCGTGCCGTTGACGCGCCCGCGGTCCGCCACGCTGGGGGAACAGGTGTCAGGCGACGCGGCGCTTTCGCAGGGTCTTGAGCGTGGCGGCTGCGACTCCGCCGGCCGCCAGCGCCCAGGGGGCGCCGACGATGACGGGATCGATCCACTGATGGCTCAGGTCGGCGCGCTTTTTACCGAAGCGGGAGGAGATCCCGCGGCGCGAAAGCTCACTGAGCACTCCCGTCTCGGTGACCGGATTGTCCGGGCGAAGAGTGGCGAACGAGCTCAGGTGGTGTTCCCAGGCGTCCACCCTGTCCGCTGCGATGAGCAGTAACCAGTGCGTGGCTCGGCCCTCGCTGTACTTGTAGGCGTACTTCCGGATGGCACCGGATGCCCCCCTTGGAGGGGTGGAGGTCCCAAAAACGGGGGTCATGAATGCGTGTTCGATGGACCGTTCCCGGGGCCACTTCGCTTCCTGGCGTTCAGGGAAGTCCCAGTGCGCACCGGTCTCGATTCCGGGCTGCTCACGAGGGTAGGAGGGTCTGTCCATCGGGTCGAGGTCTGCGCCCCATCCCGGGATCCGGGCCCGCAGGTCCTCCGCGGACTCCTTCAGCGCCAGTTTGCCGGCGGTGTAGGGCGTTGGTATCTCAACCATGATGCTCTTCCTTTCAGGCTGCGGTGGAAACGATGAGGGGTTTGATGCAGTCATCGAGCTTGGCGGAGAAGATGTGGTATCCCTCGGCGATGTGTTCCAGCGGGATGCGGTGGGTGACGATGTCGCTGGGCTTGAGGTACCCGTTCCGGATGTGTTCGAATAACCGCGGCCATTGCCGTTTGACCGGGCACTGATTCATCCGCAGTGTCAGGCCCTTGTTCATGGCGTCGCCGAATTTCACGGCGCTGAAGATCGGGCCGTAGGCGCCCACCACGGACACGGACCCGCCTTTGCGGACGGAATCGATGGCCCAGTTCAGGGCAATGGGGGAGCCGCCCTGCAATTTCAGCTTGCTGCTGGTGACATGCTGGAGGAAGTTGCCGTCCGCCTCGGCCCCGACCGCGTCGATGACGACGTCGGCGCCCAGGTAGTCGGTTTCCTTCTTCAGGTGCACGACAATGTCGTCGTATTCCACGAAGTTGTACGTCTCGGCGTGCGCGAACGAACGGGCCTTCTCGAGCCGGTACTCCAGGTGGTCGATCACGACCACCCGGCCGGCGCCCATCAACCAGGCGGACTTGGCGGCGAACAGGCCCACCGGGCCGGCGCCGAACACCACGACGGTGTCGCCCTCAACGATGTCGCCCAGCTGGGCCCCGAAGTAACCGGTGGGAAGCGCATCGGTGAGCAGGACGGCGTCCTCGTCATCCATCCAGTCCGGAATCAGGCCCGGCCCGACGTCCGCGAACGGCACGCGCACGAACTCAGCCTGGCCGCCGTCGTACCCCCCGCAGGTGTGGGAGTAGCCGTAGATGCCGCCCACCGCCGTGGCGTTGGGGTTGACGTTATGGCAGTTCGAATACAGCCCGCGGGAGCAGAAGTAGCAGGAGCCGCAGTACACGTTGAACGGGACCATCACCCGATCCCCGGGTTTCAGCCGCTCCACCGACGGGCCCACCTGCTCCACCACGCCGATGAATTCGTGCCCGAAGGTCATGCCCACCCGGGTGTCCGGCATCATGCCGTGGTAGAGGTGCAGGTCGGAGCCGCAGATGGCCGCCAGCTTCACGCGGACGATTGCATCATTGGGATGCTCCATTGGAGGCATGTCCTTTTCTTCCACGCGCACCTTGTAGGGCCCGCGATACACCATTGACCGCATCAGTACCGCCTCCGGGAAGTAGTTCGTTCCGGCATCGAAATTCTCCTGTCCGTCACCGTTCAGGCGTTGGCTGGGTGGAGGACGACTTTGGTCCAGCCGTCTTCGCGGCTGTCGAAGTTCCGGTAGCCGTCGGGGGCCTGATCCAGCGGCAGCTCATGGCTGACAATGAAGGAGGGGCTGGCCTTGCCGCCGGCGATCAAATCGCGCAGGGCCCGGTTGTATTTCTTGACCGGGCACTGTCCCGAGCCCATCGTTTGTCCCTTGAACCAGTAGTTCCCGTAGTCGAAGGCGACCTGGCCCTGCTGGGCGAGTTTGTCGGGGGCCCCCGGGTCCTGGGGCAGGAACACGCCGACGACGCCCAGGCCACCGACGAACCGGACGGAGTCTACGAGCCGGTTCAGGGTGAGGTTGGGTTGTTCGTTTCCGCCCGGATCGTGCGCCTGGTAACCGACGCATTCGCAGCCCCGGTCGGCCCCGAATCCCATGGTCTGGTCTTTGACGAAGTCGACAGGGTCCACTTCGGAATCATTCACAGGGATGGCGCCGATCTGTTCGGCCAGCTTGAGACGGTCGCTTTGGCGGTCCACGACCATGACTTTGCCGGCGCCTTTGATAATGGCCGAGTAGGCTGCCATGAGCCCGACGGGTCCTGCACCGTAAATGACAACGGAGTCTCCCGGGTAAACCCCGGCCAGCTCTGTGGCGTGCCAGCCGGTGGGGAAGATGTCGGCGACCATGACATAGTCGAGTTCCTTCTCCACGGCGTCCTCGCCCAGGCGCAGGCAGTTGAAGTCCCCGTACGGCACACGCAGATATTCAGCCTGTCCGCCCTGGTACGGGCCCATGTCCGCGAAGCCATAGGCTGCGCCGGCGAGCTTGGGCTCGGGCTGCATGGTCAGGCAGTAGTTGGTGAAGCCCCGTTCGCAGTTTTTACAGAATCCGCAGGCGATGTTGAACGGCAGCACCACACGTTCGCCGACTTTCACCTTGCTGACCGCGGGGCCGGTTTCGACCACTTCGCCCAGGTTCTCGTGTCCGAAAGTGCGCCCGGGCGCAAAGCTGGTGCGGCCCTCATACATGTGCAGGTCAGAGCCGCAGATATTCGCCGAGGTGATCCGCACCAGCACGTCGGCGGGATGCTCAATTTTGGCATCGGGTACGTCCTCGACGCTGACGTCGTTGGGTCCTTTGTAGACTACTGCTTTCATTTTTCCGCTCTTTTCTTTATTCCATTCCGATCGTGGCCCGGCAGTGGCAGCTTCCGGGCGCGCTGCAAAGCCAGGGGTCTGCAGGAGGGCGGCCCGGAGAAGGCGGCGAAGTGTCACCCGATACGCGTATTGGAGGTGGCAGGGGAATGGGTGAACTTGGATTGCGGCCCCTGAGCCAACCCAAGGCTTCGAGAGGCCAATGGTTTTCAGACGGCAGGCTGTCCGGGAAAATCCCGCCCGGCCGGTCTGTACGCAACAAGAAACTTAATGAGCCTTAATGCTAAGCACCCTTAGTGCCACTGTCGAGGGGTAATCTGAAAATATGTCAGGCATGGTCACCGCTTGGCGGGATCACCTTCTACCGCGGCGACGCCGTACACCCCAGCACGCTGGAAGACCCGACCAACGGACGCATCGCTACAGCCCACTCCAAGAGCCGCGCCCAGAGCTGTCTGGCCATGACGCGGTTGAGGCGCCGGCGGAATTCCCTTTTCTCTTGCCTCCCCGGGGCGCTGTTCGATATAGGCGCAGGTGGCGGTGTCTGTGAGGCTGCGGGTCCGGGCGATGATGTCCGGTGCGCTGCTCGTGGCCGGTACGGCCGCACGCCCCTCTGTGCACAGAATGACCGATATAACTTCCACGTCTGCACGAAATCGACCTCCTTGCCGTCGTCTCCCAACGTGGCCAGCCGTAAAATTTTGAATTCATAGTTGACCCAGCAACTGCTGGTTCTCATTGGCCACCCCGGGGGAGCACCGTCCCGGGTGCGGAGGGCCTTCGACACAGCGCGGTCGTGGGCGCGCAGGAGCGGGCCTTTGGCTGCCCCGCTCCAAAGCGACCTTGCTGATGCTCACTCAACACTGCCCCGGATGGGATCCCGCCCGGCCGGACAGGCCGGCCGCTCACGTGCCCGCCGTTTCAATGACACTCGCGTTTAGAAGCCTTGCTGAGTTAGCGATAACTCACTATTTGAACTTCCGCTTCAATCGAAGACTTAGTGTGAGCATTTCCCTAATTATGAGGCAACTTGGATGCTGAGCACCAGGGCACAGCTGATCGTGAAGAAATTTTTAACAACCTCTTGATAGTGCGCTAACTCACGTGTAACTTGACTCACATAGCCCCGAAGTCGGGGCGCTCATACACACAAGGGAGTGTTTTTATGCGGAGGAGTACAACTGGAATCCGTCGAAGGAGCAGGCTTGCCACCGTTGCGCTGTGCGCCTCGATCCTGACGGTTTCCTCACTCGGGCTGTCCGGGTGTAAGAGCGGTGCTGCAATGGCTGACGGGGGAGAGAAGGCAACAGGCAAGGGGCTGGTCATCGGCTGGAGCCAGCGAGGCATCAGTGGCAGTGACTGGTGGAAGACCTTGGTCGAGGGCGGCCAGGCCGAGGCCAGCAGGGTCGGGGCGCGGCTCGAGCTGCTGGACGCCAACGGTGACACTGTGCGGCAGAACGCGGACGTACAGACCCTGATCACAAAGGGCGTCGACGTCGTCGTTATGAACCCGAACGACCCGTTGGGCGTAGGGCCCTCGATTCAGGCGCTGAAAGACGCGGGCATACCGGTTGTAACAGTCAACTCGAGCGTTGATAAGTCTCTGGTTCCGGACATGTTCTGCTACGTCGCGGAGGACCAGGAGAAAACCGGCTCGCTAGCCGGCGAGGTAGCTGCAAAGAAGGCGCTCGAGAAGTACGGCGACAGCGGACAAATCAAGATCGTCGGCATCGGAGGCTTCCCGGGAGACGTGCTGAGCGACCTTCGGTTTAACGGCTTCATGGCCGGCTGGAACCGTGTAATGGAGAAGCACCCCGGTGTGACCACTGTGAAGCTTGATACCAAGTACGGGGAGTGGAAGCCGGACAAGGCTCTGGCCCCTATCCGCGACGTCGCCACAGCCAATCCAGACCTCAAGGTCGTCTACAGCATGAGCGATGTCATGCACGGTGGCATAGTCCAGGGCCTGCAGCAGGCTGGTCTCTGGGGCGACGAGATTATCATGGCCAGCTATGACGGCGGCATGGGGGCCATCAAGGAAATGGTGGACAGCCCGAAGGGCCCGCTCCAGGCTGACGCGTCCAACCAGCCGTGGGACCAGGGAGCTACTGCCGTGCGCATGGCGATCGCCGCGGCCAAGGGGGATCAGTCCCAGTGCCCGGGCAAGACGAACTACATCGAAACGACGGTAGTCACGCCCGCCGACGCGGCCAAGTACTACGTCCCCACGGACACCTACGTCCGCGCCAAGGACTAACGTCCGCCGGCTCGACAAGTGATTTGCAGCCGGCCCCGCTCTGCCCCGAAGTCCTAGATAAGGAACAATTATGCCCGCCAACAACCCGGTCCCGGTGGCGCCTGCCACCGGGACGGCAGGGGAATCGCAGTCAGGTGCCCCAGAACTCGAACTCCACGGCATCACCAAGTCCTACCCCGGAGTGAAGGCGCTGAAGGGTGTCAGCTTCAGCGTCCGCCGCGGCTCAGTCCACGCCCTTGCCGGGCAGAACGGGGCCGGCAAGTCCACGTTGGTCAAGATCCTCTCCGGCGCCGAGTCCCCGGACACGGGAAGCATTCGCCTGGGTGGCGTGCTCCAGCGGTTCCGGGATCCGATGGATGCCCAGCAGGCTGGCATCCACACCATTTACCAGGAACTCTCCCTCGTGCCCTCACTGTCCGTGGCCGAGAACATCTTCCTCGGCCAGTTGCCATTGCGCCGCGGTGCGGCCGTGGACTGGCAGCGTATGCAGTCCAAAGCACGAGCGGCCCTCGACCGGGTGGGCTTCGACCTCGATGTGCGCCGCCCCGTGGGCAGCTACTCCACTGCAGAGCAGCAAGCGGTGGAACTCGCGAAGGCGTTGCACAAGGACGCGCGGGTTCTCCTGCTGGACGAGCCCACGTCGACGTTGCCGATGCCCGACGTTGAGCGGCTCTTCACCGTCCTCCGGTCCCTCTCGGAGCAAGGCGTGACGCTCCTCTATATTTCGCACCGCATGGACGAGCTGTTCTCGCTCTGTGACGCCGTAACGGTGCTGCGCGACGGTGTAAATGCCGCGGACCTGAAGACAGCAGAATCCAAGCCGTCCGACGTCGTCACGGCGATGGTGGGAAAGAGCCTCGAAGGGTCCATTGCCGACGCAGCGCTCCGCGGAGAACGCTCGCCACGCCTCGGCCCCGGCGCCGGCGAACGTGTCATCCTCTCCACCCGCGACATCTCCGAGCATGGGTCCGTGGACAAAGTCTCGATCGAGTTGCTCGAAGGCGAGGTCCTCGGTCTCTCCGGACTCATCGGCAGCGGCCAGTCCGAGCTGGCAGGGCTCATAGCCGGTGCGCGGAAGCGCACCTCCGGAGAGATGAGCGTCGACGGGCAGGCGGTGGATTTCCGTGCGCCACGGGACGCGATCCGCCACGGCATCGGCCTGCTGCCGCAGGACCGGAAGGCCGCGGGATTCATCCCGGATATGGGTGTTGCCGGCAATATCACCCTGGCCAGCCTGCCGCAGTTCAGCCGACTGAGCGTAATCCAGTCACGGCGGGAGCGCAGCGTCGCCGCCGACATGGTCGACCGCCTCGGCATGAAGGTCTCCGGAGTAACCCAGCCCCTGAAAACGCTCAGCGGCGGGACGCAACAGAAGGCAATCCTGGCGCGGTGGCTCGTGCGCCAGTCGCGCATCCTCGTGTGCGACGAGCCCACCCGCGGCGTGGACGTCGGGGCCAAGGAAGACATGTACGAGCTCATCCGCGAGTTCGCGCAAGCCGGAGGAACCGTCGTGGTGGCCAGCTCGGAAATCACGGAGGCGATGATGTGTGACCGCGTCCTCGTGATGGCGCGCGGGCGTGTCGTCGCAGAGCTTGACCATGACGAGATCGATCCCGCCGGCAACGCCATTCTCGAACGCTTCGCCTGACGGCGCCATCCACCAGACTTTCTATCCAGGAGAACAACTATGTCCCGGACCCTGTCACCATTGCCCCAACGCAGTGACACCTCCTCCCCCTCCGCGAGCATCGGCTCGCGTCTGCGGGCGGGCGCCCTGCGCGCCCTGCCCAAGAGCTACCTCATCCTGGTGCTCCTCGCGATCATCGTGGTGGGCTACTACGTCTCGGACGACTTCCTGACGTTCCGTAACGCCGAAAACGTCATCACCGCCGCATCGATCATCGTCATACTCGCCATCGGCCAGTACTTCGTCGTCCTGACGGGCGGCATCGACCTCTCCGTGGGGTCGATCCTGGCCATGTCCACGGTGCTCACGGCACTGACCCTGCAGGCCGGAATGCCCGCTGGTGTCTCCGTCGTGTTCGTGCTGGGCTGCTGCGCCATTGCCGGGGTGATCAATGGCATCCTCGTCGTGTGGCTGAACATCCCGCCCTTTATCGCGACCCTGGCCATGATGAGCGCGGTCAAGGGTTTCAGTTACATTATCCAGTCGACGAGCCTGATCGAGATCCGCGACCAGCCGTTCATTCAGGCCTTCTCCCGCGGCAGCTTACTGGGCATCCGCAACCCGGTCATGATTTTCATCATCGTCGCCGTGGTCGCGGCGCTCGTGGCGAAATACACGACATTTGGCCGCTCACTATACGCAATCGGCGGCAACCCCGAGGCCTCCAGGCTTTCGGGTCTGCCCGTCGCGCGGAACCTGATCCTCACCTACACCATCTCCGGGGTACTGGCTGGCCTCGCGGGGCTTGTCGCAGCCGCCCAATTGAGGCAAGGAAGCTCGCTCATCGGCGTCGGCTACGAACTTGACGCCATCGCGGCCGTCGTCGTGGGTGGAGCTTCCCTCATGGGAGGCAAGGGCGACCCCCTGAACGCGGTGATCGGCGTGTTCATCCTGACCACGATCATCAACATCATGAACCTCGTGGGGATCTCCTCGGAGCCGCAGCTCGTGATCAAGGGAGCCGTGATCGTCCTGGCCGTCTTCCTTTCCAGCGCCGGCGGCGTCCAGAGGATTTCCGGTTTCTTCTCCAGACACTTCCGGCGTACCCAGCCGGCCTAGTCCGCCAACCATCTTTAGCTCATTCAGCCTCAGAAAGCAGGAATTTCATGTCCATTCGTCCCTTCGGTCGCACCGATCTGACCGTCTCAGACATCTGTGTCGGCACGAGTGCGCTCGGGAGCTTCCCCGCCCAGTACGGTTACGAGGTCGATGAGGACACCGCCGTCGCCACGATCCACCGCGTCTTCGACGGGCCGTTCACCTTCATCGATACTTCCAACGAGTACGGCGGCGGCGCCAGTGAAGAGCGGATCGGCCGGGTGATCGCCGAGCGCGGCGGCATCCCCGAGGGCTACGTGATCGCCACGAAGGTCGATCCGATTCCTGGCACCACAGACTTCTCCGGCGACCGCGTGCGCCGGTCGGTCGAGGAGAGCCTCGAGCGTCTCGGCCTGGACAAGCTCCAGCTCGTCTACCTGCACGACCCCGAGAAGATTTCGTTCGAGGAGGGAGTGGCCAAGGGAGGTCCTTTGGAGGCCCTCATTGACCTCCGTGACCAAGGCGTCATCCAGTACCTGGGCGTAGCCGGAGGCCCCATCGACCTCGAGCTGAAGTACCTTGGGACGGACGCGTTCGACGCCGTCATCAGCCACAACCGCTACACGCTCGTCGAACAGACGGCCGAACCGCTCCTGGAAGAAGCGGGCCGGCGCGGAGTCGCCTTCGTGAACGCCGCCCCGTTCGGCGGTGGGATGCTCGTGAAGGGACCGCGGGCCGTCCCGCGGTACTGCTACGCACCCGTCGACCAGGCGACGATCGACCGGGTCCTGCGCATGGAAGCGTTGTGTGACCAATACGGTGTGCCGCTCGCGGCTGCGGCCCTGCAGTTCTCCGTGCGCGACGAGCGCGTCGCGTCCACCATCGTTGGAATGTCCCAGCCGAGCCGGGTCGAAGAAACAGTCCGCCTGCTGAGCCATGAGGTCCCTCAGGACCTCTGGGACCAGCTCCTGCCACTAGCTCGCGAGGGCCGGAACGGCATCGAAGCCGTGACGGTCTGACTGCCGGGGCAAGCAGCAGGAATTTACGAAAGGAAACCAAGCAATGACCAGGAAGAAGCAGCCCGAGCCGGTGGACGTTGTCATCGTCGGCGCAGGCGCCGGCGGGGCAACCGCTGCGAAGGTGCTGTCCGAAGCGGGCCTGAAGGTGGTGGGCCTCGAGCGTGGGCCCTGGCTAAAGCCCGAGCACGCCTCGGGAGACGAGCTCAAGTTCCTCAACCGGAACTTCATCTGGCAGGATCCCAAGATCAAGCCGCGGACCTACCGCCCCAACGACAAGGTCGAGGCGGAAATCACCAACTTCTCCGCGACGCCGCAGGTCGTCGGCGGCGGCACCACCCATTGGGGTGGCATGGTGCCGCGCATGGCCGAGAGCGATTTCAAGCTGCGCAGTCTGCACGGTGATGTTCCCGGCGCGAGCCTGGTCGACTGGCCAATCTCCTATGACGAGCTGGAGCCGTACTACACGCGCGTTGAGTGGGAGTTCGGCACCTCGGGCCTGGCGGGGGCGAACAAGTGGGAGGCGTGGCGCAGCCGCGGCTACCCGACCAAGCCGTCACCGCTGAGCCAGATCGGGCGGACTTTTGCCACTGCGATGTCCAAGCTCGGCCATGGCACCTTCCCGATGCCGCAGGGCATGGTCACCGAACCCTACCGGGGCCGTCAGCCCTTCAGTGAGAACGGCTTCTGGCAGCAGTACCCGGATCCCGGCAACGGCAAGTCATCGACCTTGATCAGCTTCATTCCGGACGCGGTCGCGACCGGGCGCTACGACCTCCGCTCCGACTCCTATGTAAGCGAGATACTCGTCGGCAAGGACGGCCGCGCCACCGGTGTCCGCTACCAGGACGAGGACGGCGACGAATTCGTCCAGCACGCCAAAGCCGTGATTGTCTGTGGCGGCGGCATCGAGACCCCGCGCCTGCTGCTCATGTCCAAGTCCGGGCTCTTCCCGGACGGCCTCGGCAACGGCAGCGGCATGGTCGGCAAGAACGCGACCTTCCATCAGTACTCATTCTCGGTTGGCTTGTTCGACCGTGAGGTCAGCGACCCGCTGTACGGGTGGGCGGGCCACTACATGAGCCTGTGTTCGTTCGACTTCTACGAGACGGACGAAAGCCGCGGCCACATTCTCGGGTCGCTGATCTTCCCGTCGATGATCGGCCACCCGGTGAACTGGAGCTTCCCCGGCCGGCCTACCTGGGGCCAGGCGGCGAAGGATGCAGACCGCGAGTTCTTCAACCACAGCATGAAGATCGGCGTCCTGCTGCACGATCTGCCGGTCGAGGACAACCGCGTCGATCTTGACCCGAACGTCAAGGACGCCTGGGGCCTGCCCGTAGCCCGCATAACCCACACGCCCCACTCCAACGACTTCGCCCAGGAACGCTGGCAGGTCGCCAAAAACGGGGAAATCCTCGAGGCCGCCGGCGCGAAAAAGGTCATCCCGGTCAACATGGAACGGATCACGGGCAACACCTCCCACGAACTGGGCACCGCTCGCATGGGCAACGACCCGGCAACGTCCGTCGTCGACCGCTGGTGCCGCTCGCACGAGGTACCGAACCTCTACGTTTTCGACGCGAGCTTCTTCCCGACCGCGACCGGCATCAACCCGGCCTTGACGATCATGGCGAACGCCTGGCGGTGCTCGGATCGCATCCTCCAGGTTGACCGCCACGGCTGGTCCGAAAACTAATTCAGGCATCACAGGACACGAAAGGACAGATGTCACATGGGACAGGCGGAATGGGCTACAGTGCCCATCTCAACGCGGGACGTCGACGGCCCGGTCTTCTTCACCGAGCACGAGTGGAATACGATCGAGGCGGCCTCCGCGCGGATCATCCCCACGGACCACCACCCGGGCGCGCGTGAGGCCAAGGTGGTGCGCTTCATTGACCGGATGCTCGCGGGAACGCAGTTCATCTTCCCGGCTGCAGATGGGAACGGGTTCCTCCGGATGGAGGGCCGCGACGAGGCGGCGTGGCGGGAGCGCATCAAGCAGCGCCGGGAGTTTTACCGCGAAGGCGTCGTGGAGTTGGACCGCCTGGCGAAAGAGCGCGCCGACGTCGACTTCCTCGAGCTTTCCGAAGAGGACCAGGACGTCGTGCTCGAGACGCTGTCGGGCGCGGCGAAGCCAAACGCATTCTCACTGGAACACTCCGAAGCGGGGCTCGGGGGCGCGCCGGCAGGCAACCAACCTGTCAACGAGGACTTTCTCGAGTTCTTCCCGCTGCTGGTGCTCAACACCCGTCAGGGGTTTTACGGTGACCCGGTGTACGGCGGCAACGAGAACCGGGTCGGCTGGGGCGTCATCGGCTTCGACGGGCCCCCGTCGCTGGCGTCAACCATGGACGGCAGCTACACGACCCGTAAGTACATGATCGAGGCGGCGGAATGGCCGTACGATCAACATCCCGAAGTCCTGAGGTACCGGCGCCCGTGATCGGGGGCGCGCCGATCGGGGGCGCGCTCCCGGCCCTGTCGGGGATAGCCGGGGATAATGGAGGTGTGTCCACGACTTCCGCGCCCTCAGACGCCCGCAACCCCAACGGGCGCGGGGAGCGGCTGGCCTCCAGGTCGAAGGCTCCCCGGATGTCCGACGTCGCCCGGCTCGCCGGCGTCTCCCAGCAGACGGTGTCCCGGGTTGTCAGGGGGGCAACCAATGTGGATCCCGACATCCGTCGACGCGTCCAGCACGCAATCGAACAGCTCCGGTACCGGCGAAATCCCGCGGCTGCCGCTCTGGCCAGCAACCGCACAATGACCATCGGCGTTGTTAGTTTCGAACTGTCGGTCCTCGGACCAACGGTGGCCCTGTACGGTATTTCCGAGGAAGCGCGGCAGCATGGTTACGCGACGCGTTTAGTCACCCTGGCAAGCCTCGAACGGAAGGACATCAGGGCTGCGTTCGAGTCCATTAATTCGGACACAGTTGACGGCGTGATCGTGCTCGCGCCGCTCCTGGATGCGATCTCCGTTCTCGACGACCTCGACATCGGCGTTCCCGTGGTGACGTTCCAGCAAGGATCGCAGCCGAGCCCGAATAGCGTTTCCGTTGACGAAGTAAAGGGAGCCCGGATGGTGGTACGCCACCTGCTGGACCTTGGGCACAAGACAGTGTGGCACGTCCAAGGCCCCCCGGGGTGGATGGCAACATCCGCCCGGGTCCAAGGATGGGCAGAAGAACTGGGGGCGGCGGGATGCTTCGCTCCCACGCCGCTTGCAACGTCCGATTGGTCCGCCGCTGAGGGATACCGAGTCGGCCGCGAACTGGCCGCAAGGCAGGACGTAACGGCGATCTTCGCTGCCAACGACCCCTTCGCGCTCGGGGTGATCAAGGCCCTGGACGAGGCCGGGCGCGACGTGCCGGGCGATGTCAGCGTCGTTGGATTCGACGACGTCAAAGAAGCACCCTACTTTCGGCCGGCACTGACCACGGTAAGGCTTGATTTTGAAGCCATTGGCCACATCGCTGTAGGCCGCGTACTGTCCATGATCAAAGAGGAGGCTGAGGGAGATATCCCTCTGCTGGAACCGCGACTGATACTCCGCGATACCACGGCCCCCCCACGAAGCTAGCGCCACCACCGGAGGCTCTGACTTCCCACACTCATGCCTTTTTAGCAGCCCCTTTGGCGTGAGTGACTAAAGGGCATTGCCCATTTCCCAAAAAGCTAAGACCAAGGTCTTGAAAAGTTCTACCAGACCCGACTAACGTGAGTTAGCGCTAACTCAGGTACTCAAAGAAGAGAAAAGAGAGAAAACAATGGTCGATCCATTTGTCGTTGTGGCAGTTTCGCCGAGGACTATCAATGTGAAGAATCCCGGCGACGGCGTAGCCAACGTCAAGCGCATCAACGAGTTCATCGACACGGCGGTGATGGTCGGTGCTTGGGAGGGCTCTCCGGTCAAGCTGGTTGTCTTGCCCGAAATGGCGATCCAGGGCATGATCGCCAACACGCCCGGGAACCGTGAGAAGGAGCGCCACTTTGCCGTGACGATCCCCGGTCCGGAGACGGACGAGCTGGCGAAGAAGGCCGTGGAGCTCAACACCTACATCGCCGCCGAGCTGTACATGGTCAAGGACGATGATTTCCCGGACCGCCACTTCAATGTCGCCTTCATTATCGATCCGCAGGGCGAGATCATCTACAAGCGCTACAAGGCCACCAGTGACGCCTACGAGGGCGGCATGCTCGGCAACATGAACCCGCACGACGTGTGGGACGAGTGGATTGAAAAGAAGGGGAACGGCAACGCAATGGACGCCATCTTCCCGGTGGCGAAGACGGAGATCGGCAACATCGGGTATGCCATCTGCCACGAAGGTGTCTATCCCGAGGTCCCGCGCGGCCTGGCCATGAACGGCGCCGAGATCATTATCCGGGGCACACTGATCGAGCCGGCCGTCCAGAACGGCATGTGGGAGCTGCAGAACCGTGCGCACGCCATGTTCAACTCGGCGTACGTCGTCGCCCCGAACCTGGGGCCGGAGGTCCGCGAGGACGGGAGCATGCAGGACCTGTTCGGCGGCCAGTCCATGATTGTCGGTCCCCGGGGCCAGATCCTGACCAAGCAGCAGGGCTGGACCTCGGGTGACTCGTTCGTCTGCACCACGATCGACATCGAAGCGCTCCGGCGGGCCCGGGTGTCGAACGGCCTGTACAACCAGGTTAAGGACCTGCGCACCGAGCAGTATCGGGTCATCTACGACAACCCGATCTACCCGAAGAACCAGTACCTCGAGGCACCCCCGGGTGAGGGATGGCTCGCCCGGGAAGACTCAACACGGGCCGCCAACATCGAGAAACTCATCGAGCGCGGCGTACTCACGCCGCCCACCGGCTATAAAGCCTAGGTTGGTAGTCCGGCCGGGGTGCGCGTAACGCGCACCCCGGCCGGCACGACTTCCCCGATTTAGTCTCGTGTCAACGAATCTTGCCCACAGAGGCCGATACCCCGGACGGCGCCTATCCCAGGGCGAGGCCACTAAGTCCTCGCACCGCCACCGGGGCTCAGGACATTTGTCGGCAAATAATGTTAGCGCTAACACCCATTTCAGCCCGTGGAGTCGACGGGTGTTTTGCTTGGAGGATTCATGGACGTCTCAGTGGACGGAACCGAAAAATTTGTCATTGGCGTGGACTACGGCACGCTCTCCGGGCGGGCCGTCGTCGTCCGGGCCCGGGACGGCAAGGAACTGGGCAGCGGGGTCTTTGACTACCCGCATGCTGTGGTCACCGGCGAGCTTCCGGAGGACACGGCGGGCGTCGCCGGCATCCGGCTTCCGGGAGAGTGGGCGCTCCAGGTGCCCGATGACTACCGGGAGGTCCTGCGCCAGGCTGTGCCCGCGGCGATCGCCGACGCCGGCATCGATCCTTCCGACGTCGTCGGGATCGCGACGGACTTCACGGCCTGCACCATGCTCCCGGTCAAAGCCGACGGCACTCCACTCAGTGAAGTGGCGGGCTTCGCGGAGAGGCCACACGCCTATGTGAAGCTGTGGCGGCACCACGCCGCGCAGCCGCAGGCGGACCGCATCAACGCCCTGGCCGCCGAGCGGGGCGAAAGCTGGCTGCCCCGCTACGGCGGGCTGATCTCCTCCGAATGGGAATTCGCCAAGGGATTGCAGCTGCTCGAGGAGGACCCGGAGAGCTACGCCGCGATGGACCGCTGGGTGGAGGCCGCGGACTGGATTGTCTGGCAGCTGTGCGGCAGCTACGTCCGCAATGCCTGCACGGCCGGCTACAAGGGCATCTACCAGGACGGCCGCTATCCGTCCGAAGACTTCCTCGCCGCGCTGAACCCGCAGTTCAAGGACTTCGTGTCCACCAAGCTGGAACACACCATCGGTCGGCTCGGCGACGCCGCCGGCTATTTGACTGCCGAAGCCGCCGCTTGGACGGGGCTCCCGGAGGGGATCGCCGTCGCGGTCGGCAACGTGGACGCGCACGTCACCGCGCCGGCGGCCCGGGCTGTCGAGCCGGGACAGCTCGTGGCCATCATGGGCACCTCCACCTGCCACGTCATGAACGGGACCGAGCTGCGGGAAGTGCCAGGCATGTGCGGCGTCGTCGACGGCGGCATCGTGGACGGGCTCTGGGGCTATGAGGCCGGGCAGTCCGGGGTGGGGGACATCTTCGGTTGGTTTACCAAGAACGGTGTCCCTCCGGCATACCACCAAGCCGCGGCTGCCGCCGGCCTGGACATCCACGAATATCTCACCGAACTCGCGTCCAACCAGGCGATCGGACAACACGGCCTGATCGCGCTCGACTGGCACTCAGGAAACCGCTCCGTGCTGGTAGATCACGAACTCTCCGGCGCCGTGGTCGGACAGACGCTGGCCACCCGTCCGGAGGACATTTACCGGGCCCTGCTGGAGGCCACGGCCTTCGGAACCCGCACCATCGTGGACGCCTTCCGGGACTCAGGGGTGCCGGTGAAGGAGTTCATCGTCGCCGGAGGGCTCCTGAAGAACAGGCTCCTGATGCAGATCTACGCCGATGCCACGGGCCTGCAGCTCTCCACCATCGGCTCCGCCCAGGGGCCGGCCCTGGGATCGGCCATCCACGCGGCCGTCGCGGCCGGAAAGTACCCGGACGTCAGGGCGGCTGCGGCCGCGATGGGCTCGGCGCCGGGCGCCGTCTTCACCCCGGTCCCGGAGAACGTCGCCGCCTACGACGAACTGTTCAAGGAGTACCGGACCCTGCACGACTACTTCGGCAGGGGAACGAACGAGGTCATGCACCGGCTTAAGGCGATCCAGCGCAGTGCCGTCCGGCCCCTCATCGGCGCGGCCCTCCTCGCCGACGGAGTGCCGGCATGAGCGCGCTGCTGGAGTCCATCGCCCGGATCCGCCGGGAAGTCTGCGGACTGCACTCCGAGCTGACCCGCTACGGGCTGGTGGTGTGGACGGCCGGGAACGTTTCCGCGCGCGTCCCCGGCTACGACCTCATGGTGATCAAGCCTTCGGGCGTCTCCTACGACGAGCTGACCCCGGAGCTCATGGTGGTCACGGACTTGTACGGCACGCCGGTGACTTCGCTTCCCGTCGGCGATCGTGCCGGCGCTGGCGAGAGAGTCGAATGGGGCAACCCGGACCTCACGCCTTCATCGGACACCGCGGCGCACGCCTACGTCTACCGGCACATGCCGCAGGTCGGGGGAGTGGTGCACACCCACTCGACCTACGCCACGGCCTGGGCTGCCCGGGGAGAAGCGATACCCTGCGTGCTGACCATGATGGGGGACGAGTTCGGCGGGACGATCCCGGTGGGCCCGTTCGCGCTGATCGGGGACGACTCGATCGGCCGCGGCATTGTGGACACACTGGCCCGGTCCACCTCGCCGGCCGTGCTGATGCAGAACCACGGGCCCTTCACGGTCGGCAAGGATGCCCGCTCGGCAGTGAAAGCCGCTGTCATGTGCGAGGAAGTGGCCAAGACGGTCCACGTTTCCCGCCAGCTCGGCGAGCCGCTGCCCATCGACCCCGCCCAGATCGACTCGCTCTACGCCCGCTACCAGAACGTCTACGGCCGGTAGCCGCACCCCACAAGCCCGGGGCGCCCGGCCACCGCACTCCCAAGCTGGCCCGGCGCCCCGTCCAACGACCTTTTTCCTATCCCAGGAGACACCCATGTCCAACGCCAACAACACCTCCCTCGACCAGTACGAGGTCTGGTTCCTCACCGGCAGCCAGCACCTGTACGGCGAGGACGTCCTCAAGCAGGTCGCCGCCCAGTCGCAGGAGATCGCCGACGCCCTGAACGCCTCCGCCGACGTCCCCGTCAGGATCGTCTGGAAGCCCGTGCTGACGGACTCGGACGCCATCCGCCGCACCGCCCTGGAAGCCAACTCCGACGACGCCGTGATCGGCGTGACCGCCTGGATGCACACCTTCAGCCCGGCCAAGATGTGGATCCAGGGTCTGGACCTGCTCCGCAAACCGCTGCTGCACCTGCACACCCAGGCCAACATCGAATTGCCGTGGGCGGACATCGACTTCGACTTCATGAACCTCAACCAGGCCGCGCACGGCGACCGCGAGTTCGGCTACATCCAGTCCCGCCTCGGCATCCCGCGCAAAACCGTCGTCGGACATGTGTCCAACCCGGAGGTGTCCCGTCAGGTGGGATCCTGGCAGCGCGCCTGCGCCGGCTGGGCCGCCGTGCGGACGCTCAAACTCACCCGGTTCGGCGACAACATGCGCAACGTCGCCGTCACCGAAGGGGACAAGACCGAGGCCGAGCTGCGCTTCGGCGTCTCGGTCAACACGTGGTCCGTCAACGAACTCGCCGACGCCGTGCACGGCGCCCCGGAGGCCGACGTCGACTCCCTCGTCGCCGAATACGAGCGGCTCTACGACGTGGCCACCGAACTTCGGGCCGGCGGAGCGCGGCACGAGTCGCTGCGCTACAGCGCCCGGATCGAACTGGGCCTGCGGTCCTTCCTGGAAGCCAACAGCTCCGCCGCGTTCACCACCTCCTTCGAGGATCTGGGCACGCTCCGCCAGCTGCCGGGAATGGCCGTGCAGCGGCTCATGGCCGACGGCTACGGCTTCGGCGCGGAGGGTGACTGGAAGACCGCGATCCTGGTCCGCGCCGCCAAGGTGATGGGCGCCGGACTGCCCGGCGGCGCCTCGCTGATGGAGGACTACACCTACCACCTCGTCCCCGGGCAGGAAAAGATCCTGGGCGCGCACATGCTCGAGGTCTGCCCATCCCTGACCGCCACCAGGGCCCGCGTGGAAATCCACCCCCTCGGCATCGGCGGCAAGGAAGACCCCGTCAGGATGGTCTTCGACACCGACGCCGGTCCCGGCGTCGTGGTGGCCCTGTCCGATATGCGCGACCGCTTCCGCCTCGTGGCCAACGCCGTGGACGTCGTGGACCTCGACGAGCCGCTGCCTAACCTGCCGGTGGCCCGCGCCCTCTGGTCACCCAAACCGGACTTCGCCACCTCCGCCGCCGCCTGGCTGACCGCCGGGGCCGCGCACCACACCGTGCTGTCCACCGCCGTCGGCATGGACGTCTTCGAGGACTTCGCCGAAATCGCCCAAACCGAACTGCTCACCATCGACTACGGCACCACCATCCGGGGGTTCAAGAAGGAACTGGCCTGGAACGCCGCCTACTACAAACTGGCCGGCGGCCTGTGACCGGCACCGAACACGGGCTCCGGCACGGGGACTACACCGCGGTCATCACCGCCCGCGGAGCCGCCGTGCGGGAACTGCAGTTCCGGGGACGGGACCTGATCGTCCCGTTCCCGGCCGGCGGCCCCAACCCCGACTTCCGCGGCGTCATCGTCGCGCCCTGGCCGAACCGGATTCCCGACGGCAGGTACACCTTTGACGGCGCGGACTACCAGGTCCCGGTCAACGAGTCCGGCCGGCAGTGCGCCCTGCACGGCTTCACCCCGGAGCTGGACTGGAAGCTGGAATCCTCAACGGAATCCGCCGTGAAGCTCTCCTGCGCCATCGAGCCGGGGCCGGGCTATCCGTTCACGATCGGACTCACCGCCAGCTACCGGCTGGACGGGAACGGCCTGCACACGAGAGTCGCGGCAACCAACATCGGAGGCAATACCGCTCCTTATGGGGTTTGCCCCCACCCTTACCTGCTCGCAGGACCGGCGCCGCTGGATGAATGGACCCTCGAGGTCCCGGCGCGGACGTTTCTTGAGGTCACGCCCGACCGGTTGCTGCCCGTGGCCCTCCGCACGGTCGTCGACCACGAATTCGACTTCCGCACTCCGCGCATAATCGGCGCCACGAAGATTGACCACGCCTTCACTGAGATTGCCTTCGACGCCGATGGCGGCTCCCAGATGGTCATCCGGGATCCGGACGGGACCGGAGTGGGCATGGCGTGGGACCGCAGCTGCCCCTGGCTGCAGATTCATACGGCCGACAAAGAGCACCCTGCGCCTAACCGGCTGGGATTGGCCGTCGAACCAATGACCTGCCCGCCCGATGCATTCAACAGCGGCCGGGACCTGGTGCGGCTCCAACCCGGAGCGTCCCATGAAGCGTCATGGAGCATCTTCGCTTCCTGACCGCACGAGACCACCGAGCACTGGGCAGAGCGCTGCCTCCGGACCGGATTAACTCGGCGGCCCGAATTCAGGGATGACGTCGCACCCTACCCAAGGCAGCGCGGTCTGATTCTGCGCCGTCCGGTTCTGCGTCGTCGAAATCCCGGACCAGCCGCAGACGAAAACATCCCGCGTTAGCCCTCGCGAACGCATCAACGGTCAACTCTGAGTCATCCGCGTCGGCTCCGTGGCGAGCCGTCAGGCGACCAACCAGTCTGCGACCAGAATCCCTAAGTGGCAGGGGCCAGAGGCCCCGGGACCCGGAAAACCTCCCTGAGATCGAGTCCAGAGCATAGGACGCACACTGACCCCAGGCTCGGTTGACGGTACCCCTGCACGAAGTGATCGGTCAGGGATTGAACAATGCACACTTTGGAACAAGGCCGTCCTTCCTTGCACGTCCAGCAACCGTAGGATTTTTGAAAGCGGTCACACAGCTTTCGGCGGGGCAACTCCGGCCGGAGGGGCCGTTTTTACCGCCAGAGCCAGGTTCCGACCCACAAAGACCTTTCCGTGCCGCATGCTGGCTCCGGTCCGCGGGTGTGCCGGCCGCGAGAGCGGGCTGCATATGAGTGCTACCAGAACAGGAACGACCCATGATCACCGTCGCCACCGGGGCTACTTATCACGTCACAGGAGACGAGCCCCAGTCGATTGCCGAACGCCTTGATGCCGCTGAGAAATTGGCTCGGGAAGGGGCTCTCAGGGAAGGCAATCACGGAATTCTCGTGACCCGCCATGGACCGACCACGTTCACAGTAAATCTGAGCCCAGAAGTTCCCTACGGAATCACTCAGGAACGCGATCTCGCCTGAGACCGGGACAGTGCTGGCAAGCACGAAGTCAGGGCAGCCTGATGGATATGCCCGGCCAGGTCACGCCACGCCTTGGACGCCCATCTCCTGAGGCTCCCCCAGCTGACCAATACCCGAATCGAGCACGGAAGAAGATGACCCGTATGTCACCAGACGCGATGCTTCACCACACTGCCCTCACGACCGACGCAGCGGCATAACGCGTTCATGGGAACATCACTTCGTCGACGGCCGTTGCCCGCCTATCCAGCGTCGAATGACAGCGGCCGGCCCCGGACAACGCTGGGCGGTCGATGGTTGCTGGCCGTCCTATCCCTCGAACTGGTATTGGCGATGTCAGTGCTCCTGCCTCTCCTGTTTGATCTTGAGCCGTGGGGCGGCCGTGGGGTTCTTGCGAGGATAGCCACGATCGCCTCGGTCCTGCTTCTTCCTGTCGTCCTTCATGCCGCCTGGAGCCTTGTCCGGCAACAGCAGGCCGCACGGAACCCGGATCCACGCGCGGGCCGGGAAGGGTTTGTGCTGTCCGCCCGCCACCGGGGTGGGCGGAGTCTGAGCGTTGAGGTCGTCGGCCGACGCCGATTCGACAGGGAAGGCCGGGGATCAGGGTTCGAGGGAATCGCGCGGCCGCTGGATGTCTCCACGGCAGAGAGCCCGGCGGACCAGGAAGTCAGGGCGCGCCTCGATCGCCTGTTCGCCACCCGGACATTGATAACGGCGTTTCAGCCGATCCGTGTCTTGGGAACCGGCGAGATTGTCGGTGCCGAAGCGCTCACCCGATTCGTCAGCTCGCCCATCAGGTCTCCGGATCAATGGTTCGACGAGGCGGATGCAATCGGGCGGGGCCTCGAACTCGAATTCCTTGCCTTGGACACTGCCTTGCAGGCCGCAGCGGAGCTGCCTGCCCATCTCTATGTTGCCGTGAATCTCTCGCCGACGGCCTGCCTTGATCCGAGGCTAAGTGACATCGTGAGGGATTCCGGTCTGAAACCCGGGCGAATCGTCGTGGAGCTGACTGAGCGCTCAGCCGTAGCTGACTATGCACCTCTCACAGCAGCACTGGCCCCCCTTAGAAGCGCTGGGCTACGTATAGCTATCGACGACGTCGGCGCCGGGTTCTCGTGCATGCGCCACATCCTTAGGCTCAGCCCAGAACTGATCAAACTTGACCGGACAATCCTGGCGGGAATCGACAACAGCCCCAGCCAGAGAGCCCTGTACGCAGCGATGGTCAGCTTCTCGTCACAAATCGGGGCAAGTCTTATCGCCGAGGGAATCGAAACCACTTCAGAACTGGCCACGGTAACTGAACTGGGAGTCAAGGCCGGGCAAGGCTACCTCTTGGGACGACCATCTGTGCTTCCGGCGGACTGGTCCCATTGGAGACAGCGGAACCGATCGTCAACGAGTGGAAATGACGATTTTCACGATATCTAGGGCCGATCCGCCGGGGCCGGCCAGCCTCCCGAGCAGTGTTCCCACGACTATACGGAAAGTATTCAGATGACATCAGCTCCCGAAACCGTCCTTTGGACGATGCTTACAGGTGCAGACGCCGCCCGGGACCACATCCGCGGTGCTGCGGCTGAATCAGGTTTCAGGGCCACGTCCTTCGATGAGGACAGTATCAATATCGAGATACCATTTTCCCTCCGCAAGCGACGCCGAGCCGCGAAGCTTACCGCTGCCGTGCGGCCGTCCGCGCGTGGGGCAAATGTAGCCTGGACAGGAGATTCCGGCCCGCTGAACCACGATCATTTCGCCAGTATCGAGGAAAAGCTGCCCGAGGGTGTCATGTATTACCACGGGCTTGAGGACGCCGCGTTGAGGGCAGGTCTCTCCTTGGGAGGACCAACCACGTTACGTGTCATCGTTCGCGCGCTGGCTCGAGACGAAACCGTCCGAGCTATCGGGATGGGGCACCTGAATGAGACCGCAGGGCACGTCGTCCTCACGACCAGGCGCCTTCTCGTCATCGAAGCGTCCGGCCTCGGCTCGCGAACACTCCTTGATGCCCCGCACGGATCCATCGAAGCACTGTCGCTGGGGAAGAGGATCACCGGAGAGATCCTCAGGGTCGCCCTGTCCGCAGGCCCGATCGTGATTTCACGGCTCGGCCATGGGGAAGGCCACGGCATCGTCAAGAGCTACAGGGATGACCGGAAGGAACGCGCCCGCTTCGTACCCTCCTCCGCGGGGCACGGTATGGCCCCTGGTCCCCGAAATCCATGACGCAGAGTTCCGTCGAGGCGAGATTCTGTCCGGCCGGTTCACAGCCCGGTCAGTTTCCTTAATTCGGCAGAGCGGCTCCGCAGCACTTCCGGGTTCTCCTGAACTTCGCTAAGCGACAGACCCGTAAATTCCCTAATGGCACGACGCATGGCTTGCAGGCTTGCGAACCCGCTGGCGCTTGCTATGCCCGACAGAGAGCGTTTCCAGGCGGTTGCTTCGGCGAGGAGTTCGAGGGCTTCCAAGGTCCGCAGGGCGCGAATGTGCGCGCTGACGTGGAGTCTTTCGACTTCGAAGAGGTAGTAAAGGGCTCGGCGTGAAAGAAATGAGTAGGCCACGACCTCGTCAACAGTGAGGGCAGGGTTTCTGAAGTTCTTGCGCACGAACTTCTTGATCGCCACGATTCGGGCCAGTTTAAGGTCGCCGGGATCGGCCGGTGTCTCGAGCAGCGAACTGACCAGGGCCGTCATCATCGACCGGGCGACCGGTTGGAGACGCTGCATCTCCTGCGCTATGGCCGACCGCTGCCAGCCGGACAAGGCCGGAAGAATCAGCCCACGCATAATCGGGTTTTCTCTGATGTCGGCCAACCCTTGCAGCCGTTTAACCGATCTTTCGTCCAGGCCCAGCAGCTCCCGGTCGAAGTGCAGCCGCACCGCACTGAAGCCGGCTGGCGCATAGAAGGTGCCCGGCAAACGAAGATCAAAGAACCTGACTGTACCGGGAGAGACGGCCTCGGAACGCCCCGAGAAGCTGAACTTGTCACACGAAGTCCTGAAATACACGAGCCAGTCGCTGGGCCCCGGATCTCCGTTCCAGAAGCAACTGGAGGGTTCATTCGTGACATCAACGAGGCTGAACCCGGGACCGTCGAGGCTCAGGGCGGTGGGACTGAAACCCGGCCGCACTAGCCTCTCGGTTTTTTCCAACCGAACGGGAGCATCAATGGCGCTGGCGTACCAGCTCCGCCAATGTTCGAATTTTTCGTTTGGACTCAACCCGGCCGGAACGCTGTAACGTTTGATCTGGTCCGGCTGCGACCCGTCCGGACCGCCGGCCACGACCTCGCCGGGAGATATGTATTGCATTGGCTGGGGACCTTCTAGCTCGTCCGAGATTCAATGTGCCACGCCGCTGCAACACAAGGCGTGCCCGTGTTGTACGGGTTGTAGAACGTCTGTCCATTCTACCGCCGGCCGGCCACCAGCACTTCAGTGGCACCCGCTCATCGGGTCCGACAGCGATGACATCAGCCCGCAGGAGATGGATGCTCCCTAAGCGGGTGTTGCCTATGTCCCGACCTGCTCGGCACTGCCTGCGGCCGGAGTGGCCATTGCCGTCCCTTTATTGTTTGAAGGCGGCGTCGAAGGAGGTGTTCGAGGCCGGGAAGTCGAACTTCTTGAGCGCGGCGAGGGCTTCGGGGGCGCCGTGGAGGCGGTCCATGCCGGCGTCTTCCCATTCGATGGAGATGGGGCCGTCGTAGCCGATCGCGGTCAGGGCGCGGAAGGACGATTCCCAGGGCACGTCGCCGCGGCCGGCGGAGACGAAGTCCCAGCCGCGCCGCGGGTCGCCCCAGGGCAGGTGCGAGCCCAGAACGGTGTTCCGGCCGGTGGGCCGGAGCTTGGTGTCCTTGCAGTCGACGTGGTAGATCCGGTCCTTGAAGTCCCAGATGAAGGAGACCGGGTCGATGCCCTGCCACATGAAGTGGGAGGGGTCCCAGTTCAGGCCGAAGGCCTCGCGGTGCCCGATGGCCTCGAGGGTGCGGACG
>NZ_FUZD01000018.1:0-88978 GCF_900168135.1 Arthrobacter sp. 49Tsu3.1M3
CAGACCGGCCGCGCCCTCGGCCCGGAAACGTCTGACCCACCGGTACGCCGTCTGCCGGGACACACCCAGCTCCGCGGCGATATGGGCGACCGGGCGGCCTGCGGCCACACGGTCAACGATCAGGAGTCTTCCATGAACTGTTAGACGGGCATTAACGTGGGACACGAGGACCTCCGAGCGCAAAGTGTGTGAACTAGACAGCTCCACTTAGCCCGGAGGTCCTCCTCGTTTTCAAGCCCTACATGTCAACAACGTCCCGGCGCAGTACACCTAAGCCTCCGGGCTGGGCCCCCGGCTTAGAAGCCGTGGCTAAGGACGAGCCCGAGTGAAAACAGCGCGGCGAAGCCGAGGTTGATGAGTCCCGTCTGCTTCAGGACCGGGATCAGGCTCTTGCGGCGCCGCCCCGCGATCATCAGCCAGGAGGGCATGAGGCTGGCGGGGATCAGCAGGAGCACGATCAGCATCCACGGCCTGGCGGGGGCCAGGACGATGACCAGCAGGATCGCGACGGCCAGCATCAGCACGTAGCTTTCGCGCGCGTGCTTGTCCCCGAGCCGCACGGCCAGGGTCTTCTTCCCCGCCTTCCTGTCGGTCGGGATGTCGCGGACGTTGTTGGCCATCAGTAGGGCGCACGCGATCAGCCCCGTGCCGATCGCCCCGATTATCGCGGCCAGGCTCAGCTGCCCCGCCTGCGTGTACGTGGTGCCCAGCGTTGCGACGAGGCCGAAGAAAACAAACACGAAGACGTCGCCCAGGCCGAGATAGCCGTACGGGTTCTTGCCGCCGGTATAGCCCCAGGCGGCCAGCACGCAGCCGACGCCGACCAGGATCAGCCACCAGGCCTGCGTGATGATCACGAGGATCAGGCCGAACAGCATCGCCAGCCCGAAGGCCGCGAACGCGGCACGCTTGACGTGCTCCGGGCTGGCGGCACCCGAGCCCACCAGCCGGAGCGGACCCACCCGGTCCTCATCCGTGCCCCGGATCCCGTCCGAGTAGTCGTTGGCGTAGTTGACGCCGATCTGCAGGAGCAGGGCGACCAGGGCGGCCAGCACGGCGTTCAGCAGGATGAACGAATCCATCTCGTAGGCGGCTGCGCTGCCGATCAGCACCGGTGCGATTGCGGCCGGCAGGGTGCGCAGTCGGGCGCCTTGGATCCATTGTGCGGCTGTGGCCACGGTCAGTACCTCGTTGGTTGGTTGAATGCTCGTTGGTGGTTTGAGTTGCCGGCCGGAAGCCGGAAGCGCTTGTCTATTTTCCCTGATGGAGGGCGTCCAGCAGGACCGTCATGCCCAGCCGGTCCGGTTTCCCGTTGGGCAGCATGAGCAGTTCCGCGGCGGGCAGCACCGTTTTCGGGGCCAGTGCGCCCAGCGACGGAGCCCAGGTCTGGTTCCGGCGGGCGGCGAACGCCGCCAGCCCTTCCGGGGAACTGTCGGCCACGGCGACATAAGCGGCCAGGGCGTGGCCCCACTCTGCGGACGGCACACCGGCGACAAAAGCCGCCCGCACGCCGTCGAGCTTTTCCAGCTCAGCCTGGACATGGGCGGCGGAAACTTTGACGCCGCCGGTGATGACGACGTCGTCGGCCCGGCCGAGCACGGTAAGCCGGCCGTCGGCGTCGAGTTCACCGAGGTCACTGGTCCGGTACCAGCGGACGCCGTCCGCTTCGATGAACGCCGCGGCCGAGAGCTCTGGGGCCTGAAGATAGCCGGCGGCAATGGTTGCCCCGCCCAGCAGGATGCGGCCGTCGTCCTCCACCCGGACCAGGACGTCCTCGAGCGGGAAGCCGTCGTACACGCACCCGCCGCAGGTCTCGGACGAGCCGTAGGTCGTCACCACCCGCACTCCGGCGTCCCGGGCCGCGGCGAGCAGCTCCGCGGACGCGGGACCGCCGCCGAGCAGGATGGCGTTGAAGCGCCGCAGCACCGCCAGCGTCTCGGCGGAGGGTGCGTCCAGCAGGCGCTGGAGCTGGGTGGGCACCAGCGAGGTGAAACGGAGCTTGTCCGTGAGCTCCAGCGCCGCGGCGGTGAAGGCCTCCGGCGTAAAACCGCCGGAGAGGTCCATGGCCCACGGGCGGGTGCCCGCAAAGAGCGAGCGGACCAGCACCTGGACGCCGGCCACATACTGGACGGGGAGGGCCAGCAGCCACTGCCCCTCGCCCTTCAGCGCAAAGGCGGTCGCCACGGATGAGGCCGCCAGGGCATCGACGGTCAGGACGGTCGCCTTCGGTGTGCCGGTGGACCCGGAGGTCCGGACCACGACGGCCGCGTCCTCGATGCCGGCCGTGTCAGGGAATCCCAGCACCGGCGAGCCGTCCGGCCCGGCGGAGAGTTCGACGGCGGGTCCCTCGCCGTGGAGGGCAGCAGCCAGCGCCTTGAGCGCAGGCTCGATGTTCATGGCTCCGGAAGTCACAGCGCGCCTTAGAAGTAGTACGGGAAAGCGGACCAGTCGGGATCGCGCTTCTCGAGGAAGGCTTCCTTGCCCTCCACGGCCTCGTCCGTCATGTACGCCAGACGGGTCGCCTCGCCGGCGAAGACCTGCTGGCCGGCCAGGCCGTCGTCGGCGAGGTTGAACGCGAACTTGAGCATGCGGATGGCCTGCGGGGACTGCCGGGCAATGTCGGCGGCGTACTCCAGGGCGACCTCCTCGAGGCGTCCATGGTCCACGGCCTCGTTCACGGCGCCCATCCGGACCATGTCCTCGGCCGAATATTCGCGGGCCAGGAAGAAGATTTCCCGGGCGGACTTCTGGCCGATCTGGCGGGCCAGGAGGGCCGAGCCGTAGCCGGCGTCGAAGCTTCCCACGGTGGCGTCGGTCTGCTTGAACTTGCCGTGCTCCCGGGAGGCGATGGTGAGGTCCGAGACCACGTGGAGGGAGTGTCCGCCGCCGGCTGCCCAGCCGTTGACGACGGCGATGACCACCTTGGGCATGGTGCGCATGAGCCGCTGGACTTCCAGGATGTGCAGCCGGCCGGCGCGGGCGGGATCGATGGTCTCCGTGGTCTCGCCATCAGCTGTGTCTTGTACTACGTACCGGTAGCCGTCACGGCCGCGGATCCTCTGGTCCCCGCCCGAGCAGAACGAGTGGCCGCCGTCCTTAAGGGAGGGGCCGTTGCCGGTGAGCAGGACAGTGGCCACGTCCGGGGTCATCCGGGCGTGGTCCATGGCGCGGTAGAGCTCGTCCACGGTGCCGGGTCGGAAGGCATTGCGGACCTCGGGGCGGTCGAAGGCGATACGGACGGTCGGCAGGTCCCGGACGACTTCCCCGTCGGCGGAGCGCTCCACTTGCCGGTGGTAGGTCATGTCCTGGAAGTCGTCGAAACCGGACACGGTGCGCCACCGGGAGGGGTCAAAGACGTCGGATACCTTGGCGGGGATTTCGTTGCTCACAGTCCGAGTCTAGTAATCGCGTCAGCTGATGCAGAACTCGTTGCCTTCCGGGTCCGCCATGGTGTGCCAGGAATGCGGCCCCTGACTGGCGGACCAGAGGAACGTGGCGCCGCGGGCAACAAGGGCGGCCCGCACGGCGTCCTTGTCCCCTCCCGCGAGCCGCACGTCCCAATGGACCCGGTTCTTGACCGTCTTTTCCTCCGGGACAATCTGGAACAAGACGCGGTGGGCGGGCGCTTTGGCATCGAGTTCGTCGGGCGGCCGGATGGCGGCACCCTCGCGCCACACGAGCTTGCCCCGGTGTGTGGTGGTCTCCGCCTCGGTCGCGAAGCCCTGCTCGATCATGGAGTGGATGAAAACCTCATCCTGCGGCTCGACGGCCCATTCGAGGGTTTCGGCCCACCAGTCGGCGAGCTCGTGCGGGTTTTTGCAGTCGACGACTATCTGGATTTTCAGTGTCATGGGAAGAACCTACGACGTCGCCGCCTGCGGCGGTAGGGTTCAGGCCCGTAGAACTCCCACCCGCTCAGCCCCCGCCTTGCCTCGGTTACCCCTGCACCTGCTGCAGCTGTTCAAGCACCTCGGGCGGAATCGCGTAGATGAAGATGACCGCGAGGAGGTTCTTGGAGGCGTGGACGAAGTAGGAGAACATCACGTTCTTCCCGGTCCAGACGTACACGAACACCAGGACGGCGCCCATGGCGAGGTACGGCATCAGCACCTGCAGGGTCATTTGTTCCTGGCCCACGATGTGCAGGGCCGCGAAGAGGACCACCGACAGGACGCAGCAGACCCAGAGGTTGACCCGGCGGCTCAGTTTGCCGATCAGCAAATGGCGGAAAATGTACTCCTCGACGAACGGGCCAACCAACACCAGCAGCGGCACCATGAGCCAGACCGGGACCTGCTGCATGAGCGCCTGGAGCCCGGCCTGGTTGGCGGAGGTCTGCACCGGTCCGCTGAGGGCCACGAGCACCGCGGTGAGGATGAGCATCGCCACGACGGTCAGGGGCACCATGAGGGCCGTGAACCAGGGCCTCGTGGCAAGGACACGGAGATCTCGGACCGCAACATGCCGCGCTGCGGTCAGGGCTAGGACGCCGACCGTTGCGTAGAAGATCAGGTTCACCGCGTAGGACGCCACCGCAGGATTGGGCGATATCTGCAGCAGCAGCGGCTCCAGCAGGCTGCCCGCCACGGCGAACAGGCCGGCGACGGCAACATAGAGTCCAACAGTGATGAAATCCAGCCGGGAGAACCGGTAAAGCTCCGGCTGCGGCGCGGGTGGTGTACGGAGAGCTGTGCCCATGCCCCCAGCCTAGCGCCGAGGCAGGAGGACGCGGTCCAGCTGATCCCCAGCGTCATGGCAGACCTGACGCCCGACGGCGGCACCCGCCTCAGTGCCCAGGGCCTCAGTGCCTCTGGGCCTCAGGCCTCTGCCTCAGTGCCCAGTGACGGCCGGCGGTGCCATACTGAGGACGCAAGCCGCCGTCGGGGAGGCTGGCACCTACTGCGAGGACTCCTTGAGCGAACATCTCCGCCTATCGGGCGTATCCCACGGCTATGGGGACCGCCAGCTCTTTGCCGGCGTCGACCTTGCCATCACGGCCGGTGAACATGTGGCGATCGTCGGCGAAAACGGCGCGGGCAAATCCACGCTGCTGCGGATCCTGGCCGGCTTCGAGGCCCCGGACGAGGGCACGTCCGTCAGCCACGGCCGCGTGGGCTACCTTGCCCAGACCCATGGCCTGCCGGAGCAGTTCACTGTCAGCGACGCGATCGACGCCGCACTGGAATCGCTCCGCGCGCTGGAGGCCGAGCTGGACCGCCTGGAGGACGGGCTGGCCGGCGCGGAAGCGGACGAACTGGAGCGCTACGGAAACCTGCAGACGCAGTACCAGCTCCGGGAAGGCTACGCCGCGGAATCCCGGGTTGAGGCGGCGCTGGACAGGCTCGGCCTGGGCGGCCTGGACCGGATGCGGACACTGGGCTCGCTCTCCGGCGGGGAACAGGAACGGGTGGCACTGGCCTGTGTTCTCGCCGATCCCGCGGACATTTTGCTCCTGGACGAGCCCACCAACCACCTGGACGCCAGCGGCACGGCCTGGCTGGAGGCCCGGCTGGCCGCGCACCGCGGCACGGTGGTGGTGGTCTCCCACGACCGCGTGCTGCTGCGCAAAGTGGCCTCAACCGTGATCGAGGTCGATGCCGAGCGCCGGTCGGTCAGCCGGTACGGCAACGGCTATGAAGGCTATCTGCGGGAGAAGGCTGCCGAGCGCCAGCGCTGGGCACAGCAGTACCACGGGTGGCTGGACGCGATGGCGGCCGAACGGCTCCAGGCGGACACGGTCGCCGGCAAGATGGGCTACGCCCGGCAGCGCGACGGCGACAAGATGGGGTTCGACTTCAAGGCCGGCACCTGGCAGAAGGCGGCCACCAGCAAGGTCCGCAACGCCCAGGAGCGTCTGCGCCGGCTGGAGGCAAACCCCATTGACCGTCCCCCGGTGCCCCTGAAACTGGCAACGGATCTGCGGCCGGACGTGGCCGAAGGCCCGGCGCTCGAGGCGAAGCAGGTCGCCGTGCCGGGTCGCCTGGAACCCACGGACTTCCGGGTGGAAGCCGGCCAGAAGATCCTCATTACGGGCCCCAACGGTGCCGGGAAGTCCACGCTGCTCTCCGTCCTCGCCGGCACGCTGGAACCGGCCCGGGGCAAAGTGGTGAGGCACGGCCGGATCGGCTACCTGCAGCAGGAGCTGGAACTCCCGCAGCGCCCTGGTCTGCGGCTCCTGCCCGCCTTTGCCGCGGGCCTGGGCGGCAATATCGATGAGCACGCCGAGGCGCTGCTGCGCCTGGGGCTCTTCCGGACCAGTGAATTCCACGTGCCGGTGGGCAGCCTGTCCGCGGGGCAGCAACGCAGGCTGGCGCTGGCCCGGCTCCTGCTGGGCGGGTTCGGGACGATGCTGGTGGACGAGCCCACCAACCACCTGGCGCCCGTGCTGGTGGAACAACTTGAAGCGGCCCTTTCCGAGTTCGCGGGGACGCTGGTCATGGTCAGCCACGACCGCGCGCTGGGTGAGTGGTTCAGCACCTGCGCCCGGAGAGGAGCGGGCCACGACGCCGGGCAGGAAAAAGCGCACGGAAACGGCGCCGGAAACTGGCTCCGCTACACGATGCGGGACGGCGCCCTGGCATAGCAGAACGATTCGCCGGAGCTAGCGCAGATGAAATAGAACATTATTCGGCTATTTGACATATTTGGTGTCATTAATTAGGCATAGCGCCTGACTGCTGTTGCCCGCGTCACGGCCGGTCCGGGAATTCCAGTACGATGGATGAGCCGCGCGAGGGTTTGACTCCTTGTGAGGTTCGGTACATCTTGCTGTCCCACCGGGCAGAAACCCGAATGGAATGTAACCGAATCCCGGTCCCGTCCCGGCCATAATCCGACCTACAAGGAACCGTTGTGCCATCAATTACCCCCACAGAACTCCAGAGCGCGCCCGCGGAATCCGCCGTCGACTCGACCCTCAGCGCCGAGGGCTATAAGAAGACCCTGAGCGGGCGCCACGTGACGATGATCTCGATGGGCGGCGCAATCGGCGTCGGCCTGTTCATGGGCGCCGGCGGACGCCTGGCCTCCACGGGCCCGGCGCTGATCTTCTCCTACGCCATCGCCGGCGTGATCGCCTACCTGCTCATGCGGGCACTGGGCGAGCTCATCATGTACCGCCAGACCTCGGGCTCCTTCGTCAGCTACGCCGGCGAAATGTTCGGCAGGAAGGGCGCCTTCCTCTCCGGCTGGATGTACTTCATCAACTGGGGCATGACCGGGATCGCCGAACTGATCGCGATCGGCCTGTACTTCCAGTTCTTCTTCCCCAACGTGCCGGTGGAAGCCTCCGCGATTGCCGCCCTCGCGCTGCTCGTGGCCGTCAACCTGCTCAGCGTCAAGGCGTTCGGCGAATTTGAATTCTGGGCGTCCTGCCTCAAGGTCGGCGCCATCCTGATCTTCCTGGCCGTCGGCACCTTCATGGTGGTCACCAACGCCAAGGTCGGCACGGGCCACGCCTCCGTCGCCAACCTCTTCGCCGACGACGGCGGGATGTTCCCCAAGGGCGCCCTGGTAATGGTCCTCGTGCTCAACGCCGTGATCTTCGCCTACAACGGCATCGAACTCGTCGGCATCACCGCCGGCGAGATGGAAAACGCCAAGCGCGAAGTGCCCAAGGCGATCCGCGCCGTCGTGCTGCGCATTGTGGTTTTCTACGTCGGTTCCGTGCTGCTGCTGGCCATGCTGCTGCCCTCGGACCAGTACAAGGCCGGCGTGTCCCCGTTCGTCACCGTGTTTGGCCAGATGGGCCTCGGCTGGGTGGGCGATGTGATGAACATGATCGTCATCACCGCCGCACTGTCCTCCTGCAACTCAGGCCTGTACTCGATCGGCCGCGTCTTCCGCACCATGGCCAACAACGGGCATGCCCCGCAGTGGCTCACCAGGATGTCCAAGCGCCACGTGCCGTACGCTGCCATCCTGGCGATCGCCGCCTTCTACCTCGTGGGCATCCTGCTGAACATCTGGCTCGGCGGCTCGCACGCCTTCGACCTCGCGCTGAACACCGCCTCGATCGGCGTGATCTTCACGTGGGGCGCCATCTTCGCCAGCCAGATCGCGCTGCGCCACCAGAAGGGCCGTGTCTCCAGCCTGCCCATGCCGGGCTCGCCGTGGACCAGCTGGGCCGGACTGGTCGCGCTGCTGGCGATCACCGTGCTGATCGGCTTCGACACCATGACCAGCAAGGCCGGCGAGGTCTTCCACCTGGGCCTGTGGACCCTGGCGACCGTTCCGTTCTTCGCCCTGGTGCTGTGGCTGGGCTGGCAGAAGGTCAAGAACAACGCGCCCAAGAGCGAGCTCTACAGCTAGGACCCACCGGTCCCGGCGCTTAACGCGGCGACGGCGGCAGCCACCTGGCAAAGGTGGCTGCCGCCGTCGCGTTTAACCGCCGTTATCGCGGAGAGCCTTCAGTAACTGGCGGGCGTGCCGCCGGGCTCAGCCACCGCATCCGGTGGGATGTAGTCGGCGGCCAGGGCCTCGGAGCCGCGGGCCAGGATGGACACGTCGGCCCCGACCAGCACGAACGCGGCGCCGGCGGCCAGGTACGCGCGGGCCGTGGCCGGGTTGAAGGCGTTCACGCCGGCGGGTTTGCCGGCCGCTTTCGCGGCGGCGAGGCAGTGTTCGACGGCGGCGCGCACCCGGGGGTGTTCCTGCTGGCCCAGCAGCCCCAGGGAGGCGGCGAGATCGGAGGGCCCAAGGAAGATCGCGTCCACGCCATCCACCGCCAGGATGTTCTCCACGGCCGCAACTGCGGCTTCGGATTCAATCTGGACGGTGACGCTGACGGTGTCCGAGGCGCGGGCGAGGTAGTCCGGAATCCGGTTCCAGCGCGCGGCCCGGGCCAGGGCGGAGCCGACGCCGCGGACGCCGTGGGGCGGGTAGCGGGTGGCGGCCACGGCGGCCTCCGCCTCGGCTGCCGAGTTCACCATGGGGATCAGCAGGTTCTGGACGCCCAGGTCCAGGTACTGCTTGATGAGCACCGTGTCATTCACCGGCGGCCGGACCACCGGATGGACCGGGTAGCCGTGCACGGCCTGCAGCTGGGCCAGGATGGATTCGAGCCCGTTGGGGCTGTGCTCGGCATCGATCAGGAGCCAGTCCAGACCGGATCCGGCGCAAAGCTCGGCCACCAGGGGGCTGCCCGAGCACACCCACATCCCGGCCAGCGGCCGCCCGGCAGCGCCGGTTTGGTTGCGCAGGGCGTCCCGGAACGTGTCTTTTAGTCGAAGCGGCACGTGATGCTCCCCAGTGGTCCGTAGTCGGCGTGCACGGTGTCACCCTTGTAGACCCAGAGGGGCCGGGTGAAGGAGCCGGCGAGGATGATGTCGCCGGCCTTCATCCCGTCGCCATGGGCGGCAATCTTGTTGGCCAGCCAGTGCACGCCGTTGGCCGGGTGGTCCAGGATCCCTGCCGCGACGCCGGTTTCCTCCACGGTCTGGTTCTTGTAGAGGATGGCGGAGACCCAGCGCAGGTCCACGGCGTCGGGACGCACGGGGTTGCCGCCGATCACCATGGCGCCCATCGCCGCGTTGTCCGCGATGGTGTCCACAATGGTCCGGCCTTCCATCTCGATCCGGGAGTCCAGGATCTCCAGGGCCGGGACCACGTAGTCGGTGGCGTTCAGGACGTCGAAGATGTTGCAGCCTGGGCCGGCGAGGTCCGTCTTCAACACGAACGCGAGCTCCACCTCCACCCGGGGATGGGTGTACCGGTCCCAGTCCACGGAGCAGCCGGTGTCCAGCACCATGTCGTCGAAGATGGCGCCGTAGTCCGGCTCGGGGATGCCGGTCGCGGCCTGCATCGCCTTGGACGTGAGGCCGATCTTGCGGCCCACGAGACGGCGGCCGGCGTCCACGTTGCGCTGCCGCCACAGCTGCTGGACGGCGTAGGAGTCCTCCACCGTCATCCCCGGGTAACGGGTGGTCAGGCGGGGGACCGGTGTCCGGTTGCGGCCGGCTTCCAGCAGTTCGTCGGCGATGGCTTCGATCGTCGCGGAATCCAGCACGCTAAACCTGCGCCCCGAGCTTGAATCCCGTCGCTTCTCCGGCGGAGCCGTCCTCTTCCTTGCGGGTGTAGGAGAAGCCGTCGGCGCCCACGGTCACGGCCATCTCGGACTTTTCCTCACGGACGATCACGGGCTGGGGGTTGCCGTCGAGGTCCAGGACCAGGGAGGCCTCGGTGTACCAGGAGGGGACGACCGGGTTGCCCCACCAGTCGCGGCGCTGGTTGTCGTGGACGTCCCAGGTGATGGTGGGGTTGTCCGGGTCGCCGGTGTAGTAGTCCTGGGTGTAGATCTCGATGCGGTGGCCGTCCGGGTCCAGGATGTAGAGGTAAAAGGCGTTCGAGACGCCGTGCCGGCCGGGGCCGCGTTCGATCCGGTCCGAGATGCGCAGGGCGCCCATCTTGTCGCAGATCTGGATGATGTTGTGCTTCTCGTGTGTGGCGAAAGCAATGTGGTGCAGCCGCGGGCCGTTGCCGCCGGTCAGGGCGGTATCGTGCACGGTCTGCTTGCGGTGCATCCAGGCGGCGTAGGTGACGCCGTCGGAGTCCTTGATGTCCTCGGAGACGCGGAAGCCGAGGTCCTCGAGGTACGCCCGGCCGCGCGGGACGTCCGGGGTGACCTGGTTGAAGTGGTCCAGCCGGACGAGCTCGCCGGCGGAATAGAGGTCGTAGCGCTGGGTGAGGCGCTCGACGTGCTCGGTCTCGTAGAAGAATTCGTAGGGGAAGCCCAGCGGATCCTCGACGCGGACGGCGTCGCCGATGCCCTTGGTGAAGCCTTCCTTGCGGCGCTCCGTGCGGCAGCCGAGTTCCTTGTAGTAGGCCTCGGCGGCGTCCACCTCGGCGGGGGACTTCACCCGGTAGGCGAAGGCGGCCGCAGCGGCCACGGGCCCCTTGCGCAGCACCAGGTTGTGGTGGATGAACTCTTCCAGGGACCGCAGGTAGATGGTGTTCTCGTCTTCCTCGGTGACGTGCAGGCCCAGCAGGTCCACATAGAACTCGCGGGACTTGGCGAGGTCCGTGACCACGAGTTCCAGGTAAGCGCAGCGGACGATGTCCGGAGCCGGGACAGTGGGGGTGGGGACGAAGTTGGTCATGGTGCTCTCTCTTCTTTGAAAGGGGTCTGAGTGGCGCCGGCGGGAAACTCAGGCGCCGAATTTAGGCGTATGAACGGTGCCCAGGGTGATGTGGACGGCCTGCTGGTCGGTGTAGAAGTCGATGGAGCGGTAGCCGCCCTCGTGGCCCAGGCCCGAGGCCTTCACGCCGCCGAACGGGGTGCGGAGGTCGCGGACATTGTGGCTGTTGAGCCAGACCATGCCGGCCTCGACGTTTTGGGAGAAGTTGTGCGCCCGGGTCAGGTTCTGGGTCCAGATGTACGCCGCGAGCCCGTACCTGGTGTTGTTCGCCAGGGCGAGGGCTTCGTCGTCGGTATCAAACGGGGTGATGGCGACGACGGGCCCGAAGATCTCCTCCTGGAAGATCCGCGCGTCCGGGGCAACGTCGGCAAACACCGTGGGTGCGATGTAGTTGCCCTCGGGCAGGTGGTCGGGACGGCCGCCGCCGGCCAGCAGCCGGCCCTCGGTCTTGCCGATCTCCACGTAGGAGGCCACCTTGGCGTAGTGCTCGGGGTGGACCAGCGCGCCGACCTCGGTCTTGGGATCGTGCGGGTCCCCGACCACGATGTTCCTGGCCCGGGCGGCGTACTTGTCGCAGAAGTCCTCGTACACGGCGCGCTCCACCAGGATCCGGGAGCCTGCGGTGCAGCGCTCGCCGTTGAGGGAGAAGACGCCGAACAGGGCGGAGTCGATCGCAGCGTCGAGGTCGGCGTCGGCGAACACGACGCACGGTGACTTGCCGCCGAGCTCCATGGAGAGGCCCTTGAGGTTCGCCGCGGCGTTGCGGAAGATCGTCTGGCCCGTGGTGGTCTCGCCGGTGAAGGAGATCAGCGGCACGTCCGGGTGCTTCACGAGGGCGTCGCCGGCTTCCTCGCCGAGGCCGTTGACCAGGTTGAACACGCCGTCGGGCAGCCCGGCGTCCTTGAAGATCTGCGCCCACAGCGAGGCCGAGAGCGGGGTGAATTCGGCCGGCTTGAGCACCACGGTGTTGCCGGTGGCCAGGGCCGGGGCGAGCTTCCAGGACTCGAGCATGAACGGGGTGTTCCACGGCGTGATGAGCCCGGCGACGCCGATCGGCTTGCGGTTGACGTAGTTGATCTGGGCGCCGGGGACCTTCATGGCGTCGTCGAACTGGGCCACGATCAGGTCCGCGAAGAAGCGGAAGTTCTCGGCCGCGCGCAGCGCCTGGCCCTTGGCCTGGGTGATGGGCAGGCCGGTGTCGAAGGTTTCGAGCTCGGCCAGGCGTGCCTCCTGGGCTTCGACGGCGTCGGCGATCCGGTTCAGGACCCGGGCCCGCTCGCGCGGCTTCATCTTCGGCCACGGGCCGTTGGTGAACGCCTCACGGGCAGCGGCGACGGCGAGGTCGATGTCTTCCTTCTGGCCGGCGGCGGCGGTGGCGTAGTTGGTGTTGGACACCGGGTCCAGGACATCGAAGGTTGCCCCGCCGACTGAATCAACGAATTCGCCGTTGATGTAGTGCTGGATGTGGGTGGGAAGGCCCTGCGGAACGTAGTGGGCGGTGGTTTCTGCGGCAGTAAACGTCATTGTTGTCTTCCTAACTAACTGATTGTTGCAACGCGGGGTCACTTGCGGCCCATGTTGGGCCGCCTAATGGGCGCTAAGTGACCCCGCGTTGCTTTGGGCAAGGTACGCGTCGAGGGTGGCGCTGCGGTGGCGGCGGGCGGCCATTTCGATGTCATCCGGGCTTGCGCCGGACTCGATGAGCTGCAGCAGCGCCTCGTGCTCGTCGACGGATTCGTGGGCCCGGCCCGGGACGAAGCGGAACGTGGAGGAGCGCAGCGACGCCAGCCGGTTCCAGCCCCGGTGGACGAGGTCCAGGATGTGCGGATTGGGGCAGTGCTCGAACAGGACGCTGTGGAAGTCCTGGTTCAGGGCCGTGAACCGGACGGGGTCGAAGTGCTGCAGGCACTCGCGCATCTCGGCGTTGACGGCCCGGGCGCGGGCGACGTCCGCCGCCCCGATCAGCGGGGCCGAGAGTGCCGTTGCGGCGCCCTCGACGATGCTGAGGGTCTGCATCGTGTAGAGGTATTCGGTGGGGTCGATCCCGGACACGGTCGCGCCGACATTCCGCTCGAACTTGACCAGGCCCTCGGCCTCAAGCCGGCGGATGGCTTCGCGGACCGGCACCACGCTGACGCCCAGGTCCTCGGCGATTTTGGCCAGCACCAGCCGGTAGCCGGGGGAGTAGGTCCCGTCCACGATCCGGGCCTTCACGGCAGTATAGGCCTGCTCGGATTTGCTGCCGGAGGCCGCGGCCGGCGTGGCTGCGGCCTTGGCTGTCTCAGTCATTGGCCTTGCCTGCTTCCCACTCCTGGTACCGGGCCCGCCACGCGGCGTTGAGCGGATAGAGGCCGTCCACGCTGTGGCCCTGCTGCACCATCTCGGCGATGAAGGTTTCCTCGCGTTCCTGCACGATGGAATCGTCCGCGACCTCGTCGGCGAGGGCCGGCGGGATCACCAGGATCCCGTCGGCGTCCGCGACGATGATGTCCCCGGGCTGCACGGTGGTGCCGCCGCAGGCGATCGTGATGTCCGTGTCCCACGGGATGTGCCGGCGGCCCAGGACGGCCGGGTGCGGGTTGGCATAGTAGGTCGGCATGTCCATCGCGGCCACGGCGGAGAAGTCGCGGACGCCGCCGTCGGTGATGATGGCGGCGGCCCCGCGGACCTGGGCACGCAGGGCCAGGATGTCGCCGATCGTGCCGGTGCCCTTTTCGCCGCGGGCCTCCATCACCAGGATCTCGCCCTCGTTGACGGAATCGATGGCCTTCTTCTGGGCATTGAAGCCGCCGCCGTGGGCCTTGAACAGGTCCTCGCGGTTGGGCACGTAGCGCAGGGTCCGGGCCACGCCCACGATCCGCCGCTCCGGGCGGGTGGAGGTCAAGCCGTCGATGCTGACGTTGTCCAGGCCGCGCTTGCGCAGCTGGGAGGACAGGGTGGCCGTGCAGACGGATTCCAGTTTGGCCTTCAGCTCCGGGGACAGGCCCGGCATCCCTGACGGCTGGGCGGCGGCGAGGCCGGCCGCTTCACGGGAACCGTAGGCTTCCTCCCGCTGCAGATCATCGGTCTTGGGCCGGGCGCCGAAGTCCGCGAACGCCGTCGTGCCTTCCTCCACCCGGGTGACCAGCCGGCCGGTGGTGAGCCCGCCGCCGGCATTGTCTACTTCCACCTCGATGACGTCGCCCGGCTTGGCCACCGAAGCCCCAGCGGGGGTGCCGGTGAGGATGATGTCGCCCTCTTCGAGGGTGAGCAGCTGGGACAGGTCGGCCACGAGCCGGGCGAACGGGAAGAGCAGGTCTCCGGTGGTGTCGTCCTGGACCAGCTCGCCGTTGTGCCACGTGCGGATCCGCAGTTTGGCGGGATCGACGGCGTCTGCCGCGATCAGGCCCGGACCCACGGGCGTGAAGCCGTCGCCGCCCTTGGAGCGGAGGTTGGAGCCCTTGTCCGCGTAGCGGAGGTCGTAGACGCCGAGGTCGTTGCTGGCGGTGACCCACTCGACATGGCTCCACGCATCCTCGAGGCCCACGCGGCGGGCGGGCTTGCCGATGATCAGGGCGATCTCGCCCTCGTAGCCGAGGAGTTCGCAGCCGGCCGGGCGCTCCACGGTTGAAGGCGCCGCTGCCGAACCGAGAGCCAGCGACGACGACGGCTTCAGGAAGTAGGAGGGCTGCTCGGGTGTGCGGCCGCGCTGGGCTGCCCGGCTGGGGTAGTTGATATGCACCGCGATGACCTTGCGGGCCGCGGCCAGGGTGTGGTCGGTGACCTGTTCCAAGTGTTACTCCTCATCGAGTACGAAATCGTATACGAAACACTATGACCCGGGAACCGGAGAGCGTCAACCCCTCCGGCCAGGGCAATTGCCATGGCATCTGCCGGGGCGGTTGCCGGAACCATTGGGCGCACTTGTAACCTGCGTCATATCTGACGTACAGTTTTGGATCAGGGACCAAAATTCTATTATCGAACGTCACGTTCTAATATCGAACACGCTAGGCCGTTGACCAGGCCGCCACACAACGAAGTGAGGAAAGCCCGTGCATTTCCACCACCACGGCTACGTATCCGGTGACCCGCGAGTCCAGCCGGCCGCCGGCGCCGGCATCGACCGGCCCACGCAGCTTCCCGACGAGGTTGATGTGCTGATCGTGGGCTCCGGCCCCGCGGGCATGCTCGCCGCGGCCCAGCTGTCCCAATTCCCGGGCGTCACCACCCGGATCGTGGAACGCCGGCCGGGCCGGCTCGCGATCGGCCAGGCCGACGGCATCCAGGCCCGCAGCGTCGAGACTTTCCAGGCCTTCGGTTTCGCCGAGCGGATCATCGCCGAGGCGTACCGCATCACGGAGATGGCGTTCTGGAAGCCGGACCCCGCGGACCCCTCGAACATCGTCCGCAGCGCCCGCACCCTGGATGACCCGGGCGGGATCAGCGAGTTCCCGCATCTCATCGTCAACCAGGCCCGCGTGCTCGACTACTTCTCCGAGTTCATGGCCATGTCCCCGACCCGCATGAGCCCGGACTACGGGCTGGAGTTCCGCGGCCTGGAGGTCACCGGCGAGGGCGAGTACCCGGTCGCCGTGACGCTGGCGCACACCGCCGGTCCTGACGAGGGCCGGGAGCGCATCGTCCGGGCCAAGTACGTGGTGGGCGCGGACGGCGCCCGCAGCAAGGTGCGCGACTCGATCGGCTGCACCATGGCGGGCGACCAGGCCAACCACGCGTGGGGCGTCATGGACGTGCTCGCCTCCACGGACTTCCCCGACATCCGGCTCAAATGCGCCATCCAGTCCCACGACGGCGGCAGCATCCTGCTGATCCCGCGCGAGGGCGGCCATCTCTTCCGCATGTACGTCGATCTCGGCGAGGTCGCCGCGGACGACCGCGGTGCCGTCCGCAAGACCACCATCGAGCAGATCATCGCCAAGGCCAACGCGATCATCCACCCCTACACGCTCGACGTGCGCAACGTGGCCTGGCACAGCGTCTACGAGGTGGGCCACCGCCTTACCGACAGGTTCGACGACGTCCTCCCGGAGGAGCTGGGCACCCGCACGCCGCGGGTGTTCATCACCGGCGACGCGTGCCACACGCACAGCGCCAAGGCCGGCCAGGGCATGAACGTCTCCATGCAGGACGGCTTCAATATCGGCTGGAAGCTCGGCCACGTGCTGGAGGGCCGCAGCCCGGAGAGCCTGCTGTCCACATACTCGGCCGAGCGGCAGGTGGTCGCGAAGAACCTGATCGACTTCGACAAGGTGTGGTCGACGCTCATGGCGAAGAAGCCCGAGGAGTTTGAAAACCCCTCTGAGCTCGAGGACTTCTACGTGCGCACCGCCGAGTTCCCCGCCGGCTTCATGACCGAGTACTCGCCGTCGATGGTCGTCGCCGAGGCGACGCACCAGCAGCTGGCCACCGGCTTTCCCGTCGGCAAGCGCTTCAAGTCTGCGCCGGTTGTGCGGGTCTGCGACACCAACCCGGTCCAGCTTGGCCACCAAGCCACGGCGGACGGCCGCTGGCGCATCTATGTCTTCGCGGACCCGGCGGCACCAGCACCGAAGGCGGGGGCCCCGTCGCCCGCCGCGGACCTTGCCGCGTGGCTGGCCAGCGCGCCGGACTCGCCGCTCGCCGCCACCCCCGCCGGGGCCGACCGTGACGCCTGGTTCGACGTGAAGGTGATCTACCAGCAGGATCACACCGGCATCGACATCGGCAACGTCCCCGCGGTGTTCAAGCCGGAGGTCGGGCCGTTCAAGCTCCCCTACCTCGAGAAGGTCTACGGCACCGATCCGGCGGCGGACATCTTTGAGTTGCGCGGCATCGACCGCGGCGGAGTCATCGTGGTGGTGCGCCCGGACCAGTACGTGGCCAACGTCCTGCCGCTGACGGCGACGGCGGAGCTCGCCGCCTTCTTCGCGCCCCTCCTGCGGGCAGGGCGGGCCGCGGCGGTGTGACCGCGGGGGATGCTTCGCAAGGTCTGTCCGGGCTGACGGTCAGAGGCCGGCTGCCTGCCTGGACCTGTATTCAGCGGCGGGGTAGACGCCAAGGATGCGCACTTCGGTGGTGAAGAACTCCAGTTCCTCGAGCGCCAGCCTGAGCGGCAAATCCTCGGGGTGCCCCTCGACGTCGGCCATGAACATCGTGGCCGCAAATTCATTGCCCACCATGTAGCTTTCCAGCCGCGTCATGTTCACCCCGTTCGTCGCGAATCCTCCCAGCGCCTTGTAGAGGGCTGAGGGCACATTCCGGACACGGAATACAAAGCTGGTGACCGCCGGTCCGGACAGGACGTCCCGGGCCGGCAGCGGCTTTTCGCGTGCCAGGACCACGAAACGCGTGGTGTTGGAGGGGTCATCCTCGACGGCGGAAGCGAGCACCTCCAGGCCATAGAGTTGGGCCGCGAGTGGAGGAGCAAGCGAGAGTTTGGTGGGATCGTTCCAGTCGCGCACTTCGCGGGCGGACCCGGCGGTATCGCCGGCGATCACGGGGCGCAGGCTGGCGGAGCGGATCAGCCGCCGGCATTGCCCCAACGCGTGGAGGTGGCTGTGGACCTCGGTGGCTGCCTCGATGGTGCTGCCCGGGATGCCCAGCAGGTCGAAGTGGATGGGCAGAAAATACTCGCCGACGATCTGCAGCCCGGACTGGGGCAGCAGCACATGGATATCTGCCACCCTGCCGGCAATGGAGTTCTCAATCGGAATCATCGCCAGGTCGGCGGTGCCGCCAGCCACCAATTCAAAGGCGTCTTCGAAACTCGCGCAGGGAACGCTCTCCAGCTCGGGGAACATCTGCATGCACGCAATATTGGAGTTGGCGCCCGGTTCACCCTGGTACGCAATCTTCTGGGCCATGCTCCGTATGGTGTCACGCCAGGCGCCCGCTCACCCAAGTAAGTCGCGGCAGGGCCGGTTTAGGGCCGAAACGGCCCCTGCTGAGATCAGTTGGGGTTCAGATGCTTGGCGAAGTGGTCCTCGATCCGTTGCCAGGCTTCCGGGGCCGATTCCGGATCCGGGCCGATGCCCATGACCCGCATGAGCGGGCGCAGCACCTTCGGCCCCGTCTCCACGTCGTTGAGGAAGGCGTGGCCGGCGTGCGGGAACTCCTTCACGTCGTTCTCCACGCCCAGCCCGTCGAGCGCGGCCGCGAGTTTCGCCGCTTCGCCGGGCAGGGTGCGGTCGCGGCCGCCGAAGTTGGCCACGACCGGGCAGGCGCCGGCGAGGGCCACCCCGGGGTCCTTCGGGCGCCGTCCGTAGTTGACGGCGGCGGCGTCGAAGCCGTCATTGGCCAGCAGCAGGGCGAAGCCGCCGCCCATGCAGAAGCCGATGACGCCGATCTTGCCGGTGGTCCGGCCGGACGCAAGCAGCCAGTCCCGGGCGGCGGCCAGATCGGTGAAGGCCCGGCCCTCGCCCGCGGACAGCGCGCGCATGGTGGCGACCAGGCAGCGGCGCGCCCCGCCGTCGCTGTACAGGTCAACGGCCAGTGTCAGGTAGCCGGCCGCCGCCATCCGGTCGGCGTGGCGGACGGTGATGTCGTCCAGGCCGAACGCTTCATGGACCATCAGGACCGCAGGGAACGGCCCTTCGCCCTTTGGCGTCGCCAAGTAGCCGCGCAGCGCCGGCGAACCTCCGGCGGCGGCACCGGACCGGCTGAGGTCAGTATTGCTGAGATCGCGGGCGGCGGGCTTGCCGTGTCCTGCGTGTGTCCGTGCCATGCTGGCCCCTCCGTCGGCTGTGGGGCCATTCTTGCACGGGCGCAAAACCGCAGCCCAAACCAGCCCAAAACCCCAGCACAGGAAACGGGCACAAAAAAGCGGCGCCGGAAATCCCCCAAAGGAAAATCCGGCGCCGCCAACGTTCTAAAGACTAGTCCTTCTTGAAGGCGTCCTTGACGTTTTCGCCGACCTTCTTCGCGTCGGCTACAACCTGGTCCCGCTGGCCCTCGGCTCGAAGCTGGTCGTTGTCAGTTGCGTTGCCAGCAGCTTCCTTGGCCTTGCCGCCGAGGTGCTCCGCTTCGTTCTGAATCTTGTCTCCGACACCCATGGTGTAGGCCACCTTTCGTTCCGGTTGAAAATACTGTCCGATCAGCCTAACACAAAGCATGCTTACTAATTCAAGGGGTTTCGCAGGGCAATTCTCCGAAGCGTCGCCCGCGGCGGCGGCGGGGCGGTTGGCCAAAGGGTGAAATCCCCCCGGCCCGCGGGCTAGGCTCGAGGTCATGGACCACAAGACCACTCTCACGCAGCACATCAATGCTCCGGCGGACGCGGTCTGGGCGGTGGTGTCGGACATTCCCGGGTCTGCCGCGACCCTGTCCGGCGTCGACTCGATCCAGATGCTCACCGACGGACCCTATGCCGTGGGCACGCGCTGGAAGGAGACCCGCACCATGATGGGGCGCGCGGAAACGGTGGAGATGTGGGTTTCCCAGTCCGAGGCGCCGTCGAACGGCCGGGGCGGCAGCACCACTGTGAAGGCCCTCCAGGGCGGCACCGACTACACCAGCAGGTTCGCCCTGGCAGAGCGCGGCGGCGGAACCGACCTCACGCTGACCTTTGGCGCCGAGGTCATCAAACCGACCCGGTTCAGCAGGATCATGCTCACCGTGTTCGGTCCGCTCGGGATGCGCATCACCCGCAAGGCGCTTGCAAAAGACCTGGCGGACATCGCGGCCAAGGCGGAGTCCCACTGATGGTCCGGCGCGCTGCAGCGGAGAAAGCCCCCAAGGTCACCGCCCCCCGGCTCGCGCCGGTCCAGCCCGGGGATCTGCGGGACGACCCTGCCCCGGAGTTCCGGCGGGGCGTCCGGTATGACGGCGTCCGTTACAGCCGCGCGTCGGCAGACGGTCTGGACCTGGGCGGTACGGACTTTGCCGAGTGCGAATTCGTCGGGGTGTCCTTCAATGAGACGCAGCTGCGGGGTGCGACTTTCCGTGACTGCATCCTGACCGAGACGTACGCCCCGGTCCTGATGGCGGCGCGGACCAGCTTGCGGGATGTCGAGATCGGCAACCCCCGATGGGGATCGGCGGAGCTTTATGAAAGTGGCTGGCAGTCCGTGCGGATCGACGGCGGCAAGCTCGACTACGTGAACCTGCGCGGATCCAAGCTCACAGACGTGCAGATCAGCGACTGCATCATTAACGAGCTGGATCTGGGCTCCTGCACCGCCACGCGGGTCGCCTTGAAGAACTGCACGATCGGCACCCTCGACTTCACCGGAGCCCGGCTCAAAGACTTCGACCTCCGGGGCACCGACTTCCGCTCCGTCAGCGGTCTGGGCAGTCTGTCCGGCCTCGTCATCGACGACCACCAGCTCACCCTGCTCGCTCCGTTGCTCGCGGCTCATCTGGGCGTCGTCGTCGCGTAATCCGGCGGCATCCGGTTGACCCCCTTGCCCCGCCGTGTAATCTTTATAGAACGAACGGTCGGTAAATTACTCTGCTGCCGGCCCCGCTTTCTTGGTGAAGGATGTTCTCATGGTCGAGGCTTTTCTTGTTGGGGGCGCCCGCACTCCCGTGGGCCGCTACGGCGGCGCCCTCTCCGCAGTCCGCCCCGATGACCTGGCCGCACTGGTCGTCCGCGAGGCTGTGGCCCGCGCCGGCGTCGATCCGGACACCATCGACGAGGTCATCCTCGGCAACGCCAACGGCGCCGGCGAAGAGAACCGCAACGTGGCCCGCATGGCCACCCTCCTTGCCGGGCTGCCCCTCCACATCTCCGGCATCACCGTGAACCGGCTCTGCGCCTCCGGGCTCAGCGCCATCATCATGGCCAGCCACATGATCAAATCCGGCGCCGCGGACATCGTGATCGCCGGCGGCGTCGAATCCATGAGCCGCGCCCCCTGGGTCCAGGAAAAACCCCGGACCGCCTTCGCCAAACCGGGCGAAATCTTCGACACCTCCATCGGCTGGCGTTTCGTCAACCCCCAGTTCACCAAGGGCGAGCTGTCCCGGGACGGCAAAATGACCTACTCCATGCCGGAGACGGCAGAAGAGGTGGGGCGGGTTGACGGCATCTCGCGGGAGGACGCCGACGCCTTCGCCGTCCGCTCCCACGAACGGGCCCTGGCCGCCATCGCCGCCGGCCGCTTCGCCGAGGAAATCGTCCCCGTGACCGTCAAGACCCGCAAGGGCGAGACCGTGGTGGACACCGATGAGGGCCCCCGCGCCGGCACCACCATGGACGTCCTCGCCGGGCTCCGGCCGGTAGTCAAGGGCGGCTCGATCGTCACCGCCGGCAACTCCTCCACCCTCAACGACGGCGCCTCCGCCATCATCGTTGCCTCGGAGGCCGCCATCCAGAAGCTTGGCCTCACGGCCCGCGCCCGCATCATCGACGGCGCCTCCGCCGGCTGCGAGCCCGAAATCATGGGCATCGGCCCGGTCCCGGCCACCCAAAAGGTGCTCGCCCGTTCCGGGCTCAGCGTCGATGACCTCGGCGCCGTCGAGCTCAACGAGGCATTCGCGACCCAGTCCCTGGCCAGCATGCGCCGGCTCGGCCTCGACCCGGAAATCGTGAACCGCGACGGGGGCGCGATCTCCCTGGGCCACCCGCTGGGGTCCTCCGGTTCCCGGATCGCCATCACACTGCTGGGCCGGATGGAACGCGAAAACGCCAAGATCGGCCTCGCCACCATGTGCATCGGCGTCGGCCAGGGCACGGCCATGCTGCTGGAGCGCGTCTAGTGGCGGCCCCGGCACCGGCCCTCGAGACCGCTACCTTTAGCACGCTCCTGGTCGAAGAGCGCGAGGACCGCATGGTGGTGGTGCTCAACCGCCCCGAGGTCCGCAACGCGATCGACCAGCAGATGGTCGATGAACTCCACACCGTCTGCGCCCATCTGGAGCGGCACCCCAAAGTCCTCATCATCGCCGGCACTGACGGGGTGTTCGCCTCCGGCGCCGACATCGGCCAGCTGCGCGAACGCCGCCGCGACGATGCCCTGCAGGGCATCAATTCCACCATTTTCGTCAGGATCGCCAGGCTGCCGATGCCCGTCATCGCGGCACTGGACGGTTTTTGCCTCGGCGGCGGCGCCGAGCTGGCGTACGCCGCCGACTTCCGGATCGGAACCCCGTCCGTCCGGATCGGCAACCCCGAAACCGGCCTCGGCATCCTGGCCGCCGCCGGCGCCAGTTGGCGCCTCAAGGAGCTCGTGGGGGAGCCCGTCGCCAAGGAAATGCTGCTCGCCGGTTCCGTGCTGCGCGCCGAACGTGCCCTCGCGGTCAATCTCATCACCGAAATCCATGAACCGTCCGATCTGATGGCCGCGGCCCACAGCCTGGCCGACCGGATTGCCACGCAGGATCCGCTCGCCGTCCGGATCACCAAATCCGTGTTCCATGCCCCGGCCGAGGCGCATCCCCTCATTGACCAGCTGGCACAGGGGATCCTCTTTGAATCCCAGGCCAAGTTCGACCGTATGCAGGCTTTTCTGGATAAGAAATCAGCGAAGAAATCAGAAAAGAAGTCCGCCAAAGAACCAGGGAAGCAGAAATAGACATGGGCAACTCCGTACTCCCCGCCAACCTTCCCCACAGTTTTTCTCCCCACTTCGTGGGGGTTCTCGGCGGCGGCCGCATGGGCGCAGGCATCGCCCACGCCTTCCTGATCAACGGAGCCAACGTCGTGGTGGTCGAGCGTGACGAGGCGTCGGCCGAGGCCGCCCGGGAGCGGGTCGAGTCCGCCGCCGCCAAGAGCATTGAGCGCGGCGCCGTGGACGGCAACCTGGACGAGATCGTTTCCCGGCTCGCGGTCACCGTGGACTACGACGACTTCGCCGGCCGGCAGCTGGTTGTCGAGGCCGTTCCGGAGGACTGGGACCTGAAGGTCACCGCGCTGCGCGGCATCGAGGAACGGCTCGCCGACGGCGCCTACCTCGCCTCCAACACCTCGTCGCTGTCCGTCAACGGTCTGGCCCGCGAACTGAAGCGGCCGCAGAACTTCCTGGGCCTGCACTTCTTCAACCCGGTGCCGGCGTCGACGCTCATCGAGGTGGTCCTCGGCGAGCAGACGTCCGACGCCCTGGCCCAGGCCGCCCGCGGGTGGGTCGAGGCGCTCGGCAAGACCGCCGTCGTGGTCAACGACGCGCCCGGCTTCGCCTCCTCCAGGCTGGGCGTCGCGATCGCCCTCGAAGCGATGCGCATGGTGGAAGAGGGCGTGGCCACCGCGGAAGACATCGACAACGCCATGGTGCTGGGCTACAAGCACCCCACGGGCCCGCTGCGGACCACCGACATAGTGGGCCTGGACGTGCGCCTCGGCATCGCGGAGTACCTGCAGTCCACGCTGGGTGACCGTTTCGCTCCGCCGCAGATCCTCCGCGACAAGGTCGCCCGCGGCGAACTGGGCCGCAAGTCCGGCAAGGGCTTCTTCGACTGGACCAAGTGACCGGCATCCGTCCGTGCCCCTAGGATGGTGCGGTGACCTCCCTGGACCGCCCCGCGATCGCGCCGATCACCCTGACCGGCAAGTACGTCGTCCTTGAGCCGCTGAGCCCGGACCACCATGACGGCCTCGTCGAGGCGGCACGCGACGGCGAGCTGTGGCACCTCTGGTACACCAGCGTGCCCGCCCCGCAGCACATGGCCGCCGAGATTGAGCGGCGCCTGGCCCTGCAGCACAGCGGCGCCATGCTGCCCTTCACCACGCGGCTGCTCGATCCCGTTACGGGCGGACCGGGCCGGGTGATCGGCATGACCACCTACATGAACATCGACGCCGCCACGCCCCGGGTAGAGATCGGCTCCACCTGGAACGCGGCGTCCGCACATGGCAGCGGCAGCAACCCGGACTCCAAGTTGCTGCTGCTGCGGCACGCCTTCGAGACGCTGGGCTGCCCCGCCGTCGAGTTCCGGACGCACTGGCTCAACCACCAGTCCCGCGAGGCGATCACGCGGCTGGGAGCCAAACAGGACGGCGTGCTCCGCAGCCACACGCGCAGCGCCGACGGGGCGCTGCGGGACACCGTCGTGTATTCCATCCTGGAACATGAATGGCCGATGGTCCGCAACGCCCTCGAATCCCGGCTGGCCAAGCGGCGCTAGCGTGCCGAGTAGGCCTTGGCCCCGTTAAGCGACGCGAAGTATGCCTCGTAGCCCAGCGCGTTCGGGTGGAAGTTTTCGGGACTGGCCGGGGCCGTACGGCTGAAATTGATCCACGGGGCCGCAGAGTTCACGCCGTGACCGGCGAAAGCGGCCCGGACATCGACGTATTCAGCCCCGGTGGCGCGGGCAGCGGCGGCGATGGAGCCGTTCAGGCCGTCCGCCAGAACCGTGGCCTTGTAGATGAACCGGGACATCGAATCAGTCTGGCCAGGCGCGACAGGATCGTAGAGGTAGGGGTAGCCCGTCACGACAACCTTGGCGTTGGGGGCGGCAGCCTTCACGTGCTGGATCATCTCTGTCACGTCACCGGACAGTCGATGGCTGGAGATCTGGCCCTCAGCGTAGGCACTGGCGGCATCGCAGAGCGGACCCGCAGCGGGATTCACCATCGCGGCGCCGCAGGAGGCAAGGATTTGCGCAAACCGGAGGTTGTTGCCGCCGGCAGTGATGGTGACGAGCCCGGTGGTCCTGCCCAGTCGCCTGAGCTGGGTGTTGACGACGTCCTGGGTGGTCTTGCCGCTGCAGGCCGCGTTGACGACGAGTTTGATGCTCTTCGTGTGGGCAGCGAGTTCGGAATAGCTATTCTCGCTGCGGTAGCACTCGTCCAGGTACGGCCCCGCCCCCAGCCCGGCGGCATAGGAGTCTCCGAGCGCGACGTACCGGGTCCTGTCCGCCGCCTCCGCCGGCACCGCCGCCACACCGGCCGCCATGGCCAGGGCGGCGAGACCGGCCGCCAGAGCCGTCCGCCGGCGTCGAAGTTTCAGACGTCCCATGGTGTTCTCCTCAGTGGCACGCTGGGTTCAACGCCGTGCCGTGAAAAACATGTTGCGAAGGGTTAACCCCGCACCCTGCCAATGGTCCCATTGTGTATAACGTTTGTGAATCCTGCCGCGGATCGCGCCGGTGCGTGTGCTTAGCTTTCTGGATGATGATTCCTGCAGCGCCCCTGGGCCAGGCCACGGGGCAGGCGGTGCCCGGAACGGTGGAGTGGGAGGGGGCCGTCAACGCGTGGCACGTGGCCGGGGACGTGTTCCGCATGGGACGGCGGGAATGGCTCACCGAGGCCGGCTGGCGGCAGGTGCACCGCCGGGGCATCCGGACCGTCATCGACCTCCGCAACGAAGCCGAAATCCGGCGTCGGGAGACCGATCCGCCGGTGCGGGCTGAGGCGCTGGCCGGTTTCGACGTCGTGCTGGCCCCCACCGAAGACCCGGACAACCGCGAATTCCGCGAGCTCTGCGTGCCGTACCTGAACGACCCCGCCTGTTATGCGGACAACGCCAGGCTGTTCCCGCACCTGCTGGCCCGGGTCTTCAAGGCGGTGGCCACCGCGGAGGGCGGTGTGCTCATCCATTGCTCCGCGGGGCGGGACCGGAGCGGCATGATCGCCGCCATGCTCCAGGACCTCGCCGGTGACAGCGACGAGGCCATTGTGAGCGGCTACCAGCGCTCAATGCGGGGCATCAACGAGCACCTCCGGCACGCTGCCGTCCCGCATCCCCACGAGCGTTTCCTGCCCGAGAACGTGCTGGTGCCCCTGCTGGAATCCCGGGGCCGGAGCCTGCTGCAATTTGTCCGGTCCCTCAACACCGCGGAGTACCTGTTCCGCCACGGCGTGACAAACGCGGAACTCGCGGCCATCCTCGGAAAGCTCGGCCGATAGGGTGGCCCCGGTTAGGGTAGGCCAGTGAAGACTCCGAAGTTCCAGCCGCTGGTGCGGGCCGCCGCCCTCGCGATTGCGCTTGCCGGTACTGTGCCTGCCTTTGCGCTGACCGCGGTCCCGGCGATGGCCGAAGCCCACGCCCCTGCCCCTGCCCCTGCCGACCCGGCGCCGTCTGACGCGTCTTTGACTGGTTCTCCTCCGGTGCCGTCCGCGACGCCGATCAGCGATGCCGGCCTCGGCGAGGCCGTGCGGCGGGACCTTGGCATGACCCTTGCGGAATTCGACGCCGCCGGTGCACTTGCCCGCCGGGCCGCCGACGCCGCGCCCTCCCTGCGTGCGCTTCCCGGCTATGTGGGAATCAGCCTCGCTGGCGGCAAGATCGCGGTTGAAGGCAGCGGCGCCGAGCTCCGGACCCGCGTGGCCGAACTGAACCAGTCCGGCCCGGCCGACTTCCTGCTTGCCGCCCCCGCCGCCGCTGTCCCGTCGGCCGCGGAGGTGGTTGCCTCCAGCACCCAGCAATTATTCGAGGCCTACGTCCGCGAGGTCGGGGCCGCTGGGCTGCAGGCCGTCACCTACACAGACGGCCACTTTGTCATCCGCACCGGCGGCACCAACACGGCGCAGTCCGTTCCGGCTGCCGACGCCCTTCCCGCCGCCGGCGCCGTTTCCGCCTCCGACGCGGATGTGCAGCCGGCGAAAGCTCCGGGCGCGGTGCCGAAGATGTCCGCGGCCGAATTCGTGGCCCGCTACGCCAACGTGACGCTGGAGCAAGGATCCCGGATCACCACCGAGGAAGACTATTTTGGCGGCCAGGGGTACATCGTTGACGGACGCACGCTGTGTTCGGCCGGATTCGGGGCCTTCAGCCCCGCGGGTGAGCCTCTGGTCCTGACCGCCGGGCACTGCGCCGGTGACGGCTCCGCGAAGCAGGCCGAAATCGAAAATCCGGCCGGTGCGCCAGCGGCCGGGGGTGCCGGTTCGGGCGAGCCCGCCGGGATCCTGGGCACATTCGGGTTCAGCCAATTCGGCGGCCCCGGTAATTCCAAGGTAGCGACGGACGGCTCCAACGTAGGCACGGACATCTCCGTCCTCCAGGGCATCAGGGGCGGCCTGGACCTCCAGCCCGCCGTCACCCGTTGGGACGATCCTGCCGATCCGGGGCCCACGTCCGTAAAGATCGTGGGGGCAGTGGCCCCGTTCCAGGGCCAACCCGTGTGCCGGTCAGGCCGGACCACCGGGTGGAGGTGCGGCACGGTGGACTCGACCGGCATCTGGGCCATCCCCGGGCCAAATTCACTGCCGCCGGACTATGACAACGATCTCCGGGCGGTCCGCGGCTTCGACTCGACGTCCGTCACCTCCGGCGGCGGGGACTCCGGCGGCCCGTGGATCAGCGGGAACTTCGCTGTCGGGCTGCACACGGGGGCGGAAAGTACCGACCAAGGCGTCCAGACCCGGGCCATCGCGACCAGCCTGGAGGACGCCATGGGCCAGGTCCCCGGCGGTGTCCAGCTGCAACTGTTCCTTGCCAAGCCCGCGCTCGCGGCGGCCTCCAACGGAACCGTCGCGGCCGGTGAGACGATTTCCGGGCACATCGATGCCGGTCCGGCCTCCGTGGTGGCTCCGAATTCCAAAGTCCGCATCACCGTCCTGAACCAGAAACCGAACCAGACTTCCGGCCAGAAGGACGGCCAGCCCTTGGAAGTGCCGGTCGATGCGGCCGGAAATTGGCAGTTCCCCGCACCATCGTCGACCGGCCCCTTCAAGTTCTCGGCTGAAACCGTGAACGGCTTCAGCGGCTCCGGCCCCGTATCCCTGTCCGTCGACGTCTCCCGCCTCGCGGCTCCCGTCATCACCTCCCCGGTGGAGGGCCAGCCGGATGGCCCGGGACTCACCGCCATCGAAACCATCGAGGGCACCGGAGAAGCCGGAGGTACGGTGCGGCTCTCCGGCGACTTCACCGGGACCGGGCTCGTCGACGCAGACGGCCGCTGGAGCATCAACGTGGCCGATCAGCCGGTCTTCGGAAAAATTTCGGTCACGGCCGTGCTCACGGCCCCCGGAGAACCGGACAGTCCCGCGGCGACCCGCACCTACACCGTCATCCCGCCGGCTCCGGCGGTCTCGAACCTCAGGGCCGGCCAACACCTGCGCCAGGACGCCCTGCCAGCCACCATCTCCGGCACGGGCCTTAATGGCGCCGATGTGGCCGTGGCGGTCGACGGGGTGGCCGTGGACTCCGTGCTGGCCGGTTCCGGAGCGGGGAATGCCGCGCTCGAGCCCGGGACCGCGCAGACCCTGGCCGGCAGTGCCCGGTGGAGTGTCCCGTTCCCCGCGGAACTGGCCGCCGGAGCGCACACCTTGACGGTGACGCAAGCCATTGACGGCGTTGCATCGCTGCCGGCCGCCGTGGCGTTCAGCGTCGACGCTGCGCCCGATGCCGGGGGCACTCCGGCCGGGCCGCCGGCCGGAAAGCCGGGATCCGTGCAGCCGGCAACGCCTGGCCAGCCGGGGGTCCCGCAACAGCCTGCCCACCCTGCCGGGGCTCCCGCCGGACCGGTCAAACCGGCGCAAGCTCCCGCCCCGCCGTCGGACACCTCCGTCGTCGGGGGCGGCGCGGCAGCGGGCAGCACAGCGCCGGACAACACGGCGTCAGGCAACACGCCGGGTACCTCAGGCCAGCTGGCGAGCACGGGCGCCGGCGGGCTCCTGCCCGTGGCCGGTCTCGGCGCGGGAGCCCTGCTGCTCGGCGCGGCCTTCGTGGCGTTCGGCAGGCGCCGGGCGGTGCGTTAGCCGGGGCCTCCAGGCCAGGGCTCGCCGGAAAACTGCGGGGTCGCCGTACGGCTACGGCGACCCGGCAACTTTTGGGCGAATCCGCCCGTTCGGGACAAATCCGGGAGAAAACAGCGGGCCGCGGGTTACTGGAAGTCAGCCAGCCAGAGATCCGGGCCGAAAACCTCGTACTGAATGTCCTTAGCGGGGACGCCACCGGCAATCAAGGCGCTCCGAACCGATTTCAGGAACGGCAGGGGACCGCAGAGGTAGTACTCGGCGTCGTCGGGGAGTTCGACGTCGCTGACGTCCATGAACCCGGAGAACACGGAACCGGCCGTCCCGCCGGTTTCACCCGCCCCGGCCGTCCCACCGGTTCCGCCGGTCTCCGCTGTCTCTGCGGGAGCCAGGAACCACGTCTTCAGGGTCCCGTCCGCGAGTTTCGCGAGATCCTCCGTGACCTGCGCGCGGAGCGGGAAGGAGGCCTCGCTGTCATCGGCATGCAGCAGCATCACCTGGCGTCGTGAACCGGACTGCACGAGGTGGGAGAGCATCCCGGCCATGGGCGTGATGCCGATTCCCGCGCTGGCCATGACCAGGGGCCGGTCCGTGTACTCCAGCACAACGTCGCCGAACGGAGCTGAGAGCACCACCTCGTCGCCCACCTGGACGTCATTGTGGAGCAGCGTGGACATCTCGCCGTCGGGAGTCGAAAGGCCGTGGACCTTCTTGACGGCGAACTGCCGGTGCTGCCCGTCGTCGGCCCTGGTCAGGCTGTATTGCCGGGGCTGCTGCACGCCGTCGGGCATGGTCATCTTGAGAGTCACGTACTGCCCGGGCAGGGACGGCTTGACGTCCCGCTCGTCGGTCCGCTCGACGACGAACGAGACGACGTCGGCAGTCTCCTGGATCCGCTGCACCACCCGCCACGTCCGCCAAATGGTCTCGGGGGAGAGGTGCACTGCGTTGTACAGCCCGCGCTCCTTGTTGATGAGCAGGTTCGCCATCAGCCAGTAGACCTCGTCCCAGGCGGCGGCAACCTCGGGAGTGACGGCATCCCCCAGAACATCCACGATCGCCCACATGAGATGGTCGTGGACAATCTGGTACTGGTCCGGGTTTAAGCCGAGCGAGACGTGTTTGTGGGCCACCCGGGAGAGCAGATGGTCCGGCACCTGGTCCGGTTTCTCCACGAGCATGCCGGCGAATGCCGCGATGGATCCGGCGAGCGCCTGCTGCTGGCGGCCGTCCGCCTGGTTTCCCCGGTTGAAGAGCCCGTCCAGGAGATCCGGCTGCGCCTCGAACATGTGTTTGTAGAAGCGCTTGGCGATCTCCTCGATGTGCTCGCCGACTACGGGCAGCGTTGCCTGAATGACGGGGAGTGAGGTGTCTGAGAGCATGGTGGATCCCTTCCGGTGAGACCGGTGATGCCCGGCGGTGCCGGGCGACTAAGCACATCCACGCTAACAGCCGGGGCGGCGGGCCATCCGGGCCGATCGGCCCTACATTGCCGGGGGAGAAGGGCGTAGGCGGCCCTCAACCCCTGGTCCAGCCGCGGGTCCACGTCCAGGTTCAGCCCGGGCTCGCCGGAACGCTGCGGGGTCGCCGGAACGCTGCGGGGTCGCCGGAAAGATACGGCGAGCCCGCACGGGTCCGGCGACCTCGAGGGGCGGGGCAGGGGCCAGACCGCGAGCTGCGGACCCGGTACTCAGGCCTTGCGGTCCAGCAGCAGGTTGGTGATCCGCAGCGTGCAGATCCGCTGGCCGAGCTCGTTCGTGATCAGCACCTCGTGGGTGGTCAGGGTGCCGCCCAGATGGATGGGGGTGGCCGTGATGGTGATCAGTCCCTCGCGGGCCGACTTGTGGTGCGTGGCCGAGACGTCGACACCCACCGCCGTCTTGCCCAGGGTGCTGGCGTGGATGACGGCGGCCCAGGACCCCACGGCCTCGCCCACGGCCAGTGAGGCGCCGCCGTGCAGGAGCCCGAACGACTGCCGGTTGCCCTCCACCGGCATGGTCGCCACCACGCGGTCCACGGACTCCTCGACGATCTTCACGCCCATCTTCTCGTCGAGTTCGCCAAGGGTGATCTTCCACAGCTCGGTGCTGCCGGTCTCGGGCGTCATAGTGTCTCCTTTGTTGCCGGCCGGCCGGGTCCCGGACGGTCGGTGCCGCCGCCGCTAGTGTGCGGCAGGCCTCATTCATGTACTGTAGATCATATTACCGAACGGACGGTCAGTAATGTTCCGGCCGTGTTGATCTTGCTCCCCCGTTGGAAGGACCCGTCAACGATGACCACCACAGCCGCACCCACAGTAGACACTGTCGAGATCGTTCCCAGTTTCATCCGGGGTTCCTGGTGGACTCCCGACGACGCCGCGGCCGCCGGCGCGGCGCCGGTACTGGACGCCAGCACCGGCGAGCTCCTGGCGAAGGTGAGCACCGAGGGGCTCGACCTCGCCGCCGTCGTGGATTACGGCCGCACCACCGGCCAGGCGGAACTTGGCACGCTGACCTTCCACCAGCGCGCGCTCAAGCTCAAGGAACTGGCGCAGTACCTCAATGGCCGCCGCGAGGAGTTTTACGCGCTCTCGGCGCAGACCGGCGCCACCAAGATCGACTCCATGATCGACATCGACGGCGGCATCGGCGTCCTGTTCACCTTCGGGTCCAAGGGCCGCCGGGAGCTGCCCAACTCCCAGGTGGTGGTGGATGGTCCCATGGAGGTGCTGTCCCGCGACGGCTCGTTCGCCGGCGAGCATATCTACACCCGCATCCCCGGCGTCGTTGTGCAGATTAACGCCTTCAACTTCCCGGTCTGGGGCATGCTGGAGAAGCTTGCCCCGGCCTTCCTCGCCGGCGTCCCCACCATCGTCAAGCCCGCCACCCCCACCGGGTACGTGGCCGCCGCCGTGGTCAAGGCGATCGACGAATCCGGCATCCTGCCCACCGGCTCGCTGCAGCTGATTTCCGGCTCGGTCCGCACTTTGCTCGACCACCTGGACTACCGCGACCTCGTGGCCTTCACCGGCTCCGCCTCGACCGCCAACACGCTCAAGTCCCACCCCAATGTGGTCAAGGGCGGGGTGCGCTTCACGTCCGAGACCGACTCCCTGAATGCCGCGATCCTGGGCCCGGATGCGGTCAAGGGCACACCGGAATTCGACGCCTTCATCAAGTCCCTCGTCACCGAGATGACCGCCAAGGCCGGCCAGAAATGCACCTCAATCCGCCGCGCGATCGTGCCGCAGGAACTCGTCGCCGACGTCACCGCCGCCGTGGGGGACCGCATCCGCGAACGCGTCGTGCTCGGTGACCCCCGCGCCGAGGGCGTCACCATGGGCGCCCTGGCCTCGCTCGAGCAGCTCGCCGACGTGCGCGCGGCCGTCCAGTCCATGCTCGACGCCGGCGGGGAGCTTGCCTACGGCACGCTCGACGCGCCCAAGGTCACCAGCGCGGACGGCAGCATCGGCGTCGTCGACGGCGGCGCCTTCATGTCCCCGGTCCTGCTGAGCTGGGCCAACCCGGAGGCCGAGGAGGTCCACTCGCTCGAGGCCTTCGGCCCGGTGTCCTCGGTGATCGGCTACACGGACCTGGCCGACGCCGTCCGCCTCGCCGCCCGAGGGGGCGGCTCGCTCGTCGCCTCGGTCTGCACGAACGATCCCGCCGTGGCGCAGGAGCTGGTCACCGGCATTGCGGCCCACCACGGCCGCGTGCTCATGCTCAACCGCGAGGACGCCCGCAGCTCCACCGGCCACGGCTCCCCGGTCCCGCACCTGGTCCACGGCGGTCCCGGCCGAGCCGGCGGCGGCGAAGAGCTCGGCGGCATCCGCTCGGTGATGCACCACATGCAGCGCACCGCCATCCAGGGCTCGCCGAACATGCTCACCGCCGTCACCGGGCTCTGGCACACCGGAGCAGACCGCAACTTCACGCTCGAGACCGAGGGCCAGCACCCGTTCCGGAAATCCCTCGCCACCCTGCACATCGGCGACGCCATCCGCTCGGAGCTGCGTGAGGTCTCGCTGGAGGAAATCACCAAGTTCGCTAACTCCACCGGCGACACCTTCTACGCCCACACCAACCAGGAAGCCGCCGCGGCCAACCCCTTCTTCCCGGGCATCGTGGCGCACGGCTATCTCCTGCTCAGCTGGGCTGCCGGCCTGTTCGTGGAGCCCGCACCGGGCCCGGTCCTGGCCAACTACGGACTGGAGAACCTGCGGTTCATCACCCCCGTGGCGGCGGGCGATTCCATCCGCGTGACCCTGACGGCCAAGAAGATCACCCCGCGCGAGACCGACGAGTACGGCGAGGTGGCCTGGGACGCCGTCCTGACCAACCAGAACGACGAAATCGTCGCGACCTACGACGTCCTGACCCTCGTCGAGAAGTAGCCCACCCGACGCTCCCTCGCGGGACCTCAGGCTCTAGCGGTCGTTGCAGCCCCCAGAAGTCACGGGGTTGCAACGACCGTGACGTTTTTAACGGAGGAGCCGGGTGGGATTCGGCCCTGAAAATGTGTTTGTCCCGCAAGCTTCGTCGTGACATTATCAGCGGGCTGCAGCGCTCGGCGGCAGCCTGTTAGCGCATGAACGAAACCCTCACCGAGATCCGGGCGACCCGACAGGAACAATCATGAGCTACGCACGAGACCTGACCTTCAACCTCCGCATCCGCGGTTTCTCGGAAGATGAGATCGCCGCGACCCTGGACGAAGTCCGCGCTCACGAGAGCGCCACCGGGACTGCGGCTGAAGACGACTTCGGCAATGCGCAGGATTACGCGAAGCAGTTTCCCAAGAAGAAGATGCGGTCACAGGGGGCAACCCTCATCAAGATCGGACTGGTGCTGGCAATCATCTATGGAGCCGTCTCGCTGCTTCTTCTGCCTTTCCTGAGGGTCGATATCCGCGACGTCGTGGGCCCCATAAGACTTTGGCCGGCGCTGGTGCTGGTTCTGGGAGGTCTCCTCGCCGGATTCCTGACTGACTACTATCGCCCGGTTCCGCGCTCCGACGCCGCCCGCTGAAGAAGGGGGCATTCCGTGGAGCGCCGCCTGTTCAGGGAGGCAATTGACGGGCTCTTTCCACCACGCTCCGGCGTAAAATCTTGCTCGTAGGAGGTGGCGAAATGACCCTAGTTCTCAATAAAGCCACAACAGTCCTGCCAGTTGATGATGCAGCGCGTGCCCGGCATTTCTACGCGGACACTTTGGGGCTCCCGCACCGTGGCGTGGCAGATGACGGAAGCGAATTGTTCGGCTCAGAAGGCGGCCCAATGCTGCAGCTGATGCCAGTCAAGGATGGAAAGCACTCAGAGCACACCACCCTGAGCTTCGAAGTCAGCGAGATCGAGCGCACAGTCCAGGAAATGGAAGCCAAGGGCGTCATGTTCCAGGACTACGATCGCCCGGACCTCAAGACCGAGAACCACATTTGTACAACGGATTCAGAGAAGTGCGCCTGGTTCATGGACTCCGAGCACAATATTCTGTGCGTGCACGAGAACATCACCACGGCAGCTGATTACCAGCTCTAAACGGGCGGGCAACAGCGGGATTTCGGGCGCTCCGGCTCAGCGGAGCGCCCTTTCTGTTGCCCGTGGTCATAAAGGGCGCCTCGCCAGTGGCGCGGGCTGGTCAGCTTCCGTTGTACTCGTCGTCGGTGATGTGCTCGCCCCACGTGGTGGTGGTTGCTGGGTCCTCGCCGTTCTGGAGCATGGCGATATGTTCCATGAAGCAGCCAGGGGCGGCCGCGTGCCAGTGCTCCTCGCCGGGCGGCGTGTAGAGCGTCTGGCCGGGTTGGACTTCGATGATCTTGCCGTCCCGGGTTCCGAACCGGCCAACGCCCTGGGTGACGCGGAGGTACTGGCCGTGTTCGTGGGAGTGCCAGGCGGTGCGGGCTCCGGGCGCGAAACGGACGGTCGCCACCACCATCGTCTGATCCGGCTCGTGCGGGAGCGCGATCGGATCGAGCCAGACGTCGCCGGCGAACCGGGCCGGCGGGTTCTTCGCAGTGGGGACAGTGGGTTCGATGTTCATGGTGAGCCTTACTTGCTCTCGGTGAAGAGTCGCTTGGCGGCGCCCATGGCGGCCATGCCCTTGGGCCAGCCTGCGTAGAGCGTGACATGGGTGATGGCTTCGATGAGTTCTTCCCGGGTGACGCCGTTCTCAATGGCGCGGCCAAGGTGGAAGCCTAGCTGTTCGGTGTTGCCGCCGGCCGTGAGCACGGCGACGGTGATAAGGCTGCGGTCACGGGCCGGGAGCTCCGGGCGGTTCCAGACGTCCGCGAACAGGACGTCGTCGGTAAGCTCGGCGAGCTTCGGGGCGAAGTCTCCGAACATGTTCCGGCCTCCGCCGACCTGTTGGGGTTGGTCAGTCATGATTTTCCTTCTTTCAGTTGAAGGTCCCCGGCGACCATCGCCTGGCACAGGGCTTCATGCAGGGTTTCAATCGCCTCGTTGGTCACAGTTGTTTCCGTCGCCGCGCCAGGGGCGTGAGTTCGTTGGCCCCGTAGCTGTTGTCATCTGGGTTGACGGTAACGCCGGGGGCGACGAGCTGGTCGGTGCGGTCCAGGACGTCGCTGGTCAGGGTGATGTCCGCGGCGGGCAGGTAGGACTCGAGCTGTTCCATGGTGCGCGGTCCCACGATGGCGGCCGTGACGCCGGGGTGGTTGATTACGAAGGCGATGGCCAGTTCGACGAGCGTCAGCCCGGCTTGTTCAGCGAGGCGGGCGAGTTCTTCGACGATGTCGAGCTTGCGCTGGTTGGCCGGGCTCGTCATGTCGAACCGGGCGTGAGGACGCGCGGCTGAGGTGGGGGCGGACGCTGAGTCTTTGCGCCAGCGCCCGGAGAGCCAGCCGCCGCTGAGCGGGCTGTAGGTGAGGGTGCCCATGCCGTGGCGCTGCACCGCGGGAAGGATGTCCTCCTCGATACCGCGGACCAGGATCGAGTACGGCGGCTGCTCGGTGACAAACCGCTCCAGGTTGCGTTCCCGGGACGCCCACTGGGCTTCCACGATCTGCGACCCGGAATAGGACGAGGAGCCGATGTACCGCACCTTCCCTTGGCGGACCAGGTCGGTGAGGGCCCCGAGAGTCTCCTCGACGTCGGTATCCGGGCTGGGCCGGTGCACCTGGTAGAGGTCGATGTAGTCGGTGTTCAAGCGGCGCAGGGAGTCTTCCACCGCCCGCATGATCCAGCGGCGGGATCCACCCCGCTGGTTGGGATCGTCCTCGTTCATGGGCATAAAGAATTTCGTGGCGAGGAACACGTCCTCGCGCCGGCCTTCCAGTGCCTGCCCGACGATTTCCTCGGATGCCCCGCCGGAGTAGACATCGGCGGTGTCGATGAAGTTGATGCCGGCGTCGAGGGCGCGGTGGATGATGCGAATGGAGTCTTCGGTGTCGCTGTTGCCCCAGGGGCCGAACATCATCGCGCCGAGGCATAGGGGGCTGAGCTGCACGCCTGTGCGGCCCAGGGGACGGTATTTCATGGTGGTGTCTTCTCTCTGTCTCAGGCTTCGGGGATGACCATGGCGAAGCGTTCTTCGCGGGCCTCGTCGGGATCCGGTCCGTTGCGCACGCCGGTGTCGAGTGCGTCGATGGCGGCGAGTTCGTCGGCGCCGAGTTCGAAGTCGAAGACGTCGAAGTTCTCGGCGATGCGTGCGGGGTTGGTCGACTTCGGGATGGCTGAGCGGCCCTGCTGCAGGTGCCAGCGGAGCATGACCTGGGCGGGGCTCTTTCCATGTGTTTGTCCGATGCCGGCGATGGCAGGGTCTTCCATCACGCTCCGGCGGTCCTCGCCCCATCCGGGGTAGAAGGTGATGCCGCCGATCGGTGACCACGCCTGGGTAAGGATGCCGTGTTCGGTGTCCTTTGCCTGGACGGCCGGCTGGGTGAAGTAGGGGTGGAGCTCAATCTGGTTCACGGCTGGGACGACGTCTGTGGCCGCCAGCAGCTGCTCCAGGTGGTGCGGCATGAAGTTGCTGACGCCGATTGCCCGGACGCGCCCGTCAGCAACCAGAGTCTCCAGGGCCTTGTACGCGGCGATGGTTCTTTCGAAGTGGTCGGGGGCGGGCTGATGCAGGATGAGCAGATCGAGGTAGTCGACGCCGAGCTTGCCTGTCGCCTTATCCCAGGCGTGCAGCGTCTGGTCGTAGCCGTAGTCGCTGACCCAGACTTTGGTCTCGATGAACACGTCGGAACGGTCCAGGCCCGAGTTGCGGGTGCCCTCACCGACCTCCCGCTCGTTGCCGTACGCGGCGGCGGTGTCGATGTGCCGGTAGCCGGCCGCCAGCGCCGCTTCGACGGCCGCCGTCGTTTGCTCCGGCGTGCTTTGGAAGACGCCCAGCCCGAGGGCTGGCATCGTGACGCCGTTGTTGAGAGTAAGTTCCATGTGCATGCCTTTCACGGTATTCAGGTGTGCGGGATTGTGGGAGGGCACGTGAGTACCCCCCTTTTCGGATGTTGACAGGTCAGCGGGCGGCCCCGGCCAGGGGCGCGGGTGCGGCCCCGAGCGGTGTCCGGGCCCGGCGGGCGGCCAGATCAGCGGGCAGGATGAGGGCCGCGGTGACGGCCAGGGCCAGGAGCAGGAGGACACTGCCTGTGGTGAGGGCGGCGCTGACCTGCGCGGCCAGGTGCGCCACGGCAGAGCCGGCGGCCGGGACGGTGGCTGCGGCCGCGACCGCGATGCCCAGCCCCAGGCAGGTGCCGACCTGGTGGAAGGTGTTCACCAGGCCCGATGCCGCGCCGGCGTCGGCCGCTGGCGCACCAGTGATGCCAAACGACGTGAGGGGCGCAAAAGCCAAGCCCTGTCCGGCTCCGATGAGGACCATCGGGAAAGCGACGCCCGTCCAGTAGGAGGAGTCGACGCCGACCCGGCTGAGCCAGAACATCCCGGCAAGGGTGATCAGGATGCCGGCCACGAGGGGAACCGAACCCGGCATCCGGTTCACGAGCCGCGGGATGCTCATTGCGACGGCGAAGTTGACGGCGGTCATGGGCAGGAATCCCATGCCGGCCTGCAGGGGGTCGAAGCCGAGGACCTCCTGCAGGAACTGGGTGGTGAAGAAGAAAAACGCAATCATTGCGCCCAGATACAGGAACCGTGCAACATAGGCGCCGGCGCGGCGGCGGCTGGCGAACAGCCGCAGCGGCATGATCGGCTGGGCGGCCCTGCGTTCGACCAGCACAAGCGCGACGAGGAGCACGATGCCGGCGGTGACGGCCGTGACCGTGACCGGGGAGGCCCAGCCCGCGTCGGCGGTGTTGATGATGCCGAACACGAGGGCACCGACACCCAGGGTCGCGCTGGGCGCTCCGAACTGGTCGAAGCGGCCGCTTGCCCTGCCGGTTTCCGGGAGGAACCGCGGAGCGAGTGCGATCATCGCGGCGCCGATGGGTACGTTGACGAAGAACCCGGCACGCCAGGAGATCCAGTGGGCCAGCGCCCCGCCGATGACCAGTCCCAGGCTGGCACCAATCCCCGCGGTCGCGCCGTATAGCGCCACGGCCCGGGTGCGCTCACGGCCTTCAGGGAAGCTCGCCGTGAGCAGGGACAGCGAGGCGGGCGCGACGATCGCCGCCCCGATACCCTGGATCGCCCGGCCGGCGATCCCACCAGCCCGCCGGGGCCAGCCCGATCAGCAGGGACGCGACCGAGAACACCACCAGCCCGAACACGAAGACACGCCGGCGGCCGAGGAGGTCGCCGGCCCGGGCGCCGAGAAGCAGCAGGCCGCCGAAGACCAGCGTGTACGCATCCTGGACCCAGGAAAGCTCTCCCGTGCTCAGCTGGAGATCGGCCTGCAGGCTCGGCAGGGCCGTGAAGATGACCGAGTTGTCCAGCAGGATCATGACGTAGCTGGCGAGGATGATCGCCAGGATCGCCGCCGGGCGGGCAGTAGTTGCGGGTGCAGGATTCATGCTTTCCATGGAACCGTGATTTCTCAATGGCGGGGAGTCACGCTCGTTCCGGGTAATGCCAGTGCCTCCCTCGTCGCATTGGCCGCGGGTAGCGTGGAGGCCATGACACACAGCGACGACGTGCGGAAGTTCCTGACCTCCCGCCGTGCCAGGATCACGCCAGAGGAGGCCGGCCTTCCGGTCTACGGCGGCAACCGCCGCGTTACCGGGCTGCGCCGCGAGGAAGTCGCGATGCTCGCCGGGATGAGCATCGATTACTACATCCGCCTTGAGCGCGGGAACCTCTCCGGCGCCTCGGACAGCGTCCTTGAGGCCCTCTGCCGTGCACTGAAGCTTGACGACGCCGAGACGGCCCACCTTTTCGACCTGGCCCGGGCGGCCACGGCCGCTCCCCGGGTGCGGCGAAAGCGCAGCCCGCAGACGGTGCGGCCGAGCGTGCAACGCGTCATTGATGCGATCACGACGGCGCCGGCCTGGGTCCGCAACGACCGCGGGGATGTCCTTGCCGCCAACGAACTCGGCCGTGCGCTCTATCTGGACATGATGGCCGAGCAGGTCACTCCGCCGAACAGTGCACGGTTCACCTTCCTGAACCCGAAAGCGCGGGAGTTCTTCGCCGATTGGGAGCGCAGCGCGGATGACATCGTCGCGGTCCTGAGGTCCACCGCCGGGAAGAACCCCTACGACAGGGACCTCACGGACCTGGTCGGAGAGCTTTCGACCCGCAGCGAGGAGTTCCGCACCCGGTGGGCGAGGCACGACGTGAAGTACCACCGCACCGGCCGCAAACGGCTCCACCACCCGATCGTGGGGGACCTGGACCTGAGCTTTGAAGCACTGGAACTGCCCGCGGACCCGGGGCTGCGCATCAATGTCTACACGGCAGATCCCGGGACGCCCTCCGAGGACGCCCTGAAAGTCCTCGCCAGCTGGGCCGCCACCCAGCGCGAAACGACGGCGGCGGCAGTCAAGGAGAAGAAATGACCGGCCGTTCCTCCACCGGGGACTAGATCCAAGCTCCGAATCCCGGTCAATGCCCGGGTCCGGTGACGATCTTCTGGCGTTCGGATTCGTGCGCGCCGCCCTTCTTCGCCAGCGTTGAGCACGCCTCCTCGATGTCCCGGGCGAGCGTGTCGACGTGCTCGCGGCTCATCGTTTCCTTGACCAGCGCCCGCATGATCGTCACGTCCTGGGCGTTCGGCGGCAGGGTGTAGGCCGGCACCATCCAGCCGCGCTCAGCCGCGAGCTGCCAGGCAATGTCGAACTCGTCGTAGCCGGGGTCGGCGGCGAGCCGGAACGCGACCAGGGGGAGTTGCTCCTCGTCAGGGCCGATGATCTCGAACCGGCCCATGGCTTCCAGCTTCTCGGCGAGGACGCGGGCGTTGGTCTGCATGTTCTGCATGATGTAGGTGTAGCCGGCGCGGCCATAGCGCACCAAGTTGTAGTACTGGGCGAGAACCATCGCCGAGCCGGTGGAGAAGTTCAGGGTGAACGTCGAGTCGGTTTTGCCGAGGTAGTTCTCCTCGAAGACGAGGTCCTTGGCCAGATCGGCCTTCTCCCGGAAGATCAGCCAGCCGATGCCGGGATAGACCAGTCCGAACTTGTGCCCGGAGACATTGATCGAGCGGACCTGCTCCAGCCGGAAGTCCCACTCGGAGTCCGGGTACAGGAAGGGCCAGACGAACCCCCCGCTGGCCCCGTCCACGTGCAGCGGCACGTCAAGGCCCCGCTCACCCTTGATCCGGACCAGCAGGTCGTTGATGCCGGCGATGTCGTCTTTGTGTCCGGTGAACGTCGTGCCCAGCACGGCTGCGACGCCGATGGTGTTCTCATCGATATGGGCCTGCACGTCCTCCGGGCCGATCGTGTACTTCCCCGGCTGTAGGGGCACGATCCGCGGCTCGACGTCGAAGTAGCGGCAGAACTTCTCCCACACGACATGCACGTCGCCGCCGAACACCAGATTCGGGTTCGACGTCGACGCGCCGGCGGCCTCCCGACGCTTACGCCAGTTCCACTTCAGGGACAGGCCGCCGAGCATGATCGCCTCGGACGATCCCTGGGTTCGGGCTCCCGTCGTCTCGCCGGGCGCGTGGAAGAGGTCGGCGAGCATCCGAATGCAGCGCTGCTCGATCTCGGCCGTGCGGGGATATTCGGCGTGGTCGATGAAATTGCGGTGCAGGTTCGCGGCGATGATCTGCTGGGCCTCCGGCTCCATCCATGTCGTCACGAAGGTCGCCAGGTTCCGGGCCGGGTCACCCTCCAGCGCCAGGTCCTCCGACACCAGGCGCAAAGCGTCCTGAGCAGGAAGACCGGTTTCCGGGAACTCCCGGCTCGGAACTTCCTTGGTGACAAAGCGGTTGCCGAACAGTGCCGCGTCGGCATCCGATGGCTGGGAATTTATTGACATCACTTCTCCTTCAGAGACTGTTGAAAAGGTGTTACGGATGAGTTCCCCGGCCCGCGGGAGACGAGGCATCGGTGGATTCTGGACTCAGCATCAGAATCGCGCCGGCGAGGAAGCACAGGCCTCCCACGAATGTGCCGAGATTGGAGAGCTCGGCGTTCCATACATCGCCGCTCGACGGTATGACAAAGGCCGCGACAGCCGAGATGCCGAACGCAACAGAGCCGGCCACGTTGATCACGCCGATCTTCCACACCCGGGGCCTGGGCCTGCCGGCAACGGCGCGACTGGCATCCCGCAACGCCACACCGCTTGAAACGAGGAAGGCGACTGAACCCAGAGCGTCGGGTCGCCACACCTGCTGCTCGGTCAGCGCAACACTGAGATTGACCCGCATTGCGTTAGCCGTACTCCAGTTGAACCACAGCGTGCCGGCTAGTTGAACCGCGGCAGCAAGCCAGCCGGGATTTCGCGGCGCCCAAACCCAAAACGAATGGCGCGGCGTGGCACCCACGGCCGGGAGCGCGTCAACGGCTTCGCGGTACTGCAGGAACGCCGCAGAGGTGAAGAACAGCGAACCGATGAAGAATGTGACTGCACTCAAGCGCAATCCCACGGCCTCGGCGTATAACGGCACCGCTCCCAGGGCGAACAGACTCGAGCCAACAATGAACAACCAGGCGATCCACCGGTCCCGTACGGTCAAACGGCCCGCGCTCGAGGTCTCAGTCATTGTCGGCCCTCGAGGCAGCCCGACGTCGGACCTTGCCGACAGCGTCAGGCGCCGCGGGCGCTTTCGGGCCCGGGACCGGGAGCACGTTGGAGATTACGAAGGCCACCGCCACAGCCACCACCACCTGCGGTGTGACCGCCACACCATCCACTCCCAGCAGCAGCGTGGCCAGCAGCGTCGACGTCAACGGCAGCCGCAGCATGGCTGCGCACATGGCTCCCATGCCCATGCCGAGCCCTGCCGCGAGATTCATTCCGGGCAACCCGCTCGCGGCAATACCCAGCGCCGCACCGATGAACATTGAAGGGAACACGGGCCCACCACGAAATGCGCTCAGCGAGAGCCCGTAGGCCAGGGCCTTACAAGCGATCAGCAGCAGGAGCGCCGCCAGCGAGTAGTCCGTGGCGTGCTCGACCAGATCCGGAAGGGCGTCCTGCCCCGAAAACAAGACCTGCGTGAAGCTGTTCCCAGAGATCAACTGGTAGGTCATCGCGGCAAGACCGATCAGCAGGCCGAGCCCGGAGGTCACCAGCACCCGGTTCAGATGTACGACCGGACGCAGCGAGAGCCCGACCCAGCGGATCAACCATCCCAACAGCGCGCCGACGCCGCCCATGATCACCGCCCAGCCCAGCGTCGCCAGGGTCGGCGGCACCGCAGGCGGCACGACGGGCAGCGCCAGCGAGAAGCTGCCCAGCCCGGTCCAGCCATCCAGGCCGACGAACACCAGCGCCCCGACGCCGGAAGCGAGCAGTCCGGGCAGGGCCATCAGGCTCAGCGTCATCCCCCCGATCCCGGCGGCCTCCATGATCAGGAAAGCACCGAGCACGGGGGATCCGAGCAGGGTACTGACCGCTGCGAAGCTGCCGGCCGACGCCATGATCGTCAGGGCCATCGGCGGGGCGTCCTTCTTCGCCAGGTACACCGCCAACGCCCCGAGGCCGCCGCCGATCGCGATCAGCGGACCCTCCGGCCCGAGCACCGCACCGAGGCTGAGCGTGGTCAGCGCCGCGAGAACGATGCCCACGAGCTCCCGGCCGCTGGGCGGACCGCCACCGGTCTTGAAGCCGAAAGCCGGTGAGTGGCCCCCGGTTCCCGGCAGATACCGGATGGTCAACGCCGTCAATAACCCACACAGCACCAACCACGGAACCGGCCACCAGGCAGGAGCGGGACCCCCGAGGACTTGTTCCGGCAGCCCGACGAACACGTACTGCTGGACCGCCGCGACCAAAGCGAGAAAGCCGTAGGCAATCACCGAGATGGGAACGCCCAGGACCGCTGCCAGTACGAGCGCAGAGATGTACGCCCGGGAACGGATTACGACGGCCGGATCGAAACTGGGCGGCGACGCGGCAGGCTCGCTCATTCCCGGCAACCCGGCGCGACTGTGACGATTCGGGTGACCCCGAATGTCCTTCTTCCAGCTCGCGGCGGCGTGCCCGGCCGGCAACACCGCGGGTCACCGATGATCAACGAGCAGAACATCATCCCTCCTCCTTCCGCCGGACGGCGGGAGCCTTTGGCGAGGTCTCACAAGCGATAGAGGTGGTCCTTCAGATGTTCTCCAAGCTAACCCTTCCAGTGGGGGGCAGTCGTCACCCAATGCGGGTGAAAGAGAACCAAGGCGCTGCGGTCACACCCCGGGTGCCGCCGGTCCGTCCGGGCGGGACCATGGCGTGACGGGGCGCTCCTGCCGGACGCCGTCCACCGTGATGTCCACCCGCTCATTGAAGAAACTGACAAGACTGTGGATCTGGGCGGCGTCGCGGAACCGCCGGTCGTAGCTCCACGCGACGTTCCTGCCCTGCTCGGAGCCCGGGAAGCTCCAGTAGCTCGCCTGCCCCTTGTACGGGCAGACGGTCAGTTTGGGGCTTTCTTCCATCAGATCCAGCCGCACGTCCGACGGCGGAATGTAGTAGCGCACCGGCAGCATGGTTTCGTAGAGAAGCTGCGCGCCGTTCGTCAAGGCGAGCGTCACGCCGTCGAGCCCTACCTCAACGGTGAGCGAGGACGCCCGGATGTCCACACGGTGGAACGGATCACGGGGGTGGCCGATGATCTCCTCGTCGTCCTCGAGCCAGTCGAAAGCGTTGAAATCCAGGACCACATAGCCGGCGAGGTCGGGGTCCGCCGGCCGGAAGGCAGCGCGGGGCAGCCTCCCCTGGGGAGTGACGACGTCGAGCTCCTCACCGGCCGCCGTGTGCCTGCCGAACGCCGTGCGCGGATCCAGTGCCCGCGGCCCCTCCCGGCCCATTCTGAAGCCGTGTTCGGGGACGTCGCCCGCCTGCTGCCCCGGCGGCGCCAGTTCGGCGCGGAGGTCGCCTTCGGAAACGGCGTAGAGGGGGGTGACGCGTTTGGGCTCCCACACCAGGAGCGCGCCCAGAGTGTCGACGACGGGCCGCCCGCCCACCAAGGCGCGGACCCTTTTCGCGGTGGGCTGGTACCGCAAATCGGGGAACGTGCTGAAGAGGACGTCAGATAGCTTCGTGGCCATGACTACAGGGTGGGCGTCCGTTATCCTGCCGTCAACGACTGTCCCGGCCACCCGCCGGCCGGCGTGCGGTCAGCGGGGGACGTGAAGGCCGTGGAACGCCATGGTGATGACGTCGTCGGCCAGCTTCTCCGGGGACAGCGAGCCGCCCGGCTTGTACCACTCGACGATCGAGTTGATGGTGCCGAACAGCAGCCGGGTGACGGTGCGGGGGTCAATGTCCTGGCGGAGCGAGCCCTCATCCCGGGCCTCGGAAATCAGTGCGGCGACCTTGTGGTCGAAGGTGCGGCGCCGTTCCAGCGCATCCCGCTCGATCTCCGTGTTCCCGCGCAGGCGCAGCAGCAGCGTCACGAAGGGCAGCCGCTCCACCAGCACCGAGATGGTCTGGCGGACCACGAACTCCAGCCGGGCATCGGCCGAACCGGAGGTTGCTCCGGGCTGGTCCAGGATCGCCTCGAGGCCGCCCAGGGCGTGGTCCAGGGCGAGCTTCAGCAGGTCGCCCTTGGACGGGACGTGGTGGTAGATCGCGGACTTGGAGATGCCCAGGTTCTCGGCAAGGATGCCCATCGAGGTGGCGTCGTAGCCGTGGCGGTTGAAGACGTCGACGGCGATGACCAGCACCGACTGCTGGTCGTAGCCGGGGCGGCCGCGCTTGGTGGTGGTTGCTGTGCTGGGCATAGTGCCTAGTTTCTCACGCTCGGGTGCTCACTCAGCCCTTGGGGCGCATGTCGTAGATCCGGCGCAGCTTGCCGTTGGACCGTTCCAGCGAGCCGGGGTCGACGACGTCGACGGCGCAGGAGGAGCCGACGTGGATCTTGATCTGCTGCTGCAGGACCTTGGCGGCTGCCGCCGCGCCCTCGACGGTGACGGTGTCGCGGCGCTCGATCTTGACGGTCATCTGGTCCATCCGATGGCCCTCGGGCCGGGTGAGTTCCAGCTGGAAGTGCGGGCTGAGCTCCGGGATGCGCAGGGCGATCTCCTCGATCTGGGACGGGAACAGGTTCACCCCGCGCAGGATGATCATGTCGTCGCTGCGGCCGGTGATGCGGCCCATGCGCCGGTGCGCCGGACGCGCGGTACCGGGCAGCAGCCGGGTGAGGTCCTTGGTGCGGTACCGGATGATCGGCAGCGCTTCCTTGGTGAGCGAGGTGAAGACCAGTTCGCCCGGTTCGCCGTCGCCCAGCACCACGGTGGGGTCGAAGGCGTCGATGATCTCGGGCCGGAAGTGGTCCTCCCAGATGTGGCTGCCGTCCTGCGTTTCCACGGCTTCGCCGGCGACGCCCGGGCCCATGACCTCGGAGAGGCCGTAGATGTCGCAGGCCTTGAGGTTCATGGTGGTCTCGAGTTCGTGCCGCATTTCCTCGGTCCACGGCTCGGCGCCCAGGACCGCGTACTTCAGGGACGTGGAGGCCGGGTCGATGCCCTGCTTGATCATGGCGTCGGCAATGGTCAGCAGGTACGTGGGGGTGGCCAGGATGGCGTCGGGCTTGAAGTCCTGGATGAGGGTGATCTGGCGTTCGGTCTGGCCGCCGGAGATCGGGATGACGGTGCAGCCGAGGGCTTCGGCGCCGGCGTGGGCGCCCATGCCGCCGGTGAACAACCCGTAGCCGTAGGCGTTATGGACCTTCATGCCGGGCCGGACGCCGGAGGCGCGCAGCGAGCGGGCCACAAGCTTGGCCCAGTCGGCGAGGTCCTTCTTCGTGTAGCCCACCACGGTGGCGCGGCCCGTGGTCCCGGAGCTGGCGTGGATCCGCGCGACCTCGTTCTGCGGCACGGCGAACATGCCGAAGGGGTATTCGAGGCGGAGGTCCTCCTTGGTGGTGAAGGGGAACTTGGCGAGGTCGGAGAGCTCACGCAGGTCCGCCGGGTGGACGCCGGCCTCGTCGAATTTGCGCTTGTACAGGAGGACGCGGTCATAGGCGTAGGCCACCGTGTGCTGCAGGCGGCTGAGCTGAAGCGCCTCGAGTTCGTCGCGGGAGATGGTCTCCTCGCGGTCCAGGACGGCGTCAGTTGTGGCGGCGGCAGTTTCTTGGGTCATCTGTGGTTCCCTGTTTCTATTTCTTGGAGATGGTGCGGCTGCGGCCGCGGAACTCGGCGATGAGTTCGCTCTGGTGGGCTGCGGCGGCGCCGGTGGCGGGGTCGGTGGGGAGTTCGCCCGGGACCGTCGCGGTGGGAACCGAGCCGGCGGGTGCCGGCTGCGGCGCCGAAGGCGCGCCCGCGCCGGGATCGGCGGCGTAGATCTGGACGTCGTAGAGGCCGCTGCGCCCGGTGCTGGCGCGGCGGTTGGCGATGGCGGTCAGGACCTGGCCGCGGAAGGCCGGCTTGAGGAAGTTGATGTCGACGCCGGAAGCCACGGTGATGGTGCCGCTGTCGATCCCGGCTTCGCCGGGTTTTCCGCTGGCCGGGTTGCAGGCCAGCGCGAAGGCTGTGTCGCCGAAGGCGAAGATCATTCCGCCGTGGGCCATGCCGAAGCCATTGAGCATTTCCTGGCGGAGCGTCATCCGGATCGTGGCGTGCCCGTCGTCCAGTGCGAGAACCTCGATGCCCATCCATTCGGAGGCATAGTCGTCCTTCAGGATGGGGTGGGTGTCACCGGAAATCGTCAGTTCAGCCATGCCTCGTTGCCTCCAGCTTTATTTACCGAATGTTCATTAGGTAATCCCATCTGGGTGCCCGCTGTCAAGGGGTGTAAGTATGCTGGGACACATGGCCAAAGGAATCTATGTCAGCGCGACCACCCCGGGCTCCGGCAAGTCCCTCGTAGCGCTGGGACTGGCGGACACCCTCCACCGGCACGCGGACCGGATCGGCTTCTTCAAGCCCGTGGTCAACGGCTCCGACCCCGCCTCGGACCCCATGGTGGCCGTCATGAAGTCCCGCTTCGGCCTGGACGACGAGCGCTGCCGGGGCGGCCTGACGTTCGCCGAGGTCCGCAGTCTCCTGGCCGAAGGAAAGCGCGAGGAAATCAACTCCCGGTGCGTCGAAATCTTCGCCGATTTGTCCCAGCACTGCGACGTCGTGATCGTCGAGGGAACCGACCTGACCGGCCAGGACGCCGCTGTCGAGTTCGACCTCAACGCCCGGCTGGCCAATAACCTCGCCGCCCCCGTGGTGGCGGTGGTGGGCGCACGCGGCCTCACCGCACCCGAGGCCGCGGACGCCGTCGAGGTGGCGCGCAAAGAACTCCTCGCGGAGCGCTGCGAGCTCCTGGCAATCATGGTCAACCGTGTCGACCCGGAAGACCTCGAGGCCATTGCCGCCGCCGTGAAGCCCGGCGCGTCCGGCCGTCCCGTCTATGTCTTCCCGGAATTGGACGACATCGCCCGGCCCACCACCGGAGAGGTCGCCTCGGCCCTGGGCCTCGGCCAGGTGGCCGGCCTCCCGGACCTGGAACGCGATGTCCGTTCCATCAAGGTCGCGGCGATGAACGTCGCCAACTTCCTGCACGTGCTCAACGACGGCGCGCTGGTGATCGTCCCCGGCGACCGGGCGGACGTGCTTGTGGCCTGCCTGGCGTCCTCGTTCTCGCCGGAGTTCCCGGTGCCGTCGGCCCTGATCCTCACCGGCGGCCTGGCCCCGGACCCGACCATCTACTCACTCCTGGCGCAGGCGCCCTTCCCGATCTTCGCCGCTCCCGACGACACCTATGTCACCGCCAAACGCGTCTCCGAAGTCCGGAGCGAAATCTGGTCCGGGCACCGTCGGAAGATCGCGTCCGCCCTGGGGCTCTGGGCGCGGCGGGTGGACGAGGCCGAGCTCCTGGAGCGCCTGCACCTGCCCCGGCCGGAACGGATGACCCCGCTGCGGTTCCTGCATGAGCTCATCGGGCGGGCCAGGTCTCAGCGCCGCCACATCGTCCTGCCTGAGGGCAAGGAACTGAGGATCCTGCGCGCCGCCGAGATCCTGCACCGCCGCGACGTCTGCGAACTCACCGTGCTCGGACGCGAGGCCGACGTCCGCGAGGTCGCAGCCACCCATGGCGTCGATCTGACCGGCATCAACATCGTGGATCCCGCCTCGTCCGAACTGCGGGGCGATTTCGCCCGCGAGTACGCGGAACTGCGCGCGCACAAGGGCGTGGACCTGGCCAAGGCCCTCGAGGTGATGCAGGACGAAAGCTACTTCGGCACCATGATGGTCCAGCTGGGCGTGGTGGACGGGATGGTCTCCGGCGCCGCCCACACCACGGCCCACACCATCCGCCCGGCACTGGAATTCGTGAAGACCCGGCCCGGCGTCAAGATCGTCAGCTCGGTGTTCCTCATGCTCATGCCGGACCGGGTCTTGGTGTACGGCGACTGTGCCGTGAATCCTGAACCCAACGTGGAGCAGCTCGCGGACATTGCGCTGGCCTCTGCGGAAACGGCGGTGCAGTTTGGCGTCGAGCCGCGGGTCGCGATGCTCTCCTATTCCACGGGCGGCTCCGGCTCGGGCGGGGCCGTGGACCTGGTCCGGCAGGCCACCGAACTCGTGCGCAGCCGGCGCCCGGACCTCGCGGTGGAGGGGCCCATCCAGTACGACGCCGCCGTCGACGCCGCCATCGCCGCGTCCAAGATGCCCGGCTCGTCCGTGGCAGGGCAGGCAACCGTGTTCATCTTCCCGGACCTGAACACCGGCAACAACACCTACAAGGCCGTGCAGCAGTCCTCGGGGGCGGTCGCCGTCGGGCCGGTCCTGCAGGGCCTGCGCAAGCCGGTCAATGACCTCTCGCGCGGCTGCACGGTGGAGGACATCGTCAACACCGTGGCCATTACGGCCATCCAGGCCCAGTCCGTGGAGCCCGCTACCGAACCGGAACCCGCGGCTGCCCGCGCATAGTCATCTGTTCCGGCTCAGCTGTCCCCGTCAGCTGTTTTCCGTCAGCTGTTCCCGTCAGCTGTTCCCGTCAGCTGTTTTCCGTCAGCTGTTTTCCGGCTTTGCCGGGTTGTCCGGGTCTTCCTCCTTGGCGGGCTCATCGGCCAGGCCCGCCGGCGTGAGATCCAGGTCCTCCAGGTTCTCGGGGGGCTCGGGGGCTTCGCCGACCTCGGCGGACTTGGGGTTTCCTGTGTCGTCCAGGGCCGGGTTCGCGCCGACGATGCCGGTGGGATCCGGTTTACCGGAACCGCTGGCGGGTTCGGTGCCCTCCGGCTGGGTCGCGTCGTCAGTCATGGAAATCCCCTTCGTGAGTTGTGCAGTTGGTCCGCCGACTCTAAGCGCCCGGCCCGGCTTCCGCAACGGACTGGCTTTCGCAACGGATGGGCGCCACTGGCGTTCCGGCAATTTGGTCCGGCAATTTATAGTGGATCCCACGGAGCGCTCGGCCAGGCTCCGGCGTGATGCCAGTCCCGGCGCACCCTCGGGTAGCGTCGAAGCCAAGGCTTAGGAGGCCCCATGCTCGTGCTCGTCATCAACTCCGGCTCGTCCTCGCTCAAGTATCAGGTGCGCGACGTCGAGGCCGGCAGCGTGCTCACCGAAGGCCTGATCGAGAAGATCGGCATGGGTGCCGGCGGTGAGGGCGACGGCCAGATCGAGGGCCCGCGCGATCACGCCGAGGCGCTGGAGCAGGTGGACGCGGCCATCCACGACGCCCTGGGGGACCGCGTACTGGATGCCGTCGGCCACCGCGTGGTGCACGGCGGGGAGCGCTTCGCCGAGCCGGTGCTGGTCAACAACGAGATCACCCGGGCCATTGAACGGCTGAACCCGCTCGCTCCGCTGCACAACCCGGCCAACGTCCTCGGCATCCGCGCGATCTCGAAGAAGTGGCCCGAACTGCCGCAGGTGGCCGTGTTCGACACCGCTTTCCACCGCACCCTGCCCGAGCACGCCTGGCGCTATGCGGTACCGGACGAGCTCTACACGAACCACGGGATCCGCCGCTACGGCTTCCACGGCACCTCGCACGAATACGTTGCGCACCGGGCGGCGGCGCTGCTGGATGTTCCGGTCGAGGAGTTCGACGCCGTGATCGCCCACCTGGGGAACGGCGCCTCGGTCACCGCGATCCGCGGCGGCCAGTCAATCGACACGTCCATGGGATTCACCCCCCTAGAAGGCCAGGTCATGGGCACCCGCTCCGGCGACCTCGACCCGTCCATCCTGGTCTTCCTCGGCCGGAACGGATGGTCACCCGAGGACCTGGATTCGATGCTGAACCGGCAGTCCGGGCTCAAAGGCCTGGCCGGCAACAACGACATGCGCTCCGTGGTGGAGGCCGCGGAAGCCGGCGATGCCAAGGCGGCCATGGCCCTGGCGGTCGCGTCCTACCGGCTCGCGAAGTACATCGGCGGCTACCACGTGGCCGTGGGCGGCGCGAAGGCCCTTGTGTTCACGGCCGGGATCGGCGAGAACTCGCACCAGTTCCGGAACCTGGTGGCGCAGCGGCTCGGTGCCCTCGGCGTCGAACTCGACGCCGGGCTGAACCGGGAGCGGTCCAAGGAACCCCGCGTCATTTCCACCCCGACGTCGGCCCTGCCGGTCTTGGTGGTCCCCACCGACGAGGAACGGGCGATCGCCGAGGCAACGGCCGCCGTCGTCGCCCATGCATCGGTTGCTCCGTAGCCGCCCATTTGGCCGCGCAAAACGGCGCTTCCGCAGCAATGGATGGGTAGCGTTGGGGACATGAATGAACCCAAGCCACTGCCTCCGCTGCCCATCCGCACCGAGCGGCTGGTGCTGCGGCGTTTTGCAGCCGCCGACCTCGATGCCTTCCATGCCTACCACTCGCTCCCGGAAACCGCCCGGTTCCTGCCCCGCGAGGCCAAGAGCTATACCCAGTCGATGGAAACGGTGGGACGGTATGCCAACTTCGAGTTCGAGAAGGAGGGCGACTGGGTGGCCCTGGCCATTGAGGCCCAGGATTCGCCCGGACTCCTCGGCGAGGTGGTGCTGAAATGGCTGGAGGGGTGCGGGCAGGCCGAGATCGGCTGGAGCCTGGCCCCGGAGGCGCGGGGACGGGGCATCGCGAGCGAGGCCGCCCGGGCGCTGCTCAAGCTCGGCTTCGAGGACCTGGGCTTCCACCGCATCGACGCCAAGCTCGATGCCCTGAACACGGCCTCGGCGGCGCTCTGTGAACGGCTCGGCATGCGCCTGGAGTCACGGCAGGTGGACAAATGGCACTACAAGGGAGAATGGGCGACGGAGGTGGTGTACGCCATCCTCGCGGACGAGTGGAAGGCCCGCTGACCGGGCCCGGCGCTTGAACTCGGGCAAGCCCGTCTGGGTTCGTGGAGGGCTGCTCGGCGTGGCAGGCCTTGCCATGGCCCGGACAGATCGGATGGCCCGAATGTTCCTGGTCGGCGGCGGCGCGGTGTACCTGCTTCTGTGGATCTACGGCCTGGTGGTCGGTATATGAGCGCGGGCGCCAACTTTGTTCCGTTCAACTCCGCCGACAACTGGCTGCATCTGTTTCTCGGCGTCGCCATGATGGGACTGGGCCTGTGGCTCGGCAGGGATGCCGTGGAGACGAAGTCCGCGGTGACGAAGGAGGGTGCAGCGTAGCGGCCGACTCAACCAGCGGCCTCAAGCTCAACCACGGGCCTCAAGCGCCGGACGAACCAGGCTCATAGGTCCCGTACGTCGGGAGCCCTGCCGGCTCATAGACAAGAATCGCGAGTCCGCCCGGCGTCGCCTCGTTGCTGACCAGGCGCAGGCCCGCCGGGGCGCCTCCGGCCGGAAACAGTTGCCTGCCGTTGCCCACCACCACAGGGGCGATCACCAGCCTCAGTTCGTCGATCAGCCCCTTGCCCAGCAGCGACTGGGCCAGCTGCGCACTCCCGTGGATCTGCAACTCCCGGCCGGGCTGCCTCTTCAACTCAGCAACCTGAGCGGGGATGTCCCCGGACAGGATGGTCGTCGGCGCCCAACCAGCCTGCGCCAGGCTCTGCGAGGCCACGTACTTCGGCAAACCGTTCATCTTTTCCGAGAACGGATCATCAGGGTCCGTGATTCTCGGCCAGTCCCTCGCAAAGTTGACGTAGGTCCGGCGGCCGAACAGCAACGCATCCGCCTCGCCAAGCCAGTGTGCCGCCTGCTGGATGAATTCCTCGTCAAGGCAGGGGACGAACCAGCCTCCTTGTGAGAAGCCGTCGCTGGTATCCTCCTCGGGCGATCCGGGACCCTGAGCCACGCCGTCCAATGTGAGGAACTCCGTCAGCGTTAGTCTCATCGTGTTGCCTCTCCGTGCGGGGTGTTGGGTGCCGGGCCCGGGGTTGGGTGCCGGGCTGGGCCTGGAAGCACGGCAGGTGGAAGGTGGCACAACAATGGACGAACGGGCCACGGAATTGGTGTACACCATCCCCGCGGATGAATGGAAGGTCCGGCAGCAGGTATCCGGCATCTGAAGGCGCAGCGAAGCCCCAATCTAAGGGAAGCGCCGACCTGACGGGGTAGCGCTCTGGCGGAGTGGCGATCTGGCGAGGCGCCGATTTGACGCAGATGGCCGGAATGAAGTCCTCATTCCGGCCATCTGCGTCAAATCGGGTCCAATCCGGGCCCAGTCCGGACCGGATCCGGGTCCCCGCCTTAGGGCGCCGGCGGTGCGGTGGATGCGGGCGCCGGTGTGACCGTGCCCGGTGCAGGAGCCGCGGGCTGCGTCAGGTCCTGCCCTGCTGGCACCGTGGCGCCGGAGCCCGGGGCGGGACCGGACGACGTCGTACCGCCACTCGGCGCCGTGGCTCCGGTGGCTCCCGTACCCGGGGCCTGCGTGCTGCCGGGGTCGGCACCCGAAGTGGCGCCGGACGTCGCACCGGGCGTGGCGGCGGTACCGGCACCGGGTGTGGCACCAGGCGTGGCGCCCGAGGTGGCGCCGGAGGTTGCGCCAGGCGTGGCGCCCGGCGTCGGGGCTGTGCCGGCGGACCCGGCCGGGGTGGCGCTCGGATCGGCCTTGATGACCGCCATGATCTGTTCCTTGTACGCGCTGAGCCGGCCCTGGATCTCCGAGAGCGGCTGGTTCCGCAGGTCCTTGCCGTAGGCGGCGATCTCCTGCCACAGCGCGTTGAGCCTGGCCGTGCCGTCGCTGCTCAGGGGCCCATTGAGGGTGAGGACCAGTTGGCTGGCCAGGGCGTAGGTCAGGCACCGGATGCAGTTGTAGTTCGCCGACGCCGAGAGGTTTTCGGGGACGATCACATCGGTCTGTCCCACAATCAGGACCACCTGGAAGCCCACCGCCACGGCGGCGCAGTCCGCGCAGCTGGCAAACGCGTACGCCTCGTTCCTGGTGTCCACGGTGTCGCCGTCCACGGCCCAGACCAGGGCGAAGGCGACGTCGTAGACCACGGAACCGTCGGTGGTGTTGACCGCGAGGGACTGGTTGCCGTCGTCGTCCGGAGCAGCTGGCTTGTCGAAGGGGAAGACCCAGGAAGGGGCAACCGGCACCGCCGCAGAGCCGGCCGTGTTGGCCGTTCCCGCCTGCCGGGGCACCAGCACCATGCTCAGCTGCGGGTCCTCGCGTGTGGGCCTTCGGGCGCCCTCCGGCCACAGGGCAACGGTCGTTCCCGACTGGCCCTCCGCCATCCGGCCCGCGGCGGCGGCCGGGAAGACGGCGGTGGTGGCGTCGGCCAGGGTGCCGCGCTCGTAGGGCTGGACCGGGCGGTAGGTGTCAGCGCCGGGCCACCAGGCCCAGGCGAGGCCTGCCGCCACCGCCGCGATCGCAAGGATGGCGGTGGCACGCTGGAGGGCCTTGCCGCGCGTCTTGCGCCACAGCCCGGTGGCCAGCTGGCGGACCAGGCGCAGCAGGATGTAGAAGATGCCCAGCACTGGCAGTGCCAGGCAGGCGATCGCGATCACCCGCACGGCGGCGTCGGCGATGTCCCCGGTGGCGACGCTGTGGGAAAGCATGGCCTGCTGCTTCAGGCCGTTATCCCATGCGGTGCCCAGGACGCGCGGCAGGGTGAGCACCATGGTGGCCATGCTGAACAGCAGCAGGGGGACCGTAACGAGCACCCAGATGGTGACCACGGCCCGCGCCCAGGGCTTCAGGAGCCCGGCTTCGGGATCTGTCTTCCGCCACGGCACCAGGGCCAGCAGCGTGGGTTTGATGCGCTGGAACAGGTCCGGGACGCCGGTAGCGTCGGCCAGGATGTGGTAGCCGTCAAAGCGGACCAGAGGCATCAGCTGCCGGACCATCTGCAGGATCTGGGTGACCACGACCAGCAGCAGTGCGTCGAAACCGGTGGCCCACCAGATGCCCATGATCGCTACGGCCACGATGGCATTGAAGTACAGCCCGCCGAGGTCCGTGCGCAGCCGGCCGCCGCGCCCCAGCCGGTAGGAATCGGTGACGTCGGTATAGAAGGCCGGCCACATCAGGTACAGGCCGGTCCCCATGGCTCCGGGGGTGGCGCCGCCGCGGCGGGCGGCGGCGGCGTGGCCAAACTCATGGAACCCGGCCGAGAGCACCGTGACCACCAGGATCAAAAGCACCAGGCCGGGGTTGGCGAAGGCCTCATGCGTGGCGGATGCCAGCCCCTTGACCATCAGCACCCACCAGCACGTGGCCAGGAAGGCCGCGGTCACGGCCACCACGATCAAGGGGTTGAACAGCGTGGCGAACGGCGCGGTGATCTTCCGGGTGCGGTCCGGATCGGTCACCGAGTACCGGAAACGCATGCCCAGCAGCGGGTTCGATTTCTTCACCGCCGGCTCGGAACCGTCCGCCAGTTGCAGGAGGCCGAGGGGGAGGAGCTGGGAAGTGATCAGGGTGCGGACGTTCTCCGCACTGACGAGCCGTCCGAAACTGTCACTGGCGTGCCCGGCGATTTCTTCCAGGCCCCGCTCGCCGTCGATCGCCTCGAGCACCAGGTACAGCAGCCGGGTGAGCTGGATGGTCTGGCCGTCTGAACGGCGCACGAGGGACGGGGCTTCCTTGTAACCGGATCCCTTCGCCTCGCCGATCAGCTGGACGCCTTTGGCCCGCACGGGAACCGGCTGCAGGCCGACCGCCGCGGACGCCGGGCCGGCGTCGGCGCGTGCACCGGCGCCGGATACGGCTCCGGAGTCGGGCGGTGTGGCGGCGGATGCGGCGCCGCCGGTGGCAGGCAGGGCCGGAGGGCCGTCCTGCCCGGACGGCCCTCCGTGCACGGTGCTCATCTAGGTGCTACTGCTTCAGGTCGGACTGCTGGTCAGCCGACGCCGTGGCGTCGCCATGGATGTCCTGGTTGATGATGGCATCCTGCTGGGCGACGGCGAACGCGTTGCTGTCGATGGAGCCGATGTTGGCGCCGACGGCAGCGTCGATCGGCGCGGCCACGTTGGCGTTGGCGGCCACCGCACCATTGATCGGTGCCGCGATGCCCGCGTTGGCGTCCAGGTTCACATCGACGTTGAGCAGGTTGCCGCTGAGGGCACCCGCGGCGCCGGCGGCGGCTCCCACGTCGGTCGGCAGCGCACCGCCCAGGTCCGGGGCCGTGCCATCCGGCAAGACGCCGGTGGCATCGGCGGGTACCGTGCCGGCGGGTACGGCGCCGCCGAGGTCGGCCGTGGCAGCAGACGTGGCCGGATCCGTGGCGGCAGGGGCGGCAGCAGTCGTGCCGGAATCCGCAGCGGTGCCCTGGTCGATGACACTGTCCTGGGTGGAGTCTGCCGTGGCATCGCCCGTGACGCCCTGGTTGATGATGGTGCCCTGGTCGGCGAGGGCCTGGGATTCGGATCCGACGGAGAGCACGTTAGCCGACGCGCCTGCGTCAATCGGGGCGGCCACGTTGGCGTTGGCCGCGACGCCGAGGTCGATCGGCGCCGCGGCGCTGATCCCCAGGTTCAGGTCGGCGTTCAGGTCCAGGACGGAGGCGACTTCCTTGTCCGGGAGGGCCGTGCCGCCCTGCGCCATCAGCTCATCATCAGTCAACGGGGTCATTCCCTGCTCAACGCTCATAACAAACTCCATCTCCGGCACCCAGTGCCCGGTCAAAGCCCCACGACGCCCCGCCCCCAGCGGACGGGTTCCACGTCGAAGTGCCCATCATGCCAGTAAATAGTAAGCATGATGACCAAATATCGGTAGCGGGCTCCCGGAATAATGCCGGAAAGCCCGTCGACCGGCCGGAAAACGCAGCGATTGTCCGTAACTGCCCCCATGGAGGTCCAAAAGGGCGGCTACGGAGCAATCGATGGGTTCTTACTTCAGTCCGGCTCCGGGCAGCAGTTCCGTGGCGCCGAGGGAATCGGCGACGAACGCGTAGTCCCAGGCCCGTTCGCGCCACTGCACGTAGCGGCCCGAGGCGCCGCCGTGGCCGCCTTCCATCTCGATTTTCAGGACAACGGGTTCGCTGCCGGTGTTCACCTCGCGCAGCCGCTGCACCCACTTGGCCGGCTCCACGTAGAGCACGCGGGTGTCGTTGAAGCTGGTGACCGCGGCGATCTTCGGGTACGCCACGGCACGGACGTTCTCGTAGGGCGTGTACGACTTCATGTACGCATACACGTCCGGGTCGGTGATCGGATTGCCCCATTCCTCCCACTCCAGCGCCGAGAGCGGCAGGTCGGGGTCCAGGATGGTGGTCAACGCGTCCACGAACGGGACGGCGGCAACGATCGCCGCGTACTTTTCCGGCGCCAGGTTGGCGACCGCACCCATGAGCAGGCCGCCGGCGGAGCCGCCCATCGCCGCGATCCGGGCCGGATCCACCCAGCCGGAACCGGCGAGCCAGTCCGTGGCCGCAATGAAGTCGGTGAACGTGTTTTTCTTGTGCAGCTTCTTGCCGTCGTCGTACCAGTGCCGGCCCAGCTCGCCACCGCCACGGATGTGGGCGATCACGAACACGATGCCCCGGTCCAGCAGGGACAGCCGGGGGATCCCGAATCCCGGGTCCATGCTCATTTCGTAGGAGCCGTAGCCGTACACCAGGCCGGCCGCCGTCGAATCCTGCCGGACGGAGGCGTGGCGGAGGACCGAGAGCGGAATCCGGGTCCCGTCGGACGCCACCGCCCATTCCCGGGTGGCGACGTAGTCCGACGGCGTGTAGCCGCCCAGCACCGGGCTCTCCTTGCGCAGCAGGAGTTCACCGGCCGGGAGCTCCGGGGTGGGCAGCACGAAGTCGTAGACCCGCGACGGGGTGAAGTAAGAGGTGTAGCCCATCCGGATCACGGGCGCCTCGTAGTCGGAGCCCGCGACGCCGGCGGTGTACAGCTCTTCGGTGAACGCAGGCTCCACGGCGGCGCCCTGCTCCGGGGTGCCCAGTCCTGCCAGGGGCAGGACCTGGACCCGTTCAATGGTGTCCTTGCGCACGGAGACCACCGCGTGGGTCGAGGTGACGCCGGCGCCGTTGACCCGGACCTGGTCGGAATGGGCGACGACGGTGTCCCAGTGCTGCTCGGCGAGCGGCTTTGCGAGTTCGGCCGGGTCCACCAGCGAGACCATGGAATTGATGGCGTCCTTGTTGTGAGTGAGCAGGATCCGCTCCCGGCCCCGCCCAGAGGGGTCCGCCAGGAGGAACGGCTCGGCCTCGTAGAGAATGCGCTCGTCGCGGGAGATCACGGTGCGCAGGCCGGCGTCGGGGTCATCAAAGCGCAGCAGGCGGGTCTCGCTGAACTCGGAGCAGCCGATGCTGAGCACCAGGTGCCGCCGGTCGGCCGAGAGCTCGAAGCCGAGCCACATGGCGACGTCGTCCTCCTGGTAGATGACCGTATCCTCGCTGACGGGTGTGCCGAGCACGTGGGCCTTGACCTGGTACGGCCGCCACGAATCGTCCACCACGGTATAGAAGATCCGGCTGCCGTCGGGGGAGAAGGAGATGCCGTAGAAGACGTTCTCGATCACATCCGGCAGCAAGTCACCGGTGCGGAGGTCCTTGATGCGCAGGGTGAAGCGCTCGTCGCCGGCGTTGTCCACGGCGTAGGCGTAGAGGGTGCCGTCGATGGTCGTGGCGGCTCCGCCCACGGCGAAGAACGGCTTGCCCTCGGCCTCAAGGTTGCCATCGAGGAGGACTTCCTCGCCGGGGATGACGACGCCGGCCTCCACTGCCGGGGGAGTCCAGTCCGCGACACGGTCCCCGGTGTTCTGGCCGCGCACGCGGCAGTGGATGCCGTACTCCTTGCCCTCGACCGAGCGGGTGAAATACCACCAGCCGTCCTTGCGGTTCGGGACGGAAAGGTCAGTTTCCTGGGTGCGGCCCTTGATTTCCTGGAAAATTGCCTCGCGCAGCGGCTCCTGGTGCGCGGTCACGGACTCCTGGTAGGAGTTTTCCGCCTTGAGCAGGTCCACGACCTCTGCGGACTCCTTGTCCCGGAGCCACTCGTAGTTGTCCTCGAACGCGTCGCCGTGGTGGGTGCGCACCGAGGGAACTTTCCGGGCGACGGGAGGCTGCGGGGACGGCTGGGCGGGAGTCTGGGTCATGGACCCAATCTACCGAAGAGCGACGCCTCAATTGCCGTTCTGCAGATTGTTGGCCGCCACGTAGCCGGGGAGCTTTCCCGAGCGCAGTGCGGCGGAGAGCGCTGCGGTCGCGGCAGGGTCCTGCAGGACAATCGACTGGCCGTCGCGGCTGGTCCCGGTCCCGGCGGTCGGCAGGGTGAAGAACACGCCACGCCCCGGCGGGGTGCTCCGCAGGCCGAAGGCGAGGGTTTCCAGCGACTCCAGGGTGAAGCTTGCGTCCAGGGTCACGTGCGGCAGCACCGTCTTGATGAGTTTGCGGACGGTGCCGCGGTCCGCCAGGCTTCCTTCGGAAGCCAACTTGGCCATCATGGCTTTCAAGAACGTCTGCTGGTTCCGGACCCGCTGGTAATCGCCATCGGCGAACGCATGGCGCTCGCGGACAAAGGCCAGGGCCTGCAGCCCGTTGAGGTGGTTCACGCCCGCCGCAAAGTGCACCTTGTCATCTGCGGTGGCGGTGAATGACTGTTTGATGTTGACGTCGACACCGCCGAGCGCGTCTGTCATGGCCGCAAACCCTTGAAAATCCAGCATCACCGTGTGGTCGATGTGCGCACCCAGCAGCGCCTCCACCGTCCGCGTCATCAGCGGCAGTCCGCCCAGTTCCAGCGCGGCATTCACCTTTGCGGTTCCGTGGCCGGGGATGTCCACCCAAAGATCGCGCATGACCGAGATGCCGTAGACACTCTTCCGGTCCGCCGGGAGGTGGATCAGCACCAGGGCGTCGCCGCGCTGGTCGGAGGTGGCGCCGCGGGCCGCCGCCGCCCGCTCATTCACCCGGCTGTCGCTCCCGATCAGCAGGATGTTGAGGGCGACGGCGGGTGGTTCCGGGGTGGGCGTGGGGGTGGGCGCCGGCGTGGGGCTGGCCGGCGTCGCTGTCGCGGCCGCCGGGGCGGCGGCCGGTGCGGTGGCCCCGGCCGGGCCGGGGCCGCCAGGGCGGGACCCGGGGAGAATGTAGGCCGCGACTGCGACTGCCACCGCGGCGGCGACCGCGAGCAGTGCTCCCAGCAGCAGCATCGTCCGGCGGCGGGCGCCTGCCGCGGCGGGCGGAGGAGGGGGCGGGGACGCCGCGGAAGCCGCTGCTGCTGGCTCCGGAGCGTTCCCCATACGCGGACGCTACCACCGCGCCCGGCCGCGGACTATGGGTCCAAGGGCCTCTCTGGGCGCCTCACCCGGCCGGGCTTAGTTGCCGTTCTCGAACTTGTTCGCCGCTACGTAGTCGCCCAGCGTGTCAGAGGCCATCGCCGCGGAGATTTTTTGGATGGCGTCCGGGTCGGCCAGCACGATCGACTGGCCGTCCGTGGACGTTCCGATGCCCCCGGTCGGCAGGGTGAACATGACGGTGTTCTGCGCCCGGATGTCCTTGAGCTCGAGCCCCAGCCCTGCCACGGCTCCCGAATCAAAGGTCTTGTCGACCGTGACGTACGGCGAGACGGCGCCGACCATGTTGTTGATGGTGAGCGGGTTGCTCAGCGTCTGGCCGGCGGTCGATTTCTTGATGATGGCCCGGAGGAACTCCTGCTGGTTGCGGACCCGCTGGTAGTCGCCGTCGGCGTAGGCGTGGCGTTCGCGCACGAAGGCCAGGGCTTGGGTTCCGTCGAAGGTGTGCTGGCCCGGGGCGAAGGACTGGCCCGGCAGCGCGGTGGAGCTGAACGGCACCTTGATGTTCACAGTTACCCCGCCCAGCGCGTCAGTGAGGCCCTTGAAGCCCTCGAAGTCGATCATCGCCACGTGATCGATGCGCTGGTGGAAGATCGACTCGATGGCCTGCACCATCAGCGGCGTACCGCCAAGGGCCAGCGCCGAGTTGATTTTCGCCTCGCCGTGTCCGGGGATGTCCACCCAGAGGTCGCGCATGATGGACATCGTGTAGATGTTCTTGCGGTCCGCCGGGATGTGCATGAGCATCAGCGTGTCCGCGCGCTGGTTCGTGGGCGCTCCGCCCGCGGCATCAGCTTCGGTGGCGCCGCGGCTGTCGCTGCCCATCACCAGGATATTCATCGCGGTGTTTGTCTTCTGTGGACGCGTGGACTCGTCGGGGAAGGCCTGCTCAATCTTGCTCGTGCCGGAGTCGAAGGTCCGTGCCAGGTTGAAGAGGTATCCGCCAGCCACCACCGCGACGAGCGCCACCACTACGGCGACGGCGATCAGCACCTTGCGGCCCCGGTGTTTTCTCGCGGGCCGCCGTTCCCTGGATCCGGCCGCGGGGACTTGGTCTGCGCTGTCGAAGGGGTGCGTCATGTATTCCTCTTGGTCAGCCGGGACGGTGCCCGGAATCTATCTGTCACTGCTCAGGCTGGCTGCACTCAGGCTTGCTGCGCCGGGGGCCAGATGCCTGGAAGTGGGCCCGGTGGCGGCCTTCTTTACAGTACACGGGGCGTGGCAACAACAGTTCTGGCCCAAGAAGGCACTAGATAACGCGGGGTTTCCCGGATATGAAGCGCACTGTTGCCTGCGTCACACTCCCTGCCTAGGCTGGGGGCGGTCGCAGCGTCGCGGCCAAACCGGTCGCAGCGTCGCGGCCAAAGCAGTAAATGCACGAACAGGGGAATCGTTTGAACCACAAACTCCGGGTTCTTGTCAGGCTCGACCTCGATTGCGGTCAGGCAGAAGTAGCAGCGCAGGGACATGTGACGGCAAGAAGCCTCCAGGCCCTGTACGTGGTGGTCAAACGGGCGAACCACCTGAAAGAAGGACTCCACCTGGTGCTGGATGTCAGCCACGCAGTGGTGGAGCCGGCGGCCCTCGAGCAGTTGCGGGAGTGCTCGGCCTCCCACCACCTGCCCGCCGCCATTGATCCGCTTCAGTCCGAATGCCAGCTCAGCATCGTGGCGCCGGTGGAACCGGTGGCGGCTCCCCGGGCCAGGAGGCTGGCGGCCTAGGTCCGGGCCCTCGAACGAAAACTCCTCCGGGCGTGTCCGGCTAATGCGGCTAATCTCAGCCGTTGTGCCGCTCAGCTGTTGTGCTGCTCAGCCGTTGTGCAACTTAGCCGTTGTGCAACTCGGTGGCGGTGCGCGCGAAACGCAGGATGGTGAGGAGCGCGGGCGCGAGCTCGTACTCCATCTGCCGGTACATTCCCTCGCCGCGTCCGTAGGGATCCACGACGTCGTCATCTGAAGCGTCCTGGGCAACCGTCAGGTGCCGGACCGCGGCGGCCCGGGCAGGCAATTCGCGCCAAAAGCTTCTCAGGTCCACCGCCGGATCCGCCGTGCCATCCCGCTGGGTGCTGCCGCGCTGTTCCAGGACCCTCAGCATGCGCGCGAACTCGCGGATGGTAAACGTGCGCCGGAGCAGGGAGGCATCCATCTGCAGTGCTTCGCCGCGGTGATGTGCGGCCATGGTCAGGACCAGGTCGGTGTCGCGCAGGATCGCCGGCGTCAACTGTCGGGCGGCAAAGCCTTCCGGTGTTCCGCCATAGCTCCGGATGATGTCCGCTGAGCTGGGCTGGACGGGTTGGCCCACCATGGCCCGGGTGCCGGCACTCTCCACCTCGAAGGCGCCGGGTTTCATCCGGTCAAGTCCGGCCTGGAGAAGGCGTTCTGCGACGGGGGAACGGCAGATGTTCCCTGTGCAGACGGTCAGGATCCGAATGGGTGGGGACGACTCCAAGGCTTCCTTTTTCCGGTTCGTGATGCTTAGCGGCGACGTGATCTTCGAGCTTATCCTCCCCCGGGCGCGGGCGCGCGTTTCCCCGCTGGCTGGATGACTGGACGGCTGGATGACTGGACGGCCGGATGACCGGACGGCGCTATTCGGCGGACGGCCGCCGTCGTTGCTGTTTCGTCGCTGCCCGCTGTTCCTTGGCGGCGAGGCGTCGACGGTTCGAGCCGCGGGTGGGCTTGGTTGCCCGGCGGCGGGCAGCCTCGGGGGCAAGACCCTCCGCCACGAGGCCGGCGAGCTTGGCCAGGGCGATCTCGCGGTTGCGCAGCTGGGAGCGCTGCTCGGCGGCGGTCACGGTGATCACTTCGGCGATGAGGCGCCGTTCAAGGCGCGTGGCCAGGACCAGCCGTTGGCCATCCGAGAGCGCCGTCGAGGCCGCGACGTTCCACGAGAGTTCGACGCGGCTGTCCGAGGTATTGACGTGCTGGCCGCCGGGTCCGGACGAGCGCGAGAACCGCCAGCGGAGCTCCGACGCGGGAATGGTGAGCGCGGCCGACACCTCCAGATCCATGCAACCAGCGTTGCACGGATTCCTGTCCTTGACGCATCTCCGGCCTTCCGCATATCCTGAACGAACGGTCGGTAATTATTTATCGGAAATCATTTAGGAGCAACCATGGCATCGCAGACCCTGCAGTCAGTGCCCGCCGAGCCATCGCCGGCACGGCCTGAACTGAGCCCCGAAGACGCGGCCCGGCGCGACGCCGAGGGCCAGGCATACTTCGACAAGGTCATGGCGGAAGATTCCCGGATCGAGCCGCGTGACTGGATGCCCCCGGCCTACCGCAAAACGCTCCTGCGCCAGATCTCGCAGCACGCGCACTCGGAGATCATCGGCATGCAGCCCGAAGCCAACTGGATCTCCCGCGCCCCGAGCCTGAAGCGTAAGGCCATCCTCATGGCCAAGGTCCAGGACGAGGCCGGCCACGGACTCTACCTGTACTCCGCTGCCGAAACCCTCGGCCAGCCGCGCGATCAGATGATGCAGGACCTGATGGACGGCAAGGCCAAGTACTCCTCCATCTTCAACTACCCCGCCCGCACCTGGGCCGACATGGGAGCCATCGGCTGGATGGTCGACGGCGCCGCGATCGCCAACCAGGTGCCGCTCTGCCGCGCCTCCTTCGGTCCCTACGGCCGGGCCATGGTGCGCGTCTGCAAGGAAGAGTCCTTCCACCAGCGCCAGGGCTTCGAGATCCTGCTGGAACTCTCCAACGGCACTCCCGAGCAGAAGCAGATGGCACAGGAAGCGGTGAACCGCTGGTACGCCCCCGCCCTGATGATGTTCGGCCCCCCGGATGACGATTCGCCGAACTCCAAGCAGTCCATGGCCTGGAACATCAAGCGGTTCAGCAACGACGAGCTCCGCAACCGGTTTGTCGGCATGATGATGGAGCAGGTCAAGGTCCTCGGCCTGACGCTTCCGGACAAGGACATCCGGTTCAACGAGGAAACCAGGAAATGGGAGCACGGGCCGCTGGACTGGGATGAATTCCATGAAGTCCTGGCCGGCCGCGGCCCCTGCAACGCCCAGCGCCTGGAACGGCGCCGCGAGGCACACCAGAACGGCGCCTGGGTGCGCGAAGCCGCCGCGGCCTATGCGGAAAAGCAGGCAAAGAAGCAAGCAGAAAAGGTATCCGCAGCATGACAACCGAACCCCACGCAGGAAACGTCTGGCCCATCTGGGAAGTATTCGTCCGCTCCAGCCGCGGCCTGTCCCACGTCCATGCAGGATCGCTGCATGCGCCCGACGCGGCCATGGCCCTGCGCAACGCCCGGGACCTCTACACCCGCCGCAACGAAGGGGTGTCCATCTGGGTGGTCCCGGCCGAGGCCATCGCCTCCAGCGACCCCGATTCCAAGGGTTCCTTCTTTGAATCCCCCCAGGGCAAGGACTACCGCCACGCCACCTACTACACCAAGAGTGAGGGCGTGAAGCACCTGTGAGCACCTCTCCCGAAACAGACATGCACGGTAGCGGCCACGGCGACATCTCGGTCGGCGTATCCGGTGCGGGCGCCAGCGGTGACGGCACCGCGAGCGCCACCCGCATCACCCCCGGCAATGCCCTCCGTCCTGAAGACATCGCCCTCGCCGTCAGCCACGGCTCCGCGAAGCCGAGCGAGGACGCTGCCGAGTTCGCCCTGCGCCTGGGTGACGATGCCCTGATCCTGGCCCAGCGCCTGGGCCACTGGATCTCCCGCGCGCCGGAGCTCGAAGAGGACGTCGCCCTCGGCAACATCGCCCTGGACGAACTGGGCCATGCCCGGTCCTTCCTCAGCTACGCCGGCGGCCTGGACGGCCGCAGCGAAGACGACCTCGCCTACTTCCGCCGCGAGCACGAATTCCGCTCCGCGGCGCTCTTCGAGCAGCCGAACGGGGACTTCGCCGTCACCATCGCCCGGCAGTTCGTAGTCAGCTACTACCAGTTCGAGCTCTACCGCCGGCTGACGTCCTCCACCGACTCCACCCTGGCCGGCATCGCTGCCAAGGCAGTCAAGGAAGTTGACTACCACCGGGACCACAGCGCCCAGTGGGTGCTGCGCCTGGCCCTTGGCACGGACGAATCGCGCCGGCGCATGATCCACGCGTTCAAAGTCATCTGGCCCTACGTGGATGAACTGTTCCGCGACGACGAACTCACCGGACGCCTCAGCGAAGCCGGCGCCGCGCCCCAGCCGTCGAGCCTGCGCGAGGACTTCGACCGGCTCACCGGCGAGATCCTGGCCGAAGCCGAGCTCGAGGTCCCCAACGTCCAGCCATCACCGGGCGGGGGCCGCCGCGGCCTGCACTCCGAACACCTCGGCTACATCCTCGCCGAGATGCAGGTGCTCGCCCGCGAGTACCCCGGAGCCAGCTGGTAGAGACCATGGAAATGTTTGTCTCCGATCCGGAAACCGCTGAGCGCCGCAACGCTGCCAAGGGCAATACTGCCCGGGAGAAGGCCTGGGCGGTCGCTGCCACCGTGTGCGACCCCGAAATCCCGGTCCTCACCATTGCGGACCTCGGCATCCTGCGCGATGTCCAGGTCTCGACGGAACCAAGCACTGACGACGGCGGGATGGTTCCCGCCGTCCAGGTCACCATCACCCCGACGTACTCCGGCTGCCCCGCCATGGACGCCATCCGGGATGACCTCACCGCGGCCTTCCACCGCGCGGGGTACCCGAGCGTCCGGGTCGAACTTGTCCTCTCACCGGCCTGGACCACTGACTGGATGAGTGCGGACGGCAAGGCCAAGCTGGAAGAGTACGGGATAGCCCCGCCGTCCGGCCGGACGGCTGTTGATGGAAAAGCAGTCCGGCACGCCGGGCCGGTCCGGCTCGCGCTCGCCGTCAAGTGCCCCCAGTGCTCATCCCTGAACACCAAAGAACTCACCCGCTTCGGTTCCACATCCTGCAAGGCCCTCTACGTGTGCCAGGACTGCAAGGAACCGTTCGACTACTTCAAAGTCTTGTAAGGAACAGGTGCCTCCATGAAGGTTGTCCGCCAGACCGCCGCGGAGTCGGCCGCAGCCACCGGCCGCCGTCGTGCGTCCTTCCACACCCTGACGGTGGACGAGGTCCGCCGGCTCACCGACGACGCCATCGAGGTGACGTTCGGGGTCCCGGCCGAGCTCGCCGGGCAGTTCGACTACCTGCCGGGCCAGTACGTCGCGCTGCGCACCACCCTGCCCGACGCCGACGGCCAGCCGCACGAGATCCGCCGCAGCTACTCGATCTGCGCCGAACCGCGCAGTTTCGCGGACGGCAGCAGCGAAATCCGCGTGGCCATCAAGAAAGACCTCGGGGGCCTGTTCTCCACGTGGGCCAATGCCGAACTCAGGGCCGGCGACGTCCTGGACGTCATGAGCCCCATGGGCGCCTTTGTCTCCAAGCACGGCCGCGACGGCAAGTCCGTGGAACAGAACATCATGAACTCCATGAACCATCCGCAGGACATGGCAACGGAACTGGCGGGTGAGCCCGGCTCCTTCGTGGCCATCGCCGCCGGCTCCGGCATCACCCCCGTGATCGCCATCGCCCGCACCCTGCTGGCGGCCCACCCGGAAACCCGCTTCGACCTCATCTACGCCAACAAGGCCGCGATGGACGTGATGTTCCTGGAAGAACTCGCGGACCTGAAGGACAGGTACCCGGCCCGGCTGGCGTTGCACCACGTCCTTTCGCGTGAACAGCGGATCGCGCCGCTGCTCAGCGGCAGGATCGACGCCGAGAAGCTGCAGGCCCTGCTGGGCACCGCGATCCACGCCGACGACGTCGACGAATGGTTCCTCTGCGGCCCGTTCGAACTCGTCCAGCTCTGCCGGGACACCCTCGCCGCGCGCGGCGTCTCCCCGGAGCATGTCCGCTTCGAACTGTTCACCTCGGGCAAGCCGGAGCGCCCCGAGGGCAACATTGGCCGGCCCGTGGTCACGGACGAATCCAAGGAAACCTACAAGATCACGTTCAAGCTGGACGGGCTGCAGGGCGAAGTGGCCAGCCCCACCCATGCCCGCGAGTCCATCCTGAACGCCGCCCTCCGGGTCCGCCCCGATGTGCCGTTCGCGTGCGCCGGCGGCGTCTGCGGCACCTGCCGGGCCAAGGTGGTCAGCGGCAACGTCACCATGGACGAGAACTACGCCCTGGAGCAGGACGAGCTCGACAAGGGCTACGTCCTGACCTGCCAGTCCCACCCCACCACACCGGAAGTCACGGTCGACTTCGACGTCTAAGGTTTTACGACGTCCAGGCCTTTTCGAATCCAAGGAGCCCCATGATTTCCCTCTCCATCGCCGACGGCGTCGCCGAGGTCGTCCTCGACGCCCCGCACAAGCTGAACTCCCTCGACGAGCAGGCGCTCGCGGATTTGTCCCGGGCGTACGACGACGCCGCTGACGCCGCCGGGCGCGGCGAAGTCCGGGCGCTGCTGCTCCGCGGCGAGGGCCGGGCCTTTTGCGCCGGCCGTGACATCGCCGGCGTTACACCGGAGAGCGATGACGCGCAGGCTTACCTCGGCGGGCTCGTCCAGCCGCTGCTGAAGAAAATGAGCGCCTTCCCCGCGCCCACGTTCGCCGCCGCCCAAGGCGCCTGCCTCGGCGTGGGGCTGGGGCTGCTGCTGGCCACGGATGTGGTCTACGTGGCAGAGAATGCCAAGGTCGGCTCGCCGTTCGCCAAGCTCGGCGCCACCCTCGATTCGGGCGGGCACTGGTATTTCACCGAGCGCCTCGGCATGCACCGGACCCTTGACCTGATCTACACCGCCCAGCTCATGAGCGGCGCCGACGCAGTGGCGCAGGGCCTGTTCAGCCGGGCCATGCCCGCGGCGGAACTGCTGGCGAATACCCGCGCCATCGTGGCCAGCGTTGCCACCGGCGCCACGGGTGCGTTCCGGGCCAGCAAGGAGCTCGTCGCGCACATCCGGGACCAGCGGCTGGGGTTGTGGGAGGCCATGGAAGAGGAAAACGCAGAACAGGCGCGGCTGTGCAAGAGCGAGGACTACGCCGAGGGTTTCCGGGCCTTCCAGGAGAAGCGCAGCCCGGTTTTCAAGGGCTGAAGGCCGGCCCGGCCGGGGTACCCGGAAATGCATTTCCCGGATACCCGTCTTTGCTTCGAAGCATTCTCATTTCCGGAACCCGCTTGTAATGTTCGGTTATGACTCTGGGGAAATCTGTAAATAAGGCTGTCATACCCGCGGCGGGACTAGGAACGCGGTTCCTGCCGGCAACTAAGGCGATGCCCAAGGAAATGCTGCCCGTGGTCGACCAGCCGGCCATCCAATACGTGGTGGAAGAAGCCGTCCGGGCCGGGCTGACGGATCTGCTCATGGTGACCGGGCGCCAGAAGCGGGCGCTGGAGGACCACTTTGACCGCGAGCCCTCGCTGGAGCACGCCCTCGAACTCAAGGGTGATTTCGACAGGCTGGAGGCCGTCCGCCACGCTTCCCGCCTGGGCCCGCTGCACTACGTGCGCCAGGGCGACCCCAAGGGGCTCGGCCATGCCGTCCTCTGCGCCCGCCAGCACGTCGGGTACGAACCGTTCGCCGTCCTGCTGGGCGATGACCTGATCGACGAGCGGGACGAGCTGCTGACCGCCATGATGGAGGTCCAGGCCCGGACCGGCGGCTCCGTCGTGGCCCTGATCGAGGTGGATCCGGCGGAAATCAGTGCCTACGGCTGCGCCGACGTTTCGACGGTGCCGGGCCAGGACCATGTGCGCGTCAACCGGCTCGTGGAGAAGCCCGCCGCCGCCGAGGCCCCGTCCAACCTGGCCGTGATCGGCCGGTACATCCTGCACCCGGAGATTTTCGATGTCCTGGAGGACACGCCGCCCGGCCGCGGCGGCGAAATCCAGCTCACCGACGCGCTGCAGACCCTTGCCGTGTCCGACTGCGAGGGCGGAGGCGTCTACGGGGTGGTCTTCCGGGGCCGCCGGTACGACACCGGAGACAAGCTGAGCTACCTTAAGGCGGTCATCTCGATCGCAGCCGACCGGGTGGAATTCGGCGAAGAGCTCCGGGCCTGGATGAAGGCGTTCGTCAGCTAGCGGGTGTCCAGATCCTCAAACACCAGGAACGTCTGGGTGTCCAGGACTCCGGGCATGGACTGCAGCTGATCGAAGATCACCCGGCGCAGGTCGATGTTGTCCACGGCGCGCACCAACAGGATGACATCGAAGTCCCCGCCGACCAGCGCGATGTGGTGGACCTCGGGGATCGCGCGCAGGAGTTCGCGCAGCTCGCGCCAGGAATGCTGGCGCACTTTCAGCGTGACGTAGGCAGAAGACTTCAGGCCGGCTTTGATGGGATCCACCAGGGCGGTGAACTTGGTCAGGACGCCTTCGCCCGTGAGCCGCGCGATGCGGGTGTAGGCGTGGGCGCGGGAAATGTGGACGTTCTCGGCCACCTGCGTCACCGACATCCGGCCGTCCCGGGTCAGCTCCGCGATGATGTTCCGGTCCACATCGTCCAGCGGCACCGCCGCCTGCTCTGTTTCTAGCTCTGCCATTCGTCTACGACCCCCGCCGGTAATCCAGCTCACACTTACGATTTGTCTTCCAGATTAGGGCAATTTTGTGGAGATCTCCACGATTCCCCGGAGAGGTCGATACGAAACATCGGCTGGCGGCATACTGGGAAAGATTAGTGGCTACAGAAGGACGGACCAATGACGATCTCCGCAGACCACGCTGCGCAGCCAGCTGCGCAGCAGGCCGCGCAACAAGATCCAGCCGGTGATGCCGTGAGCAAGTTCGGTATCACCGTGGAGGACTACATGCTGCCCGCACGCCATCAGATCCAGATGGTGGGCCCGGACGGAACCCTGAATCCCCACACGGAGCAGGGCACCCAGCCGGGGCACGAGTACAGCCTGCCCAGCGAGGCCGAACTGATGGCCGCGTACGAGCAGCTGGTCATCGGCCGCCGCGTCAATGACCAGAACTCCGCGCTGGTCCGGCAGGGCCGCATGGCCGTCTACCCCTCGAGCCACGGCCAGGAGGCGTGCCAGGTTGCCGCCGCACTGTGCCTTGCCGAGGGTGACTGGCTGTTCCCCACCTACCGCGACTCCGTGGCCGTCATGGCGCGCGGCGTGGATCCGGTCCAGACGATGACGCTCTTCCGCGGCGACTGGCACGGCGGTTACGACCCCGCCAAGAACAAGGTCGGCATCCAGTGCACCCCGCTGACCACCCAGCTGCTGCACGGCGTCGGCGTCGCCCACGCCGCCAAGCTGCGCGGCGAGGACACCGTGGTCCTGGCCATGTGCGGCGACGGCGCCACGAGCGAAGGCGATTTCCACGAGGCCCTGAACTTCGCCGCCGTCTTCCACCTGCCCGTGGTCTTCTTCGTCCAGAACAACCAGTACGCGATCTCCGTGCCGCTGGCGCACCAGTCCGTTGCGCCCTCCCTGGCCCACAAGGCCGTGGGCTACGGCATGGCCGGCGAACGCGTGGACGGCAACGACATCGTGGCCCTGCTCGCCGTCCTCGGCCGGGCCGTCAAGCTCGCCCGGGAAGGTTCCGGCCCGCTGCTGGTGGAGGCGCACACCTACCGGATGCAGGCGCACACCAACGCCGATGACGCCACCCGCTACCGGCAGGACAGCGAAGTCGCCGAATGGGTGGCGAAGGACCCGTTGAGCCGGATGCAGACCTACCTGACGGACCGCGGCCTGCTGGACGACGACCGCGCCGCCGCGATTGCCGAGAAGGCAGAGGCGGTAGCCACACAGCTGCGCGAAGGCCTCAGCGAAGAGGTCCCGGTGGAACCGCAGGATCTCTTCAAGTACGTCTTCTCCACCCCCACACCACAGCTGAAGGAACAGTCCGCCATGCTCGCCGACGAACTGGCCCGCGACGCCGCATCCACCGCAACCGCATCTGCCGCAGCCACATCCATCTCAAGGGAGGCCGGGATATGAGCCCCACCATCACCACATCCTCCGAGGCGAACGGCAACGTCAGCGCCGCGACCGCGCGCGCCGCCGCCAAGGCTGCTGTTGCGGCCGAAGAGGCCGGCCCGCAGACCATCACCCTTGCCAAGGCCCTGAACACCGCGATGGCGGACGCCATGCACGCGGACCCCTCGGTCCTGGTCTTCGGCGAGGACGTAGGCATGCTCGGCGGCGTCTTCCGCATCACGGACGGCCTCACCAAGACCTTCGGCACGAGCCGCTGCTTCGACACCCCTCTGGCCGAATCCGGCATCGTCGGCATGGCCGTCGGCATGGCGATGAACGGCATGCGCCCGGTCATCGAAATGCAGTTCGACGCGTTCGCGTACCCGGCCTTCGAACAGATCGTCAGCCACGTCGCCAAGATGCACAACCGCACCAGGGGCGCCGTGAAGCTGCCCATGGTCATCCGGGTCCCGTACGCCGGCGGCATCGGGGGAGTGGAGCACCACTGCGACTCGTCCGAGGCCTACTACGCGCACACCGCCGGCTTGAAGGTCTTCACCCCGGCCACCGTGGCCGACGGCTACCGGATGCTCCGCGAAGCCATCGACTCCGACGACCCCGTCATGTTCATGGAGCCCAAGAAGCTGTACTGGTCCAAGGACCAGGTGGACTTGGACGCGCTGCGCGCCGAGCACGCCGCGAACACCGAGCGCGGCACGTCCTCCGAGGGCCGGGCCGCCGTCGCCCGCCCCGGCACCGACGCCACGCTGATCGCCTACGGTCCGTCCGTTCCGACGGCGCTTGCCGCAGCGGCCGCCGCCGCCGAGGAAGGCCGCTCGCTGGAAGTGATCGACGTCCGCTCGCTCGTGCCGTTCGATGACGAGACCGTCTGCGCCTCGGTCCGCAAGACCGGCCGCGCCGTGGTGATCGCCGAGGCCCACGGCTTCGCGTCCGTGGCCTCGGAAATCGTCGCCCGGGTCCAGGAACGCTGCTTCCACCACCTGGCCGCACCGATCCGCCGCGTCACCGGCTTCGACGTGCCCTACCCGGCGCCGAAGCTCGAGCACTACTACCTGCCCGGCGTGGACCGCATCCTCGACGCCGTTGACGACCTCCAGTGGGAAGACTGACCATGAGCGAACCTAAAGTATTCCTCCTGCCGGACCTGGGTGAAGGCCTCACCGAAGCCGAGCTCGTGAACTGGCTCGTGGCCGTGGGCGACGAGATCCGCGTGGACCAGCCGATCGCCGAGGTGGAGACAGCCAAGTCCATGGTGGAAGTGCCCTCCCCGTACGCCGGCACCGTGGCCGTGCTGCACGGCGAACCCGGCCAGACGCTCGACGTCGGCAAGCCGCTGATCTCGGTGACGCCGGTTGGTGCTCCTGCTTCCGTTTCCGGTGGGGTCGGCGCCGCCACAGGCGATGCCGCCCCCGCCCCTTCGCCGGTCGGCATTGCTGCAAGCAGCATGCCGACCGGCTCCGACAGGCCCGATGCCACTCCCGGGGCGGCATCGCCTGCGTCGGCTGGGTCTGCGGGTACGTCACCGGCCGTTGCTTCCGACTCACCTGACGCCGTTGTTTCGTCACCTGCTGCTGTTGCGGCTGAGGCTTATCGCGAGGAGGAGAAGGCCGGGTCCGGGAATGTCCTGATCGGTTATGGCACTCCGGGCGGCCATGGGGTTGCCCGGCGGACTCGGGCTCCTAAGCGGGCCGCGATGGCTGAGGCTGTCAGCGGGGTCTCTGCTGCCGAGAAGGCTGCCGATGACCTGGTGCTGCTGCGCACCCGGGTTCCCGGGAAGCTGGGGGCCGTTATTTCTCCGCTGGTTCGCCGGATGGCGCGGGACCATGGGGTTGATTTGGGCGAACTCCAGGGCTCGGGGGCCAGCGGTCTCATCATGCGGCGCGATGTCGAGGCCGTCATCAAGCCGTCGCCGGTGGTTGAGCGTCCGGCTGCTGCGGAGTCTGCAGCGCCGGCAGCGCCGGCCGCGGTTTCCGGCACCGACGCGCGCACCGGGCTGGGTATTTCCGGACGCACGGCGGTCCGGGGAGTGCGGAAGGCCGTCGCGGCGAACATGTCGCGCAGCCGCTCCGAGATCCCGGAAGCCACGGTATGGGTGGACGTGGACGCCACGGCGCTGGTGGAGATGCGTGCCGCGCTGAAGAAGGCGGACCCGCACAACACCCCGGGCCTGCTGGCCTTCATCGCACGGTTTGTTACTGCCGGGCTCAAGAAGTTCCCGGAGCTCAACACCCGGATCGTGACCACCGAGGATGCCGCGGGCGGCGCGATGCAGGAGATCGTGGCCTTCGACGGCGTCAACCTCGGGTTCGCGGCGCAGACCGACCGCGGACTGATGGTGCCGTCGGTGCGGAACGCGGACAAGCTCAGCGCCCGCGAACTGGACGCCGAGATCCGCCGCCTCACCGCCGTCGTGCGCGAGGGCAAAGCGACCCCGGCGGAACTGGGCAGCGGCACGTTCACGCTGAACAACTACGGCGTGTTCGGGGTCGACGGTTCCGCCGCGATCATCAACCACCCTGAGGTGGGAATCCTCGGCGTCGGGCGGATCATCGACAAGCCCTGGGTGGTCAACGGCGAGCTCGCGGTCCGCAAGGTCACCGAGCTGACGCTCACGTTCGACCACCGGGTGTGCGACGGCGGAGCGGCCGGCGGGTTCCTGCGCTACGTCGCGGACGCGATCGAGAACCCGGGGTCGGTGCTCGCGGACATGTGAGGCTTAGCCGGGGATCTGCATCCCGGGTGAGGGGGCAGGGGCCGCACAATTAGTCTTGTGCGGCCCCTGCGCTCCGCGGCCGCGCGGAAAGCCACCGTGCCAGCCACGACGCCGGCAGGAGCAGCAGCCAAGCAAACGGCGTGTAGGCGTTGAGGACGAACGCCGCGGGAATTGAGAGCAGGAAGACCAGCGCCACGGCAATCCGCGCATAAAAGATGCGGCGGTGGACGTGGACGGCCATCTCGCGGTCCATGAGCCCCGCATGCTTGGCATAGCCCCAGATGGCCGCCAGCATCAAATAGACAGCGGCAATGTTGGCGGCGTACAGGACGGTCGGCCACGGGGTTGGGTCGTCCCCGTAGTCGCTGAGGATCGACGTCGGACCGGGCAGCATGGCGATGAAGAACAAGAGGGCCAGATTCAGCCAGGCCAGGTTCGCATTGAAGCGGCGGATGAGGGCAAAGTCAGAGTGGTGGGACATCCACGTCTTGGCGATGATGACAAAGGACAGGGCGTACGCAAGCAGCTGCGGCAGTGCTGCAACCAAGGCGTCGTCCACTTGGTCCGCGGGAATTCCTTCAGGCAGTTTCAGGTCCAGGGCCAGGAGCGTCAGGGCGATGGCGAAGACGGCATCGCTGAAGAACACCATCCGCTCCAGGGACGTTCCGGATTTCAACGGGAGCCACCCCCATTCGTTCGGTGGAGCACCTGGCTCATTGAGGGAAGTAGCCCACAGGCTACACCGCCGCGCGGCCCACGACGAGGGGTCCGGGCATACCCGCCGCAGGGACCGGACGGGCATGCCCTGAAGGGAAATGCCAGCCAGCGCGGGTAGAATCGAGGCCTGTACAGCACCAACAACGCCGGACCAACAATGCCGGAAAAGCGTCGGAAATACGGAGATTCAATGTCACGATGGCTCGAGGTCGGTCCGGACAACTACGTACTGACAACTCAAGGTTCCCTGCTCAACACGGGTCTGGTGGTCGGCACCGAGCGCGCCATGGTGATCGATACCGGCGGCGGGCCCCGGCAGGGCCGCGAGATCCTGGCTGCCGTGCGGGAAAAGACCGGCCTGCCGCTCGTCGTGGTCAACACGCACGCCCACTATGACCACTTCTTCGGCAACGCCGTCTTCGCCAGTGAGGGCGTCACGGAATTCTGGGGGCACGAGAACTGCGCCGCCGAAATCGAGGAGAACGGTGACGAGCAGCGCCGGCTGGTGGCCTCCGCGGAACCCGAAATGGCGGCCGGTCAGGGCTCCGACGCTGAGCTGGTGGTCCCGAACGCCATCGTGAAGGACCAGCCGGTCCTGGTGGATCTTGGCGGACAGACCGCCACCTTGTTCTATCTGGGCCGCGGACACACCGACGGCGACCTCCTGGTCGGCACGGCAAGCACCCTCTTCGCCGGCGACCTCGTCGAACAGGGTTCCCACCCGTCCTTCGAGGACTCATTCCCGGAAGACTGGGCAGACGCCCTCCGGCACCTTTCCGCGCTGCGGCACCGCTACGAGTTCCTGATTCCCGGCCACGGCGAACCGTGCTCGGACCAGTTCGTCAAGACCATGGCCAACACCATGACCACCGCGGTCCGGCAGGCGGTCCAGGCCACCCGGGAAACCCCCGACGATGCCACCAAGGCCATCCCGATCCTGCCGTACGGCCCCGAACAGTCGCGCTGGTTCATCAAGCGCCTGCAGGACACGCGGGCCCACCGCTAGGGCCGGAATATTGGCGGTAGTGGTAAGCGTGCTCATTACTGCCCCTAGACTTGTTCCTTGAACGATGTCAATCGAGCACTGCAGCGGTCTGCGCTGTGATCCCTGGGGGGAACGAACATGCCAGAACCGGTCGAAAACAAGACCGCCAACGCCCTCGCTGAAGCTGAAGCAGCTGAAGAGCAGGCCCAACTTCCGCTTCGGAGAGACCGCCGCCGCGGCGACGACTCTGACGCCTGGACAGGAACCATGCCCATCATTTCGAGCAACCAGGCCGAACAGCGCCCTTCGGCCCCCAGCAGTTCCTGGGCGGAGGCCGCCGCTGCCGCCGATGCGCCGGCGCGCCTGCAGCCTGCCAAACCGTCCAAGGATCCTGTGCTGAAGCCGCCTGCCCCCGAGGCCGCTCCCGCCGTGCCCGCCCAGCCCACCCGTTCCACCCGTTCGGCCAGCAAAGCCGCGGCCCTGGCCGACGCCCCACTGCCCGACTTCATCAGCTCCCCGGGTCTTTTTGTCCGCGAACAGAAGCCCCGGCCCGTCGGCGGTTTCCGCGGTGCCCTCTACAACCTGACCGGCGGCGGGCTGAACCTGGGCCCGAGTGCCAGGCAGCGTGAGGAAGACGAACTGGCCCGGCGCATCTCCCGCCAGCTCCAGGGCAGCTACAACACGGCCGTCCTGAGCCTCAAGGGCGGCATCGGGAAGACCTCCACGACGGTCGGGGTCGGACTGACCCTGGCCGAGTTCCGCGGCGATCCGCCGTGCGCCATCGACGCCAACCCCGATTCCGGCGATCTCGTCGAGCGCGCCCTCGGCGAGGGGATCTACCAGCAGCAGAGCCCGCGCACCATCACGGACCTGCTCAGGAAAATCGAGTCAGTCGATTCCCTCACCGCCCTGGCCCGCTACATGCACCACGCCGGCAGGCTCCACCTCATTGCCGGCGAGCAGGACCCCGAGGTCTCAGATTCGCTGACGGCCGAGGAATACCTGCGGATCCGCAAACTCATCTCCGCCTACTACTCTGTGGCGCTGATCGACTGCGGCACGGGCGTGACCCACAATGCCATGAGCGGCATCCTGCAGTCGGCGGACAACCTGATCATCGCGGCCGGCTATGCCGTCAGCGGCGCCAAGCGGGCCCGCAGCACGCTTCACTGGCTGGCCAGCCACGGCTACGAAGACCTGGCCCGCAACGCCGTCGTGGTCATCACCGACAAGGACGAGGTGTCCACCCGGGTGGACAAGGACGCCATCGAGGAACACCTGTCCGGCATCTGCCGCCAGTTGATCGCGGTTCCGCACGACCGCGGGGTGGCCGACGGCGACCTCGTCACCCTTGATGTGCTTCGCCCCGAAACTCGGCGCGCCTACCGGGAGATCGCCGCGGCAATCGTCGACGGATACGTCTAGGCGCGACCCATGCCGACCTCCGCGGTACATTTGAGCATGGCCAACAACTCACTAGGGGTCGACGCCGCGCGCCACCTCCAGGACCTGCTTCTGGGGACCGACAACGTCGAGGACTTCCTGGGCCGCCTCGCGGAGTTCTCGGCCGCCACGCTGAGCCGTACCACCGGCGCCGAGATTGAGTGCGGCGTGACCTTGCAGCGCCGCAAGCGGACCATGACGGTCGCGGGCAGCAGCCCGCGGGCGGTCACCCTGGACCGCATCGAACAGACCCTCGGTGACGGCCCCTGCATCGAGGCGCTGCGGACCAAGTCAGTGGTCCTTCTGGCGGATGTCGACGCCGATCCCCGCTGGCCCGACTACCAGCGGCAACTTGCCGCCAACGGATGCCGCAGCACGCTGGGCGTTCCGCTGGAAATCGGCGACGACGCCGCCGCGGCCCTGAACTTCTTCGGGGCGGACACCGGGCTGTTCACAGACGACATCATTGCGGAGGCGGCCGGATTCGCCGACCTCGCCGGCCGCGCCCTCCGGCTGGCCGTGCGGCTCGGATCCTTCCAGTCCCGGGCCGAAGACCTCCAGTCGGCCATGGAACACCGCACTTCCATTGATCTGGCCTGCGGCGTGATCATGGCCCAGAACCGCTGCTCCCAGGACCAAGCCATGGCCATCCTCACCAAGGTCTCCAGCAACCGGAACCAGAAGCTCCGGGAAGTCGCCGCGGACGTGCTCCGGCACCTCACCAGCGAGGAAGTCCGCACCCACTTCGACGCGTAGGGCAGGGACGGCCGCGGCAGGTGCCTAGGATGAAGGGGATGACCACCACACAACTCGCCCCGTTCAGCCTCCGCAGCATCGCCGTCCCCGCCTTCGGGCCGGCCCTCATGTTCAGCCTGGGCGAGGGCGCGATCCTGCCCGTGGTCGCCCTGTCCGCCCGCGACCTCGGCGCCTCCGTGGCCGGCGCCGCGCTGATTGTGACGCTGATCGGCCTCGGATCCTGGTTCTTCAACCTGCCGGCGTCACTGATCACCCTGAAATTCGGGGAACGCTGGGCGATTGTGGGGGCCGCGGCCGCCAGCGCGTTCGCCCTCGCGGCGGCGGCGGTCGCTCCGCTGTTTTCCGGCGGCCTCTGGGTGCTGGCGGCGGCGATGGTGGTGGTCGGCATGGCCGCCAGCGTATTCAGCCTGGCCCGGCAGAAATACCTGACCGAGGCCGTGCCGGTCATGCTCCGGGCCCGGGCCCTGTCCACCCTCGGCGGCGTCAACCGGATCGGGATCTTCATCGGCCCGTTCGTTGGCGCCGCCGTGATGCAGTTTGCCGGCATCAGCGGGGCATACTGGGCCGGCGTCGTGGCGATGGCCGCCGCGGCGGCGGTGTCGGTCACCATCCCCGACCTCGAGGCGAAGCCGCTTCCGGCCGACGGCGTTCCGGTGCAACAGCCCACCTTGCGCAGCGTCGCGGTGTCCCACGCCGGCGTTTTCCTGAGCGTGGGGGCAGGGGTGCTGCTGCTGAGCGGGCTGCGCGCCTCGCGCCAGGTGGTCATCCCGCTGTGGGCCGATCATCTGGGCCTGGACCCCACCCAGGCCTCGCTGATCTACGGGATCTCCGGAGCGATCGACATGCTGGTGTTCTATCCGGCAGGAAAGCTGATGGACCGCAAGGGCCGGCAATGGGTGGCCGTGCCGTCCACGCTGATCATGGGGACGGCCATGGTGCTGATTCCGCTCAGCACGGGCTTCGTCTCGCTCATGCTGGCGGCGCTCCTGATCGGCTTTGGCAACGGGATCAGCTCGGGCCTGAACATGACGCTCGGGGCCGACTTCTCGCCGGACAACGGCCGAGGCCAGTTCCTGGGCATCTGGCGATTCATGGCCGACGCCGGTGCGACCGGCGGGCCCGTCCTGCTCTCCGCCGTCACCGCCGCTGTGTCCCTGGGGGCCGGCGTGGCCGCGACCGGTGTGATCGGCTTCGCCGCCGCGGCCGTGTTCGCCGTGACCATTCCGCGGCTCAAGCACCGCCGGAACTACTGACCTGCCGGGCCCCGGGCGCGACAAGCAGGCAGTGATTAGCAGGTAGCGACTACTCGGGTGCTTGCTAAGCAGGCTTAGTAGGGTCGGGCCAGTGCGCCGGCGCATTCCAGTCCGGCCCTACGTGGGGCGGCACGAGTGCCGCCGTCAGGGTCCGCCCGTGATTATTTGCAGCGCATGGTCTCCGCCCGGATGGGTGATGCGTTTCGACGCAAAAAAATGAGGAGATGCTCATGTTAGGAAAACCGTCCCGTTGGTTCGCGCCCCTGGCTGCAACAGCAGCCCTGCTACTTGCTGCTTCGCCCGCGGGTGCAACTGTCACCCGTCCGCCCAACCCGCCGGATTTTGTTGTTCCGGCCGATCTGGCGTGCGGCTTTGATCTGGGCGTCTCCGGCACCGGCGGAAAGATTACACGGATTGACTTCAAGAACGGCAACTTCTTTCAGGTTGGCAAGGGCGTCATCCTCACCTATACCAACTTGAGCAACGGGAAGACGTACAGGGTCAACACGGCCGGAACGGTGGCCAGATTCACCCAAAACCCGGACGGAAAAACCTGGACGTTCAGCGCCGCAGGCCACTTTGGGTTTATCTTCTTTCCGACAGATGCGCCCGGGGCCGGGGCCTTCCAGTACACCGGACAGTTGAAGCTCACCATTGACTCGCCGAGCACCGTGAACGTGCTCTCCGTGGACTCCAGCGGGGGCAAAGCCGTGGACATCTGCGCACGTCTCAGGTAGCCACGCAGGACCCCGTAGGCCCGGGCACGCTGTGCTGCCCGGGCCTACGTGCGCCACCCTACCGTTCCTGGCGCAGGGGCCTGCCCTGCCGTCGTGGGTCCGGCTGCCGGGCGGCCAGGCCGAAGAGCCACACACCGGCCACCGTGGCGAGGTAGCCGGCAATGACGATCAGCGCCGTGCCGGCCCAGAAGTAGCTGATGGTGCTGACCTCCCGGCCGCCCGGGCCGATGCTCAGCAACGCGACGGCCGCCACCCCGGCCGCGGCAAGACCGGTGAGGACGGGAAGGGCCACCCACACCCTGGCCGAGGCCCAGTGCTCGTTGTAGCCGTTCCAGACGTTCCAGCCCGGGCCCCGGCGGATGATCAACCAGCCGGCCGGGATCATGAACGCCCCGACCACCAGGAAGGCCGCCACCACATCGGCGGGCCGGTGCCACTGGTTGATCAGCGTGGACACGCCCGTGGCGACGGCGAAGCTGCCGCCCAGATAGCCGGCCAGCGGCCGCCAGCGCGGCGACACCATGAGGAACACGGCGGCGGCGGCCGAGGCCGCCATGGTGGTGTGGCCCGAGGGCAGCGAATTCAGCTCCAGCGTCTCGACGCCGCGGTACGGCCGGACCGGAAGCCAGTCCTTCAGGATCTGGGTGGCAAGGTTGGCGCCCACGCACGCCGCAATCGCAATCACCGCCGCTGACCAGCGGCGCCGCAGGATGGTGACGAACACGACCACAACCGACGCGATCGCCACGGAGAGCGCCGGCAGCCAGTCCAACAGCTTGGTGGCGGCCTTGCCCGCGGTCCCGCTGAGCGCCACGGCTTCGACGAGGGCCGATTCGTCGATGAACTGGCCCGTGGTGGTGCGGACAAAGAAGACATAGGTGAGGGCCAGTGCGGCGATGCAGGCAACCGTGGCCAGAACGAACAAGGCGGCCGTGGCCTTGCCGGGGGACCACCGCGCCTGCGGATCCGGCGTGGCGCGGTCCTGCGTGCTGCGCTCTGGCGTTTCAGGGGCACTCGCCGGGAGGACCAGTGTTTCCGGAGCCTGTGTCTCCCGGAGCTGGGTTTTCTGGACTGGGGCAGACGGGTCCCAAGGGGTGCGTTCCTGCCGAAAAGTCATGCCATTAAGAGTCCCATAGAACCCTGCGCGCCAGCTGAAGGACCGGCGCGCGGCGCGGAGGGTAGTGCCCGCCAATAAGCGAGTACTCACTACGGGTGCGCCGCCGGACCGGGATTTGTAGAGTCGTGTGTGTGCCGGCGCGGCTTGTCCCCGGCACGGCGCTCCTTGAGCGGGGCCGGCGGAGACGAGTTTCCTGGACCAGGGACTCACCCCCAGTCGACGCCGGCCCAATCAAGGATCCATCCGCGGCTCCCGGTGCCGGATTCCCGGGCAGCCTCTCCGTGCCCCGCGTCCCAGACCGGTGCCCGGGAAAGTTCCGCAGTACACTCCCCGTACATTCTCCGTAGTTCGTTCTCCGCGGTTCATTCCTCGCAATACATTCCCAGTACAGTGGCTCCATGCCTGCCCTCCCCATGGACCCTCCGGCACGTCCCGCCGCGCCCCTGCCCGGCCTCGACGAACTCCTGGCCGGCGCCCATGTTGTGAGCCTGCCGATGCGCGTGAAGTTCCGGGGCATCCTGCAGCGGGAAGCCCTGCTGCTCCGCGGGCCGCTGGGATGGGGCGAATTCTGTCCCTTTCCCGAGTACGGCGACCCCGAGGCCTCCCGCTGGCTTACGGCCGCCATCGAGGCCGGCTGGGCTGGCTTCCCCGCGCCGCTGCGGGACAGTATCCCGGTCAACGCCACGGTTCCTGCCTTACCGGCGCACCGGGTGCCCGAGATCCTGGCCCGCTTCGGCCGGGTGGACGCGGTCAAAGTCAAGGTCGCGGAGCGCGGCCAGAGCCTGGACGACGACGACGCCCGGGTGGCGGCCGTCCGGGCGGCGCTGCCGGACGCCGCGATCCGGGTGGACGCGAACGGGGGCTGGGACGTGCCGGAGGCCGTCGCGGCACTGACCCGGCTCGCCGCCGTCGGGCTCGAATATGCCGAACAGCCTGTGCCCGAGATCGCGGGCCTCGCGGAGGTCAGGCGGCAGCTCCGGGCCACCGGCGTCCCCGTGCTGATCGCCGCGGATGAGAGCGTGCGCAAGGAGGACGACCCCCTCAAGGTGGCGCGGGCCGGCGCCGCGGACCTGATCGTGGTCAAGGTGGCCCCGCTCGGGGGAGTGCGGCGCGCCCTGCGGATCGTGGCGCAGGCCGGGCTGCCCGCCGTCGTGAGTTCGGCGCTGGACACCTCGGTGGGGATCCGGGCCGGACTGGCCCTGGCTGCCGCCCTGCCCGAGCTGCCGTATGCCTGCGGCCTGGGCACGGTGTCCCTGCTCGCCGCCGATGTCACCCACGATCCGCTGATACCCGACGACGGCGCGATCGCCCTGCGCGACGTCCTCCCGGCACCCGAGCTGCTGGCCGAACACGCCGCCTCGCCGGAACGCCGGGTCTGGTGGCTGGACCGGCTGCGGCGGGTGCACGCCGTGCTGGCCGCATCGACTGCTCCGTAACGGCCCTTCAGGACCTCGAAAACGGCGCTTACGGAGCAACCGATGGGTTTGGCGGCACGGCGAGCATTCACCGGGACTTCATCTGGGAGACGCCTCTCGGTGGCCAGCGGCTGGAAGGGTGGGCGCGACCGCAACTCACCCCCATGGAAGGTCTCTCCATGTCTGTCTCCTCCGGACGCACGTTTTCCCTGCTCCCCATGCTTGGCCACACGAAAGGCAAGCGAAGCCCTGTCACCTGCGCGCTGAAGTGTGACAACGCCTGCTCTGGCGAGGTCTGCAACACCAGCACCAACAGCTACTTCCGTGACATCGCCTCCGCCACCATGTCCCGCCGTGCCGCCCTGGGCTTCGGCGCCGCCGGTGCCCTCGCCGTCGTCTTCGGCAACGCGGTGACATCCGCCGGAACCGCCGTCGCCGACGGCGGCCCGGGCCTCGCCGCAGCGGCCAAGGACGGGTTTGGAAAGTCCAAGCTGCAGTTCACCGCCATCGCACCGGTGGACGCCAGCGTGGACAAGCTGACCGTCCCGGCCGGGTTCACCTGGCAGCCGGTCATCCGTTGGGGCGACCCGCTCTTCAACGACTCGCCGGCCTTCGACATCGGGCACCAGAGCGCCGCGGCGCAGGCCCGCCAGTTCGGCTACAACAACGACTACACGGACATCCTGCCGATCGAAGGATCCAAGGACCGCCGGGCCGTGCTCTTCACCAACCACGAATACACCAATGAGAACATCATGCTGCCGGCCGGATTCGACGCCGCCGAGGCCCGCGCGATCGGCCGTGCAGCCCACGGCCTGACGGTGGTGGAGCTGGAACGCACGAACAAGAACAAGCCCTGGAGCTACGTCCGGGGCGCCGGGCTGAACCGCCGCTTCCTGACCGACACCACCTACGAGCTCGACGGTCCGGCCGCCGGATCCGCCCTGCTGAAGACCGCCGCAGATCCCTCCGGCCGGGCCATCCGGGGCACTCTGGGCAACTGCTCCGGCGGCACCACTCCGTGGGGCACCATCCTCTCCGGCGAGGAAAACTTCAACGGCTACTTCGCCGCGCCAGGAACTTCCGACGCCGACAAGCGCTACGGCCTGACCAGCAAGCCCACCGCCCGCCAGTGGGAACTGGATGACCCGCGCTTCGACACCCGCAACCCTGGATACCAGAACGAGGCCAACCGCTTCGGCTGGATCGTGGAAGTGGACCCGTTCGATCCCTCCTCCACGCCCCGCAAGCACTCCGCGATGGGCCGCTTCAAGCATGAGGGCGCCAATGTGATCGTCGCCAAGTCCGGCCACGTGGTGGCCTACATGGGCGACGACGAGCGCTTCGACTACCTGTACAAGTTCGTCTCGGCCGGCACGTACCGGCCCGGAAATACGGCGGAGGACCGCAAGAACAACCTCACGCTGCTCTCGGAAGGTGACCTGTACGTCGCCAAGTTCACCGGCAATTCCCCGGCCGACGGGTTCGACGGCGCGGGCAAGCTTCCGGCCGATGGCGCCTTCGACGGCGCCGGTGTTTGGCTGCCCCTCGTGGTGGGCGGACAGTCCAAGGTGGCCGGGATGTCCGTGGAAGAAGTGCTCGTGTATACCCGCCTCGCCGCCGACAAGGTGGGCCCCACCAAGATGGACCGCTGCGAGGACGTCCAGCCCAGCCCGCACACCGGCAAGGTCTACGTGGTCTGCACCAACAACGCGGACCGCGGCAAGCCCGGCAAGGAAGGGGCCACCGAGGTCAACCCCCGCACCCTCAACCGCGACGGCCACATCGTCGAAATCACCGAGACCGGAGACCAGGGCTCCACAACGTTTGGCTGGAACCTGCTGATGGTCTGCGGCGATCCGGCCAAGAACTCCGCCACCTACTTCGCCGGGTTCCCCGCGAGCCAGGTATCACCGATCTCCTGCCCGGACAACGTGGCCTTCGATTCCGTAGGTAACCTCTGGATTTCCACCGACGGTGCGCCCTCCAGCATTGGCTACGCCGACGGGCTCTTCAAGGTGACCCTGGACGGTGCCGAACGCGGCAAGGTGGAGCAGTTCCTCGCCGTCCCGCGCGACGCCGAAACCTGCGGCCCGGTCATCCACGACGACGAGCGCACCGTCTTCGTTGCCGTTCAGCACCCGGGCGAGGAAGGCACGTTCGCCGACCAGCACTCGTACTTCCCGGACTACGTCGCGGCCGGGGCGACGCCGAAGCCCGGCCAGGTGCGCGCCCCGCGTCCGTCCGTGGTCCAGGTGTTCCGCACCGACGCCTAGCCGCCTCCGCACCCTGCCTCCCGCCTCCCGTTGCCTTCGGCGGCGGGAGGGGGAGATTTGGGGGCAGGCCCGAACTGATAATTTGGGACTGTGAATAATCCGGCCGAATTGGTTGTCCCCAGAGTCCAGGCTGCAATTGCCACCGCGTTTGGCGAAGAGTTCCGGCAGACGGATCCGGTGGTCAGGCCCTCCCAGTTCGCCGACATCCAGATCAACGCCGCCATGGCCCTGGCCAAAAAGGCCGGCCTGCCGCCGCGGGACGCCGCCGCCAGGATCGTGGAAGCCCTGAACCTGGACGGCATTTGCACCAGTGTGGAAATCTCCGGGCCCGGTTTCATCAACCTGAGCTTTGACGGCACCTGGATCGAGGAACTGCTCAATGCAGAGTCGGTCCAGGCCGCGTCCCCGGCCACGGCCGTCACGCCCGCCGCGACACCGCAGCGCGTCGTCGTCGACTATTCCTCCCCGAACGTCGCCAAGGAAATGCACGTCGGCCACCTGCGCACCACCGTGGTGGGTGACAGCCTCGTCAAGGTGCTCGAAGCCCTCGGCGACACCGTGATCCGGCAGAACCACATCGGTGACTGGGGCACCCCGTTCGGGATGCTGATCGAACACTGGCTGGAGGTCGGCGAGGACTCCCCGGAGGCGGCGCTGCTGGTGGAGGACCCCAGCGCCTTCTACCAGGCCGCCCGGGCCAAGTTCGATGCCTCCGCCACCGACGAGGACGGCTTCGCCACCCGGGCCCGGCTCCGCGTCGTTGCCCTGCAGGGCGGCGACCAGGAGACCTTCGCCGTATGGCAGCGGCTGGTCGCGCAGTCCAAGCGCTACTTCAACGCCATCTACTCCACCCTCGGCATCAGCCTCACCGACGACCACATCGCCGGCGAAAGCTCCTACGACGCGCATCTGGCACAGCTGTGCCAGGAACTCGAGGAGCGCGGCCTGGCCCGGATCAGCGACGGCGCCCTGTGCACCTTCCCGCCAGGCTTTACCGGCCGCGACGGGCAGCCGCTGCCGCTGATTATCCGCAAGTCCGACGGCGGCTACGGCTACGGCACCACGGACCTCGCCACCATCCGCTACCGGGTCCGCGACCTGGAGGCCAACCGGATCCTCTACGTCGTGGGCGCCCCGCAGAACGTCCACCTGCGCATGGTCATGGCCAGTGCGCGGGACGCCGGCTGGCTTCCGGAGACGGTCGAGGCCGTGCACGTGCAGATCGGCAACGTGCTCGGCGAGGACGGGAAGATCCTCAAGTCCCGCTCCGGTGCCCCGGTGAAGCTCATGGCCCTGCTCGAGGAGGCCGTGGATCGTGCCCGCGCCGTCATTGACGCGAGCCGGCCCGAGCTCAGCGAGGCGGAGCGCGCGGTGACCGCCCGCCAGGTGGGCATCGGCGCCGTCAAGTACGCCGACCTCTCCACCGGACACGACACCGAGTACGTCTTCGACTTCGACCGCATGCTCGCCCTCAGCGGCAACACCGGACCTTACGTGCAGTACGCCGCGGCCCGGATCCGCTCCATCCTGCGCAAAGCCGGGGTACTGGAAGAAATCACCGGCGACGGCGGCACACCGGCGGGCGCTGCGGGAACCCCGGCGGCCGGCACGCCGGCAGCCGAAGCATCCGGCGGACCCGCCACGGCGATCGCCGTCGTCGAACCCGCAGAACGCGCGCTGGCCCTGCACCTGCTGGAGTTCGACGCGACGCTGAACAAGGTGCGGGACGCGCTGGAGCCGCACCGGCTCTGCGGCTACCTCTTTGAGCTCGCGCAGCTCTTCACCACGTTCTACGACCAGTGCCCGGTGCTCAAGGCCGAGGAATCGGTCCGTGACTCGAGGCTGGCCCTGTGCGCGCTGGCGCTGCGCCGCCTCTCCGGCGGCCTGGAACTGCTGGGCATCGAAACGCCGGAGAACATGTGAGTCCGGCGGATTCCGCTGCCGGCTCGCCCGCTCCTGGCGGCCTGACCGCGGTGGCGGCTGCGCGCATCGCCGTCGACACGTTGCTCGCCGCCGGTGTGCGCCAGGTCGTGGTGTCCCCGGGATCGCGCTCGGCGCCAATGGCGTACGCCCTGGCCGAGGCCGAAGCCGCCGGACGGGTGGAGCTGCTGGTCCGGATCGACGAAAGGTCCGCAGGCTTCACCGCCCTGGGCCTGGCCCTGTCCGCCGGTGCGCCTGCCGCCGTCCTGACCACGTCCGGGACCGCCGTCGGCAACCTCCTCCCGGCCGTCATGGAGGCCAACCACGCCGCGGTGCCGCTCGTGGTCATCTCCGCCGACCGGCCCGAGGAGCTGCGGGGGACCGGCGCCAACCAGACCACCGTGCAGCTGGACCTCTTTGGCGACCACGTCCGCTTCGCCGTCGACGTGCCCGCGGGCAGCGATCCGCAGCGCGCCGTCGAAACGGCCCTCAGCGCCGCCACCGGAGCTTTCGAGGACGCCCCGCCCGGGCCGGTGCAGCTGAACCTTGCCTTCCGCGACCCGCTGGTCCCGGCCGTGGGCGACGGGCTGCCTGCGGCCACCGGACGCGGCATCTACCGGGCCGCCCGGAACCCCCTGGCCCTGGACTTTCCGGCCGCGTCGACGGCGCTGCCGGAGCGGCGCACCGTGGTGCTGGCCGGTCACGACGCCGGCCCGGTCGCCGAGGCTTTCGCCCGCGCGCACGGCCTGCCGCTGCTGGCCGAGCCGTCTTCCAACGCCCGCTTCGGCCCCAACGCGGTGGGCCCCTACCGGCTGCTGATCGAGCACTTCGGCGCGGACGCGGCACAGCCGATCGAACGCGTGGTCCTCTTCGGCCGCCCCACGCTCTCCCGGCCGGTGAGCGCGCTGCTGGAGCGGGCGGATGTCCCGTCGGCCCTGTACCAGCCGGTTCCGGTGGCCTGGTACGAACCCGGCCGCCGCACCGAACTGCCGCTGGAAACCCTGGCGGACCTGGCGGACTTCGCCGGCCGCGGATCTGCCGCCTGGCTCGATGCCTGGCTGCTGGCAGGAGCCGCCGCGCAGCACGCCGTGGACCTGATCCTGGCCGCATCCCCGGCCGCGACCGGCCCGTCGGTGGGCGCCGAAGTCTGGAAACATGCCCGCGGGCAGCTGGTCCTGGGCTCCTCGAACGGGATCCGCGACGTCGACCTCGCCGGGGCGCCGCCCGCGGAACCCCAGGCCACCATGTTCGCCAACCGGGGCCTGGCCGGGATCGACGGCACGACGTCCACGGCCACCGGGATCGCGCTTGGCGGCGGCCAGGAAACCACCGTGTTCATGGGGGACGTGACGTTCCTGCACGACGCCGGGGGACTCCTGCTCGGGGCCGGCGAGGCCGAACCGCAGCTGCGGATCGTGGTGCTCAATGACGCCGGCGGCGCCATCTTCGGGCTCCTGGAGCACGGCACAGTCGCCGCGGCGGGGCGCTACGGCGACGCCGTCGAACGCCTCTTCGCCACCCCGCAGCAGGTGGACCTCGCCGCGCTGGCGGCGGCATACGGCGTCCCGCACCGCCAGGTCGGCACGACGGCGGAACTCGCCGAGGCGCTGTCCGGCCCGCCGGAGGGCCGCAGCATCATCGAGGTGCGCACGGACCGGCACCGGCTCGGGGAACTGCACCGCGCCATCCGGGCCGCGGTGGCCACGGCCGTGGAGGGCCTCCCGCAGACGTAGCTGCAGGTTTCCGCGACGAAAAAGGACAGCCGCCACGTGGATCCACGTAGCGGCTGTCCGAAATCGGTGCGGAATGCCGGAATTACAGCACCCGGCTGAGGAACTCCTTGGTGCGGGGGTGCTGGGGATTGGCCAGGACCTCCCGCGGGTCGCCCGACTCCACGACGATGCCGCCGTCCATGAAGGTCAGGCGGTCCCCGACCTCCCGGGCAAAGCCGATCTCGTGCGTCACCACGATCATCGTCATGCCCGACTTTGCGAGGTCCTTCATCACGTTCAGCACATCGCCCACGAGCTCCGGGTCGAGCGCGGACGTGGGCTCATCGAAGAGCATGAGCTCGGGGTCCATGGCCAGGGCGCGGGCAATCGCGACGCGCTGCTGCTGGCCGCCGGAGAGCTGGGAGGGGTAGTGCCCGGCGCGGTCGCCGAGCCCCACCCGGTCCAGCAGTTCCAGGGCCCGTTTCCGCGCCACGGCCTTTGACTGGCCCTTGACCTGGACCGGAGCTTCCATGATGTTCGCCAGCGCCGTCTTGTGCGGGAACAGGTTGAAGCGCTGGAAGACCATGCCGATCTCGCGGCGCTGGGCGGCGATTTCCTTGGTCTTCAGGTCATGAAGCCTGCCCTTGACCTCGCGGTAGCCGATCAGGTCCCCGCCCACGGAAATGCGTCCGGCGCTGATGGTCTCCAGCAGGTTTACGCAGCGCAGCATGGTGGACTTGCCCGAGCCGGACGGGCCGATCACAACCGACACTTCTCCCTGGTTGACGTTCAGGTCGATGCCGCGCAGCACGTGGTGCGTGCCGTAGTACTTGTGAAGGCCCTCGATCTTGACCAGCGGCTTATCTGTGGTGATCGTCATTTCGCCTCCTCCTCGGGGAAGTCCATCTTGAGGTCCGGCTCGGCCTCGGCGCTGGGCGCCACAGCTGCGGCAGCCTTGGCGGCCGCCGGGTTCACTGTTGCCGGAACCCGGTTATCCACGCCCTTGCCGTAGTGCGCCTCAATGAAGTGCTGGCCCACCATCAACAGGCTGGTGATGATGAGGTACCAGATAGCCGCGACGATCAGCAGGGGCACCGGCAGGTACGTCCGGTTCGCCAGGGCATTGGTCGCGAAGGTCAGGTCCAAGGTGAACGGCACGGCCAGGACCAGTGACGTGGTCTTCAGCATGCCAATCGTCTCGTTCCCGGTAGGCGGAACGATCACACGCATCGCCTGCGGGAGGATGATGCGCCACATGATTTTGGTCTTCGTCATGCCGAGCGCCTCGGCTGCTTCCATCTGACCG